>NZ_CP018335.1:2227176-2545344 GCF_001902295.1 Clostridium kluyveri | reverse complement strand
TCCTTTTAAAAAAGCTGTGATGCTTGGAGTATCCTCCTCTTTCATCATGGCTTTAAGCATTTCTTTACCTATACCACTGAAATTCATTTTAGATAGGGGCAACTCTTCAATGCCATTTGGAGTCATCATGGAAAACATTTTCTCATAAACAGTTTTATTTTCACAGGGAGGGGCATTAGGATCTCGTACCAGGAGAAGCCCCCAAAAACCAAAAAATATTGATACGTCTATGTCTATTTCTCTGGCTGCATTAGCTATAATCAGTCCAGCAAGAGCTTTGTCATAATCTCCACTAAATATAAGTAGATTTAATTTTTTGTTCAAATGAAACACCCCTTAATTTTATAAAATATAGTAATTTACACATCGTATAAAATTAGTTTGAGTTTTATGAAAAATTTTATTCAAGAATTAATTTATGTAATTGTCTTATTGGTTATATATTGCATAATATTTAATTTTCTAATATTATTATAGAAAAGTGTAAATATTATTTATGGAGGTGATTCTTTGAGCTTAAAAGGATTTTATTTACTGCCCCATCCTCCCATTGTAATTCCAGAGATAGGAAAAGGGCAGGAAAAAAAGATTAGTAATACCGGTGATGGTTTTCATGTAATAGGAAAAGAGATTGCCAAAAAGGCTCCAGATACTATTATACTTGTGACCCCCCATGGTGTCATGTTTAAAGATGCTATTTCTTTAAGCTATGAAAATGAAATATCAGGGGATTTAAAAAATTTTGGGACATCAGATATTTCTATGAAGTTACAAATTAACAAACCCCTTACCAGTAAAATATATGAACTTGCATATAAAGCTCATATACCTGTTGTAATGGCCACCAATTCTCTTTTAAATAAATATAATACTTCTATTTATTTAGATCATGGAGCTATGGTTCCTCTGTATTTTATTGATAAATACTATAAGGACTATAAACTTGTACACATAACTTATGCACCTTTAGGTGATATTAATCTATATAAATTTGGTATGTATATAAATAAAGCAGTAGAAGAGTTAGGAGAAGAAGTTGTATTTATAGCAAGTGGAGACTTATCCCATAAATTAAAAGAAGAAGGACCTTATGGGTACAGTCCTTTTGGAGAAAAGTTTGATAGGGAGTTTCTTGAAAATTTAAAAAATGGAGATAGTAAGGACATTTTTAATATGGATAAGGAGAATATAACTAATGCAGCAGAGTGTGGGAGAAATTCTGTTTTAACCTTACTGGGAGCTTTAGATAAGAGTAGATTTAATGGGGAACTTTTAAGTTATGAGGGAACTTTTGGAGTGGGTTATGGAGTAATGAGATTTAATGTGTTATCAGAGGATACCTCAAAATTAAAGCAATTAGAATTGCTTCAAAGTCATGCCCTGGAAAAGGGAAAAGAGGAAAGCAATCCCTATGTAAGACTTGCAAGAGAAAGTGTTGAGTTTTATTTGAATAAGGGAAGAGTGCTTAAAAAAATTCCAGATTATATAACAGATGAAATGATAAATATTAAAAGAGGAGTATTTGTGTCCTTAAAAAAATATGGAGATTTAAGAGGATGTATAGGTACCATATTTCCTGCTGCAGATAATGTAGCAGAAGAAATTATGCGTAATGCTGTTGGAGCGGCCTTCAATGATCCAAGATTTTATGAAGTGGAAAAAGAGGAACTTTTAGATATTGTGTTTTCAGTGGATGTTTTAACAGAACCTGAACTCTCTTGTAGGGAAGAATTGGATCCGGAGCAATATGGCGTTATTGTAAGGAAAGGGAGAAAAACAGGACTTTTGCTTCCTAATTTAGAAGGGGTAGATACAGTTGAAAAACAGCTTTTAATTGCCCTGGAAAAAGCAGGTATAAAACCTAATGAAGAATATAAAATAGAAAGGTTTAAAGTAGTTCGTTATAAAGAACATTGAAAAGAAGGGTGATGCTATGAAGGAGGAAGCTTTATTTTATGAAAAATTTAAAGATAAGGTGCACTGTTTTTTATGTCCCCACAATTGTGTAATTGAAGAGGGGGGTTTTGGAAAGTGTAATGTGAGAATATATGAAAGAGGAAAACTTTTTACTATAAATTATGGGGAAATTACCTCTGGGGCACTGGATCCTATAGAGAAAAAACCTCTTCATTACTTTGAACCGCACAGCTATATTTTTTCAGTAGGGAGCTTTGGATGTAATTTCACCTGTGATTTTTGTCAAAATTATACTATATCCCAGTTCAGAGCTAAGAGTGAGTTTATATCTAAAAAAGATTTAATGGAAACTGCAGTAAAATTAAAGAATAATATAGGCATAGCCTTTACTTATAATGAACCTACAATATGGTATGAATATGTATATGATTGTGCCAGACTATTAAAAGAAAAAAAGCCCCATTTGAAAGTAGTACTTGTTACCAATGGTTATATAAATGAAGAACCCTTAGATAAACTTCTTCCTTATGTAGATGCCATGAATATTGATTTAAAAAGCTTTAATGAAGGGTATTATAAAAATCTATGTGGGGGAAGTCTAAAGCCGGTACTAAAAACTATTGAAAAAGCTACAGCAGTTTGCCATGTTGAAATTACCACACTTTTGGTAAGTGAAAAAAATGATAATTTAAAGGAAGTGGAAAGTATCTCAAAGTTCTTAAGCTCTATAGATAATAATATTCCTCTGCATCTTTCAAGATATTTTCCAAGGTATAAATTTAAAAATCCTCCTACGGATATAAACTTCATGAAAAAAGCAGAAGCAGTGGGAAGAAAATATTTAAATAGAGTAGTTTTAGGAAACATATATTAAGATATTCCAATTTGAAATACTTCTATCTATTGTAACCACCTGCTTCTTTTCATTTCATAGTAAAGGATCATATTAAGGCAAGATTGTTCTTGATATTTATTAATGTTCTAATAATTTTATGGAAATAGGAAACCTCTTATACATATATTTAAGTACTATAACTTTAACAATATAAAGTAATATTCCTATGGGGAGCCATATTAACCCATAGTGAATTCCTTGTTGTATATATGGGAGTAAAAATTCCATATTGTTTGTTCCTCTTAAACTTATGGCCCTTAAAGGATCTGCTGTATATATAATAGGCCATAGGACTTTAACAATATGACTAAATTTGCCAGGCATCATATATCCGGGCCAGGTATAACCTGCAGTAAGAAATGTTGGAACAGACAAACACATGGAGAATCTGGTGAAGTATGAAACCTTATTGAAAATGATAGACAATATGAAGGATACTGCAGTAAGGTTTATAATAAATATGGTTATCAATTTAAAATAATTTACTATAGTTCCTCTAAGAGGCATATTAAAATATTTTCCAGCACAATATAAACTGATGGCAAATCCTATGTAAGAACATAATATACATAAAAAAATTCTCAAGCAGAGAACTGCCACCTTTTTTAATCCTTTTTTTGAACGAAGTTTAACTTTTATTATATTGGATTTCTCCACAATTAAAATAGGTGTTATTACAGCTAAATAACATTGTTGAGCTACCACTGCTATAAGACCATAAATTAAATACTTACCATAACACATCTGTGGATCATATAATATACGCTCAACAAAAGATAAAGAACTAATTGATTGCTGGGCTACATAAGGCATCATGTTGTTACCTTGAAGAACATTGAGTTGAATTTTTGCATTTAAAGTATTTAATATGGCACTGCCATAGGATAATGCATTATTTCCTATAACTATATTGGTCTCATCCACTAGCAGTATAGTTTTTGGAGCCTTCATTTCCGATACATCCCTGCCAAAATTTTTTGGTATTATAATAGCTGCTTGAATTTTTCCGGATTTTAATTTTTCATTAATATCATCATAGGATTGGGCGTAGTAATCTACTTTAAATCCCGGATGATCTTTAAATTGTGTTATAATAGTTCGGGAAGTGGAGGAATTATCTAAATCTAAAACACCGAAAGGTATTTGTTCAACAAACACTTTGCTAAATACTGAACAGAAAAGACAGGTGAAAAAAATAGGTGTTATTATAATAATTACAATATTCTTTATTCTTTCTGTTGCAACTTTAATAGATTCTCCTTTAATCATACCTTTATCACCTCTCCAGTATTTTGGGTGTTATTTTCATTATCTTTAGTATTGGCAATTACTTTTCTGATTGTTTTCTTTATGTAGAATGCTGCCAAAGAAAATAGCCACATATAAAGTGTAAACTTCATAAACCAAATTATTTCGGGAGTGATATACGTCATTTCTATGCCCACAAGGAATAGTCTTCTCATAGGGTCTGCATAATGCACGAAGGGAAGGATATTTGATAAATCCTGAAAAAATTTGGGCATTGCAAGTAGTGGGAAAGTATATCCTCCAAGTACACTTGTAGGCAGCACCGTTACTGCACTAATTTGTATTGAAAACAACTCTTGTGTTATGATAAGTCTTACCAAAACGCCATAACTTGCTATTGCAATAGAGAATAATGTTGTTAGCATAATAACTTCTTTAGGCATCCCTCTAAAGGGCACTCCAAAATATTTCACTTGTATCCATAAGGTCAGTAGAATGGAAGCCGAACCTGCCAAGCCTGCTAAAATAGATTTGATCCATATAGGTAAATAGTATTTTTCTTTTTTTGGAATAACTGCTCCAAGCATTACAATACACACTTGAGCAATAGAAATCAGCATTCCTATATTTAAAAAGTTACTGTAATTTCTAGCGGGGTTATTTAAAATTCTATAGTTAAAATACATGGGCATTATATAATTTCTGGATATTTCTGGCATTATTCCAAGCTTTCCCTGCATAGTTTCCTGTATGTACGCTGTTTTTATGGATAAAAGTATTTCATCCATTCTAGATTTAGCAGCACTGGTAATTGACATTTGTGAACCGTCATAAAGCACAAGAACTTTAGGGGCATTTCCTTCTGTTAAATCTTTTGAAAAAGATTGAGGAATAATAACACCCACTGAGGCTTTACCATTTTCTATTGAAGTCTTAACATCATAATCATTTTCACCATAATTATTTACATTAAATATTTCATTATATTTTATTTCTTTAACAAGCATCTGGCTGTAGGAAGAATTATCATGATCGACAATTATGGTTGGAATATTTTTGATTTCACCTTCATGCATTTCATTTCCTAGAATGAAACTACTGGCAATAGGAATTACAAATATAAAGAAAATAAAGATGAAAACTTGTTTTAATTTTAAACTTGTTTTTATAAAATTCAATATTTTACCCTTCATAATGAGTCAATCACTTCACTTTCCAAAATCAACAAAGGCTGTCATACCTTGATAAAGGGTTTTGTTTACAGATGTCAATTCAACCTTAACCCCATAAGATAATACATCAAAATCTCCGTTGTCATTTGTAGCTCTTTTAACTGCAAAATCCGGTTTTTCATTTATTCTTACTACCTTACCTTTAAATTTTTGTTTAGGATAACTTGAAAGTTTTACTGAAACGGTTTGATTTAATTTTACCTTTGAAAGGTCTGTTTCCTTTACATTGCATTCAATCCATGGAGTAGTTGTATTTGTTATTACAAGGAGGGGCATACCTGTGGACACCAGTTCACCAACTTCTACATTTTGCTGATTTATAATTCCATCTACCGGTGCTGTAATTGTAGTATCTGATATATAACTCTGTACTTCGCTTTTTCCACCCTGGGCTTGTTTAATTTGAGCCTGATATGCTTGTATTGTTGCATCTGCCTGGCTTACCTGTGCTTGTAATGCTGCTATATCTTCAGTTCTTGCTCCATCTTTAACAATATTATATTGATTTTCTGCCACATTCATAGATGTCTCTGCTTTATCTAAATTTTCTTTAGTTGTATACCCCTGTTGAAATAATGTATTTGTTCTGTCATATGTAGCCTTAGCTAAATCGTATTGAGACTTAGCCGAAGCAATTTCATCTGCTCTTGCCCCATTTTGAGCTTCTGAAAGTTTGGCCTGAGCTGCCTCCTTGGCTGCCTGGGCTGCTTTCATTTGTCCGGTGGCCGCTTCAATTTCAGCTTGGGATTGGGCTTCCTTTGCAACCAATGAACTATTGTCTATAGTTATTAAAACTTGTCCACTTTTTACACTGTCTCCTTCATCTGCCTTTATAGCTGTTATTTTTCCTGCAACTTTAGAGTTTATATTTACTTCCTTGGTTTCTATATTTCCCTGAACGATTAAATTAGAATTGCTTTTTTGTGTTAAATCATCTCCAGTTAATGCAGCTATATTACCGCATCCTGTAAAAAAACTTATTATTATAACTAGGAATGTGAAAACTAAGCCTCCTTTTTTCATAGAAAAAACCTCCTAAATGAGAATTATAAGTCGCGACCATTCGGTCAGCATAGTAGATTATACCATTACACCCTTTACATTGTCAATACTAGAAAACTTTTTCATAAATGTTATAATTGATATTGAAGAGATTACATAATTGGATATATTTTACTTAAGTTTTATCAATTATAAAATTATAAAATTAGGAGTGGTAAACTTGCCTAGTAAAACCTTTTTTAATTTGCCAGAAGAAAGGCAGGAAGAAATTATACAGGTAGCTATTAAAGAATTTGCAAATCAGGATTTTGAGTCATCTTCCTTAAATAGAATTATAAATGAATTAAAAATTGCTAAAGGAAGTTTCTACAGGTATTTTAATAATAAAACGGATTTGTATATATTTCTTATTGATTATACCTTAAACAAGCAGCTGACTTATGTAACTGATTTTAACCCGGAAGAAGAGCAATTGGATGCAATAACTCTTTCAAAGAAAATTGTACTTCATGTACTACAATTTGATTTTATGTATTACAATTATGCCAGCTTTCTTTTCTATGCCCGTAAAAGCAGTCAATTTAAGTCATATTTAACCATGAATCGAAAAGAATTTATAGATATGTTGGATATACTGCAGGACAAAAAGCTAATACGTATGGATTTGGATAAAAACATTATGATATTTTATATATTTAGAAATATGGTACTGCTTAGGGATTTTATTATAGAAAAACTTAATATACCGGAAACAGAATTTTCTAAAGGATATGCTGCATATAAAAAGTATGAAAAGTCTATAGATGAAATTACAGAAGAATACTGTGATTTGTTGATAAACGGTATAAAACAAAGGTGAATTATATACAATATGAGATAATTGTGCATCGTGAATTATTAATATGGTATAATATTCTCTAGCAAAGGAAGGTGAAAGAGGATGAAGATACTAGCTTATAGTTATAGGGCTGATGAAACCGTGTATTTTCAAGAATTCAGTAAAAAGTATAAAGTTGAAGTGGTGTTATGTGATGATGCTCCCAATATGGAGAATGCAGAACTGGCCAGAGGGTTTCAATGTGTAAGCATAGTTACTACCCCTGTTTCAGGAGAACTTGTAGAAAAATTTCATGAAATGGGGGTAAAGTTTATATCTACAAGAACTATTGGATATGATCATATAGATATTGAAAAGGCCAGACAATTGGATATGCATGTAGGAAATGTAACCTATTCTCCAAGCAGTGTAGCAGATCACACAGTCATGGTAATTTTAATGACAATACGGAAGATGAAAGTTATTATGCAATGTACAAGTGTGCAGGATTATTCCTTAAAAGGTGTACAGGGGAGAGAACTTCATAATTTAACTGTGGGTGTTATTGGTACGGGGAAAATTGGACAAAGGGTAATTAAAAATTTAAGTGGATTTGACTGTAAAATAATAGCCCATAGTTCCCATGAGGATAAAGATGTGAAAAAATATGCTGACTATGTATCTCTGGAAGAACTTTTAAAAAGCAGCAATATCATTACATTACATATTCCTGCCAGAAAAAATAATTATCACATCATTGATAAAAATTCTATAGATATGATGAAAGAGGGGGTATTTATTATTAATACAGCCAGAGGCTCCCTTATTAATACAGAGGACTTAATAGAAGGCATTGAAAAGAAAAAAATTGCAGGGGCGGCTTTAGATGTTATCGAACACGAATCAGATTTATATTACAATGATCTAAAGTGTGAAATATTAAATAATAGGCAGTTGGCAATTTTAAAATCCTATCCTAATGTAATTATTACACCTCATACGGCCTTTTATACGGATCAATCCGTAAGTGATATGGTAGAAAACTCTATTTTAAGTTGTACCTTATTTATGGAAGGAAAACAAAATCCCTGGCAAGTTATATAAGGAGGATACAACCTCCTTTAATTTTAATACTTAGAAAATAAAAAACAGCAAAATTAACTGCTGCTATGTTGAATTTCTATTTAAGTGTGTTATAATAAAATATATACAAAACACACAATTATACTATAATCTTATCTTATCATATTATGAATCATATGTCAAGTATTTTGTTTTATTTTTTAAGGAGTGATAATTATGAACCTACCCGAAATGTTTAGTTCTATTAATGATGTTGAAAAATCAAAGGGCATCACTGAAATTTTAAAGTTAAATGAACGTCTTAAAAAGCGAGATCTTTTTCTTAAAGAGAAGGATATAAGAGATATTATGGAAACGAGAAATATTACTTTAAAAGCCCAGGGAAGATTGGAACTTGATATGGATATTTTAAAAGATATTGTAAGAGAGCTTGCATATTCTCCTTATATAAATCAACATAATCTGGTTGAAAGTATTAATGATATCTATGAAATATTCCATTATATAAAAAATCACACATCAGATTTTTTAGGAGATGAAAAAATATTTAAAGCTGTAATATTTCTTTTTAACAAGGTTTATAATGGTTCCACAGAACTTATGAAAGGAAAGGGTATTGAAAGAATTGTAAATAATTTTAGAAATGGCAGGGAACTTATCAGTATGGAAGATGAGGAGGGAGATGAGTATTGAAGACTTTGCCCAAGAGTATGGAAGCAGGTGTTCTTTTAATTTTCAAAGAATTAATTATAAGGTATACAAAAGGAAAAAGTAGTTCTATAAAAGAGGACAATGCCCTTAATATTTTAAGTTCTATATACTATTCTATAAATGCCTATATGCAGTGTTATGGAAAAAAAGAGATATGTTCTAATTCAATTTATACAGGAGATGTTAATTTCATATACAAAAAAGGTGTTGAAATTGTTAAAAAATATACTGAAGAGTGCCGAAAGCTTTATAAAAATATAAAACAAAATAAACTCAATATTCCTCTGGAGGTTTATAATGATACAATAGATAATCTAAAAGACTTTTTTGATAATTATGACGAGGTCTTTGGGGCTTATGACATACCCTGCAGCATTGATTACCCACTTACATTTGACAATATGAATTTAACAGGGATTTTTTATATAAAACAGTATATTGAAAAATTAAAAATGGAAACTGATTTTTGTAATTTTTTTAAACAATCTTCCATTAGAAAAATACTCAGGGATTATGGTAGAAAATATAAAATCAATATTATAAAGTCTCCAATCAATGTATTTCAAGTGCTTTTGGAGCAATCTATTTTTGTGCTTTTGTGTGGAAACAATGAAATTACTCTTGAAATCTCACCACATGACAGGGAAATAATAAAAAGAAGTTTACTTGAAAAAAATGGAGAGGAACTAAAAAGTATCTTAAAGGAAATCTTTAAAGGGGTAATCGTTAAATTTAATATTAGAGATAAAAAGCTTATAGATTATATAAAAAGGTATGAAAATTCATTTATAATACGATTTTTAAATGCTCATGATAATGGAAATCTGTCAAATATGATCATTATAGAAAAGGAAAAATCCAGAGAAGATAAAATTGCATTTACAAAAGGCAGCAAAATGAATGATTATGAGTTCACCTCTATTGTAGAGGAGGTAATGGAATGCAGGTATGTTAAGGATAAAATTAATATTATAGCTTCAAATTTAAGGTCCCTTGAAGACTACATGGATCTCTTGGATTCTGAGTGTCTGTTTGGCAGTGAATATATAGAAGTATTTAGCACGCTTAATGATATGTCTCTGGCTGTACTTGGCAAAACAGTATTTTATGATGATTTAAACTGTAATTCTCTGAATTTATCCTATGAAGAATTAATTAAATATAGGGATGATATGGAATCGGAATGGCAAAATTATTTCATTGAATTCTTATTGAGTTTACCAGAGAAAGAGATAAAAAATGTGGAAAATATAATAGTTAAAATGGATTTAGAGGAAAATTTAATTTAAAAATGTATTGACAAAGAAAAAATAATTGCTAAAATAAAATTAGCACTCAAGTATTATAAGTGCTAACAAAAGTAAATTTAAACACCTTTCAGGTAAGGTCATATGAAAACCATAAATAGTATCTATGTAATAATATAGTATGGATGAAAAGTACATATATTTACATAGATTTTATGTGATCCATGTGTTATTAAAATTTTAAGCCATACATTTTACATATTAAAGAAAGGAAATGATAAAATGACTACAAAACAGTTTAAAGCAGAATCAAAGAGGCTGCTTGACTTAGTTATTAACTCTATCTATACCAATAAAGAGATATTTTTAAGAGAACTTATATCCAATGCCAGTGATGCAATTGATAAAAGTTATTATCGTTCGCTTGTTGATGAAAATGTTACTTTTAACAAGGAGGATTTTTATATTAGAATTACTGCAGATGCGGAAAACAGAACACTTACAATTTTTGATACAGGAATAGGCATGACAGAAGAAGAACTTGAAAATAATCTGGGGACTATTGCCAAAAGTGGCTCTTTTGCCTTTAAAAATGAGAATGAATTGAAAGAAGGAGTAGATATTATAGGTCAATTTGGAGTTGGCTTTTATTCTGCTTTTATGGTATCTGATTTAGTTACGGTAAAAAGTCGTGCCCTCAATTCAGATAAGGCATATAAATGGGAATCAAAGGGAGTAGAAGGGTATATTATTGAAAGCTGTGAAAAAGAAGATGTGGGAACTGAAGTCATACTGAAAATTAAACAGGATACAGAGGATGAAAAGTATGGCGAATTTTTAGACGAATATAAAATAAAATCCTTAATAAAAAAATACTCTGACTTTATAAAATATCCTATTAAAATGATGGTGAAAAAGAGTAAATTGAAAGAAGGCAGTGACAAGGATTATGAAGACTATTTTGAAGATGAAACTTTAAACAGCATGGTGCCTATCTGGAGAAAAAATAAAAACGAACTAAAGCCTGAGGATTATGAGCAGTTTTATATGGATAAACATTTTGGCTATGAAAAACCTCTTAAAACAATTCATGCCAGTGTAGAAGGAGTAACAAGTTATAATACTTTGCTTTTTATTCCTGCAAGGACACCTTATGATTTCTATACAAAGGAATTTCAAAAGGGATTAGAACTTTATTCAAATGGTGTGCTGATAATGGAAAAGTGTGCTGATTTATTACCGGATTATTTTGGCTTTGTACAGGGGCTGGTAGATTCTGCGGACCTTTCTCTTAATATTTCAAGAGAACTTTTGCAGCATGATAAACAGCTTAAATTTATTGCTAAAAAAATAAAAGACAAGATTAAAAGTGAACTTTTACTTATGCTCAAAAATGATAGGGAAAAGTATAATGAGTTTTATGAAAATTTTGGAACGCAGCTTAAATATGGGGTGTATTCTGATTTTGGAATGAATAAAGATGTACTTAAAGAGCTGCTTATGTTCTACTCTTCTACAGAGGAAAAGCTTGTAAGTCTTGATGAATATATATCTCGCATGAAAGATGAGCAGAAATTTATATATTATGCATCAGGAGAAAGTATAGAAAAAATTGATAAACTGCCTCAAACTGAACTGGTTAAGGATAAGGGTTTTGAAATATTATATTTTACTGATAATGTAGATGAATTTGCTATTAAAGTGCTTGCAAAGTACAATGAAAAGGAATTTAAATCCGTCTCCAGCAAGGATTTGGGATTTGAATCAGACAATAAAGAAAGTGATAAGGAAACAGAAGATAATAAAGAGTTATTTGATTTTATGAAGGAAGCTTTAAAGGACAAGGTGAAGGAAGTAAAGGCATCCAAACGTTTGAAAACCCATCCTGTTTGCCTTGCAAGCAGTGGAGAACTTTCTATTGAGATGGAAAAAGTACTTAATATGATGCCAGAAAGTCAGAATATTAAAGCGGATAAAATTCTTGAGATAAATACAAATCATGAAATGTTCAATGCTGTTAAACAGGCATTTACAGAGGATAAAGACAAATTAAAAATGTTTTCCAATGTGCTTTATAACCAGGCATTATTAATTGAGGGGCTTTCTGTGGATGATCCTGTACAGTTTGCAAATGATGTGTGTTCTTTAATTAAGTAAAGATTTAAATAATATAAAAAAGAGAGAATCTTGAAATATAGGTTCTCTTTTTGCCTGTAATTTGCTTTATAGTTATTATTGTATTTCTTAATTTTTTATGCTACTATAAATGTTATTAATCAATAGCTAAATAAGTTTATACAAATTTTGAAGTATTTACATATATATTTAATTCCTATAAACTCAGCCAGTATATCATCAGAAATATTTTTAAAAAATCATCAGTTATTTTTAGATATATTATAGATAGCTCTGTAGCTTGTAGGTAAAGGAGAGAGCTGACAATGAATCGATTTTATGGTAATCTTTTGACTTTTGGACACTTTGTAGCGGATTTTTATCAAGGTGCATTACCTGCACTGCTTCCTTTTTTGGTTTCTGACAAGCATTTTAGTTATGCTGCTGCTGCCTTTTTAATTTTTTCAGCTAATGTGAGTTCTTCCATAATACAACCTCTATTTGGCATATGTTCAGATAAAATTTCTGTACCTTGGACATTACCTCTCGGAGTATTACTGGCAGGAATTAGTTTTGGTATGTCAGGTGCTGTGGACAATTACTGGGTTATGGCTGTATTTATAGCATTGAGTGGGGTTGGAATAGCTTCTTTTCATCCAGAAGGAGTTAAGCTTGCAAATACTTTTGCTGGAGAAAATAAAGCAACAGGTGTAAGCAGATTTGCTGCGGGAGGAAATATAGGGTTTGCTGTAAGTCCCATAATAACTACAGAAGTTTTATTGTTATTTGGTTTAAAGGGAACAATTATCTTAGCTTTGCCTGCCCTAGTTATGTGTATAGTTTTTTTGATTCAGTTACCCAAATTGACAAAAAATAAAGGGCAAGCCACGGTTAAAAAAGAGGTACAGGCTAAAAATACAGTAGATGAATGGAAGCCTTTTAGCCGCTTGACAGCAACACTTACCTGTAGAGCCATGATTTTTTTTGGCCTTAATGCATTTTTGCCTCTTTATTGGATACATGTATTGAATCAGTCTAAAAGAGGCGGGAGTATAGCACTGTCTACACTTATAATTGTAGGTGCGGTCGGAACTCTCATTGCAGGACGGATGGCAGATAAATTTGGGAACAGAAGAGTAATAATGGCAGGTTTTCTTACACTTATACCACTCCTTTTTATATTTATAAATGTAAGAAATGTCATTTTAGCGACTTTACTGCTAATTCCAATAGGTCTTTCTCTCTATGCACCCTATAGTCCTATGGTGGTATTGGGCCAAAAGTATTTGCCAAACCATATGGGACTGGCATCAGGTGTTACCCTGGGGTTGGCAGTTACCATGGGAGGGGTAATTTCACCTGTGCTCGGATGGATATCAGATAATTATGGAATTCATACAGCTCTATCTAGTTTAACTATATTACCAATTATTGCAGTATTCTTAACCCTTACACTTACCATACCTAAGGTGGATTTAAATAGAGATAGTGTAAATAAGGCAAAATTTAATGTAACCAGATCAAGTAATTAAATAGATAATTATTCCTTGACTGTTTTAGCATTATTAAAATTAGAAACCTGGGATAAAAGCATTCCTGACAGCATTAAAAAACAGCCCATATATTCTCTTAATTGTAAATGTTCATTTAAAAGCATCATACCTCCAAGGGTTGCAAAAACTGATTCCATACTGAGTATTATTGCTGCATGGGAAGGTTTGGCATGCTTTTGCCCTACTATTTGTAGGGTATAGGCTATTCCTACAGAGAATATTCCACCGTAAAGTATAGGTATAAGAGCACTATATACACTGGAAATAGTTGTTTTCTCAAAAATAAGCGATGCTATTATGCTGAGTATGGAGCAAGTTAGAGTTTGTACAAAAGATAATTTTAGTGCATCTATTTTTTTGATAAAGTAGTCAATGAGTAATATATGTGCTGCCCAAAAAAATGCACCTATAATTTCTAATAAGTCTCCCTGACCTATGGAAAAATTTTCATTTATACTTAAAAAGTATAGACCAAATGCAGTTATAATTACACTGATCCAAATAGTTAAAGGTATATTTCTTTTGAAAAAAATACTTATAATAGGTACGAATACTATGTATAATCCTGTTATGAAGGCGGCTTTTCCCGCGGAAGTGTAATTTAGACCTATTTGTTGAAGAGAGGCTCCAAAAAAAAGTACACATCCAGTTATTATTCCAGCAATTATAAATGTATATTTTTTGTTACAGTTGTCTATAGTTTGATTTTGAGTTTTATTAAAATATAATAACAGGGGAATTAAAGAAATGCCTCCCAGTGCAAATCTAATTCCATTAAAAGCAAAGGGGCCTATATATTCTGCACCCACCTTTTGGGCCACGAAAGCTAGTCCCCATATGGCTGCTGTTATTAAAAGAAGTATATTGGATTTTAATTCCTGTTTTTTCATTTACAACTCACCGCCTGATTCAAAGTATTCTATATTAAGCAATATTATGTTTTTAAACCAACATTATAATGATATCACAACAATTTCTTTAAGTACAATATATATTATCTTTAATTGAAATTGTTATTAATTCGATAAATATTTAAAGAGGGTATAAAAATGGATATAAATTTAATTGAAATAAAAAAAGAAATGGACAGGATTTTTAATTTACAGATAAATAATAAATGGAAATTAAGAAGAAGTAGTGCTAGGGATAGAATTAAAAAATTAAAAATGCTGAAGAATTATATAATAAATTGTATGGATGAAATTGAAAAGGCTCTCTATGATGATTTTAAAAAGCCAGGAGAAGAAGTACTTTTGACAGAAGTTTATCCTGTTATATGGGAGATTAATCATGCCATAAAAAATTTACATAAATGGATGAAAGACAAAAAAGTAAAAACTCCTATTACATATTTTGGAGCTGTGTGCAAAATAAAATATGAATCGAAGGGTGTTTCTCTAATAATTTCTCCCTGGAATTTTCCATTTCAGCTGGCAATATCACCACTTGTCTCTGCCATTGCAGCAGGAAATTGTGTAATATTAAAACCTTCAGAGTATACACCTCTTACAGGGAAGTGTATAAAAAAAATGATTTCCTGTATATTTCAAGAGGATGAAGTGGCTGTATTTCAAGGAGATTATAGAATTTCTAAAATGCTTCTGGAAAAGCCTTTTGAAAATATATTTTTTACGGGAAGTCCTACTGTGGGAAAGATGGTTATGGAAGCTGCCGCCAAGAATCTTGCCACTGTTACCTTGGAACTTGGAGGAAAATCTCCCGTAATAATTCATCCCTCTGCAAATTTGGATGAGGCTGCCAGAAGGATAGCCTGGGGCAAATGTCTAAATGCAGGTCAAATATGTGTAGCTCCCGATTATTTATTAATTCCGCAAAATAAAGAAGAAGTATTTGTTGAACTGATGATTAAATATATTATTCAGTATTATGGTACTTTTAAAAAGGATATGGATAATCTAAAATATTCTAGAATAATTACAAAAGAACATTTTTTTAGAATAAAAGAGCTTGTAGAAGAGGCTGTATATAAAGGGGCAAAAGTAAGATGTGGGGGATATTTTAATGAATATGATAATTTTATATATCCCACCATAATTACTGATGTAGATTTAAATTCTAAATTATTAGAAGAAGAAATATTTGGCCCAGTGCTTCCAGTTATATCCTATAAATCTATGGATGAAGCCCTAGAATATATAAAATCTAAACCTAAACCCTTAGTTATTTACATATTTAGCAGAGATAAAAAAGCAGTGAATTATTTATTGGATAATACCGAATCTGGAGATGCAGTAATAAATGATGTAGTAGTGCATGCTGGTAATATCAATCTGCCTTTTGGGGGATTCAACAACAGTGGTATTGGAAAATCCCATGGATATTATGGCTTTATGGCATTTACCCATGAACGTTCCTATATGAAACAAGGTAAAATTTCTCTGCTATCAATGGTATACCCTCCTTTTGACACTAGAACCAAAAAAATTATTAGAAAGCTTATCAAATATTTTTGAAAAATAATATATAAATATTTTTATGATTTTAGAAAAAAGTATACTATAAAGGAAGCATTTGTTTTACAATAGATATTAAGGCAGCTATTTTTTAAGTACACCTAATATAAGAGAGGAGATATTTTTATGAAAAGCATAAAAAATATATCTGCTATAGGACTGGGCGCCATTGGATGTGCGTATAACAGTAAATTATATGATATGAATCCAGAAGGAATAAAGATTATAGCAGGAGGAGAAAGGGCAGATAGATATAAAAAGAATGGATTTATAATTAATGGTAAAAAATATGATTTTACATACGTATCTCCCCAGGAAAAATGTGAACCAGCGGATTTAATTATTGTTTCAGTAAAAGCAAATGAATTGGAACAGGCTGTCATGGATATTGAGAATCATGTAGGAAAAGATACAATTATTATTTCCCTTATGAATGGAATTACCAGTGAAGAAATTATAGGAAAGCAATATGGCATGGACAAGGTGCTGTATTCACTATGTATTGCCATTGATGCTAACCGCAGGGAAAATAATATTCATTTTTCAAGCTATGGCAGTATAATTTTTGGAGAGAAAAAGAATATAACTTATAGTGAAAAGGTACAAGCTGTTGAAGAAATTTTTCGTAAGGCGGGTATTTCCTATGAAATTCCCAGGGATATGATGCATTCACTGTGGTGGAAATTTATGATAAATGTAGGCATAAATCAAGCATCAGCAGTAATTAAAGGTACCTATGGTGTATTTCAAAAGGTAAAAGAGGCCAGAGAACTTATGGAATCTGCCATGTGGGAGGTAGTAAAATTATCTGAAAAGGTGGGGGTTAATTTAGATAAAGGAGATATTGACAAATGGTATAAAGTATTAGAGACTATGAATCCTGACAGCAAGACTTCAATGTTTCAAGATATTACATATGGAAGAAAAACAGAAGTAGATATGTTTGCAGGAACTGTTTGCAAATTAGGGAAAAAATATGACATGGATACCCCTGTTAATAAAACATTTTTGAACATAATAAAGGTAGTAGAAAATAATAAAAAGTTATCTCCATAATTGATATATTATAGAAGATGTTATTGTACAAAAATTAGGAAGGCTGGTGCAAAAATGAAAAAAACTAGAATAGTTATTGTAGATGATTCTCCATTTTCAATTGCAATGCTTAGAGATATGCTTGTTGAAAATGGTTTTGAAGTTGTGGGAGAGGCAACTTCACTGGAAGAAACAATTGAAGTAGTAAGTAAACTTAAACCGGATATTGTAACTATGGATATGACTATGCCTGGAACAGATGGTATTGAATGTACCAGGGCAATTCATAATATAGATTCAAATATAAATGTTATAATAGTAAGTTCTATGATGGATGATGAAATAGTAAAAAAAGCAAGAAAAAATCATGCTTCTGGATACATTCAAAAACCTGCAGATCCAGAAGAGCTTTCTCTATTAATAAATAGAATAATGGCAGATGAAGAGCTTTTTAAGGAACTGGAAGCTGTATATTATAAAGTATATAAAGAAGCTTTTATGGATATATTCAATAAACTGGTAAAGTCCATTCCTGAATTTGAAAAAGAGGACAAATCAAATGTAGAACATGTATCTAAAGGAGTATCCATTGTTATGGGCATTATAGGGAAATATTCAGGTAGGATGTTACTGGACATGTCCTATGATACTGCAGAAAGCTTTTCTACATTTATGTTGAAGAGAAAACCTAAAAGTTCAGAGGAAATGTTGAATATCATGGGGGAATTGTCCAATATGATAGCAGGAAATGCATCTTCTGTAATGAATAGGACCAATAAATTAATGGGGTTAAGAGTAGCACCTCCGACTATATTTTATGGAAATTCTATAAATATATCTAAAGCAGAACTAGACACTACTACTTCTTCTACAGCTAAAACAAACTTTGGGGATATTTATATAAATATAGGTTTTCAAAGGAGGTCGGGAGAATGGATGTCAGGTATATAAATCCATTTATAGATTCATTTATAGATATAATGCCTCAGCTTGGCGTAGGTAATATAAAAAAAGGCAAACTTAGTGTTAAGAATAAGACCATAGATAGCATTGGGGTGTTAATTATAATTGGAATCGTAGGAGATCTCAAAGGAAATATTATATATGGAGTTACCATGGAAAGTGCAAAAAATATTGCCTCTAAAATGATGATGGGAATGCCTGTTGAAGAATTGAATGAAATGGCTCAAAGCGCTATTTCAGAGATGACCAATATGGTAACTGCAAGAGCCTGTACCTTATTTTCAGATGAAGGTGTTAATATAGAAATATCTACACCTACTTTAATGTACGGTAAATTTAAAGCCACTGCCGCTAGTGACAAGATATTATGCGTTGAATTATTTGTAGATGATCTTCCCGTTGAAATTAACATTTCAATAGAAAAAAATAATTAACAAATTTAAAATATCCTGTTGTGAAAAATCAATAGGATATTTTAAAAAGACTATACTCATGGAATTAATTGTGAAATTTAAATGATTCTTACTACAGTGCCTACTGGAACTATATTAAATAGTTCTATTACATCTTTATTATACATTCGTATACATCCGTGGGATACAGGGCCACCTATAGAATGTGGATTATTTGTACCATGTATTCCTACACCTCTAGCATTTAATCCCATCCACCTGGCACCATAGGGACCACCGGGATTAATCTGTTTATTTATTATTCTAAATGTTCCTGCAGGGGTAGGGGTCTCACTTTTGCCAACAGCTACAGGATATGTTCTATATATCTTCCCGTTTCTATATAAGGTAAGTCTTCGGGCAGCCCTGTTGATTGTGATATTATATATAGGATTGGGGCTGCGAGATAAAAAATAATCTGTAAAAGGACAGAAGTTCATATAACTCTCCAAAAAATTAATTGTTGTTAATTTATTAGTATGTAAAAATAAGATTAATGTTAACTATTAATACATCTTTCTGTCTTTTATCCGAAGGCTACCATTGCTAATTCCCCTATCTTCTTCAAAGCTATACATTGTACACATCATTGGTAAGAAATTGGTAAACGAGCTGCAAGCCAACCTTTTGTAATATTAACCTGAGTTCGAAAAAATAAACTACAATTTTGTATAAATATAGATATAGAAAATGCAAAAAATAATTTAACTACAAATGAAGAAATTATTTAACATTTATTCACATTTAAAGCAATATTGTGATTAAGCTAAATGAAGATGTTTGTCCAATTTCAAGGAAGGTTTTTTAGGAAGAAAACTATATGCTGCTAGTCCAGAAACTATATTTACCATAAAGTTGGTAAGGCTTCTATGACGGCTATGCTCTATTTGACATACATTCTTCAAATGATCGTTTAGGTTCTCTATAACAGCTCTTTTCCTAAGAATAATTTTGTCTTCCATACACATTAACTTGTTTTTCATATTCCTTTTTAGTTTTGTTATGAGCTGTACCCCCTTGGAATACAGTATATCTGATATTTTCTTGGACAAATAACCTTTGTCCCCAAATAATTTTCCGTAGAGTTCTTTTGAGAGTTGTTCTATAACCTCTATATTCCTGTCATCCACATTCCCAGGTGTCAGATAGAAAGAAAGAATTTCACCCTTGTCATTTATGACAAGATGAAGTTTGAAGCCATAAAACCATCCTGTTGAACTCTTTCCCCTTTCTGCAATTCCCTTGAAAACCTTGTGGGAATGGATTCTCCTGTTATGGCATACATCTAAAGTGGTGGAATCAATGAAAGAAATTCCTGTACACTTGCCAATTCTAAATTTTCTCATGTATAATAGTAGTGGAAGCAATGTTTCCTGCATTAGTTCTACAAACCTGTTATAGCTTACAAGCTCAGGGAAATAGGGTCTTAGAACAGTTGATACATACTTTATATAATAGGCTTTGAAATTTCTGTAGGCTGATAAGTGAAAGTATATGATTATTGTCATGACTTCACTAAGCGATAAGTTTCTACTTTTTATTATTGAAAAATGACTACAGTTGTTTTCCTCTATAAAATGGCTCCGGCAGTATTCTTCAAAAGCTATACAATAGTTATCAACATCGTAAAATACTTCAAATAATAAATTTTGCATAAAATCCCATCCTTTTGTTTTGTTTTTTCTCTGTATTTATATAATAAAACATTTTGATGGGATTTTTTATATCTATAAATACTTTTTTTATTTTCGAACTCAGGTTAATATTATTAAGACACATTAAACCACGCCATATAACCTTTACGCCTGGTTGACCATCACTTTTACGACCAAGGAATCCACCTAATTTAGCTATCATAATTACAGCTTCCTTCAATGTTGGAGGCTGCATTGGTGGAATGGAAACTCGATTAACTACGCAATAGAGTGCTTGCCACTCATACTGTTGTAGAACTATATCGCATGCTGCTTCTGGATTTTGCTCAGATTCGAACTTTAACCAAAGAAGCTTCCATGCAACTATAGAATATACTGCAAGGGCGTTTTGCAAGCTTTCTGTGCTCTCCAATTGGAGTTTCTCAATATTACAACCACTTTTTAAAGTATAATGATAACGTTCAATTTTCCAACGTTGTTTGTACCATTTGATTTTTTCAACTGCCTGTTCAAGGTTTTCTACAGGTAATGTTGTTAAAAGAAGCCAATATATAGGTTTAATTCCTTTAGGAGGATTTATCTCCTCCGCCAAAACTAAATATAATTCAAGATTCGGTAATGACTTTGAATCTTTACGATTAACCGGAGGTTTTATTGTAACAGGACAATATTTCATAGATAATGTAGCTTCTCTTGGTGCACGTTTGTTTCCAGTGTCTCTAGGTACACTTATAAGTAATTGACCCATTACAGGACTACTCTCAATTTCTTGAATTAGAGATTTTTCGTTTTCCAGAACTCTTCTTTTTTGAGCGACTCTTACGAGCAAATCTCTTTCTTCTGATACTGCTTTATGGAAGAAATCATAAATGTCAGCTTCACGATCACACACAGTAACTACATTTATATGTTTTGGAACATCTTTGAGGCTTGAATCTAAAGCGTCAAGCCACTTTTGACTTTCTTTATCTGATGTAGAGCGTTCACGTTTGGTAACCCGTTTTCCAAGTTCTTTTGGATTACGTGTCCATACATATCTTGATAAAATGCCAAGAGGAATACCATCTACTGTTACTGCAAGAGTAGTATGATTTAACAACCCAAGATCATGTTCTGTGTTACCATATACACCTAAACCTTTAGTTGCAGGATGATCTTTATAATCTAATGCGGTAGTATCTTGGATTGCCAAGACAGTGTCATACTTTCTCATACGCTCGATAGTTTGTTCTCTATGGCTCATTAGGATTACCTCCGGTTTAACTCTATTATTACTAAAGAATCTATATGTTGCCTGTGTTCCAGCATAGCTTTTACATGCCTGAGGTATTGAACTTTCAGGGTTTTCGTAGAAAGAGTTAGCTATTTTAGTTAACCTCTTATTTAGTCTATTATCTGCAAAAGCTGCATCATTAAATTCCTTAGTTATTTGTTTAGGCAAATTAGATATCTCATTTGGAAAATATGTCTTAAGTCCTACATTAAGTCCTAAAATATCACTCTTAATATATTTTTCTGCTTCTTCATATGTAAATACGGTTTCTTTTATTTTCTTATATTCATCTTTACTTAGTACTTTTTCTACATAGGATAATAACTCTTTTTCCCCATTAGTCAAGTCATTTGGATTTTTTAGCATTAATTGTATTACTTTATTCTTATCTACTTGTCCATTTTCTGAAATAGCAGAAACACCCCTGAATTCAGAGAGACTAGAAAAGCTGAAGGAATAAATTGGGGTAGAAAACCTGAAAAACAGGAGAAAGATGTGCTTTCTGGATGTTATGTTATAGAAACAACCCATAAGGAACTGGATGTGAAAAATATCTAGAACCTATACACTACATTAACAAATGTAGAATATTCATTCAAGACACTAAAAACAGACTTTGGGCTAAGGCCGGTATATCACCAGAAAGCCGAAAGAATAAAGGCACATTTATTTATATTGGTATTGCATATCACCTGTTAAATGTAAAGTACGTTACCAAGGAAATTTATAATATGGAATGGTTTAGATTGTAGTGACTAAAATTATAGTGAATTTAATATCACTGATTATAAATATTAAACTTGCAATTAGTAGTAATATTAAGTATAATTAATAAACATACGACTATTTTTGAGTTGGATTTAGATAATGATTGCAATTGTGGGTAAAGTTACAATGACCTCTTAGTATTTAATGAGTTTTTATTAGCTCTGACAGCCATCCTTGGAGCATACTGTCTTTCTGGACGAATAGGTATAACATTTCTTGATATCTCTTCCATTATTTTATTGAAAATTTTGCGGCGTTTCCTAGGATTTTTTTCTAATAGCATAACAACTAATGAAGTCTTTAATTTACCTGTAAGAATATTAGTATTTACTTTATATTCATACTTTAGTTCCTTATCAGCATTACTTTCTTCAATGATTGCATTAGCATCCTTTTTAGCTAGAGATACCATATTTGATAAATACATTGTTGCATAAAAATCTTGCTTTATTGCAATTGGTGTTTCACCACTAAAGTTCTCTATTTGTAACCTGCTTTTTAATTCATTGTATTTTACTTCTATACCCCAACGCCTGAAATATAGCTTTTTAAAGTCATCTACTGTAAAAGTTTTATCATATATATTTGTTATTAAAATCTCTGTTACTCCTGAGTCCAATTTAAATTTAAGAACTCTAATTTTAATAATTTCTTTCTTACATTTCACTTCCACTATTTGATCTTCACCTTGTACATTAACTACTGATTTCAAAAAAGCAGTGGACACACGCATTAGATACTTTATATTCTTACTTCCTATAAAACTAATAAAATCTCTTGAAGGATACCCTCTGTCAAATAAAATTAAATCATTATAAGAACTTAGTGCTTCTAGCTTGTTTATCAGCTCTATAGCTGATGCTCTTTCTCCTGTCCTGTAATAATCTATAGCTGATGTTATAATCATATCATTTTCTACATCATATAATCCTATTCCTCTAGCACGAGCAACTTTTATACTTTGATTTTCAATGTAACCAAATTCTTCTCTTAATTCCTCTGTATTATTAATTTCTAATACACTTCCATCAATACTAAGTAATCTATACCCCCTATATTTTTTTGAAATCAGTATCTCTATAAAACCATTTAATTATCTCGTCACTCATTTTTATAAATGCCGCAGGCAGTATCTTTTTTCTTGCCTTTGAAAATGCTTGTTTTGTAACATAAGAATTTATCCCATTTGTATTAGAGCGTGTCTGAAAACAAGCTACAGATTACATTATTTGGACAAAATAAAAATAGAAGAAAGATAAACAAAAGCAAGAAAAGAAGATGCCAGCTTGTCATAACGAGTTGCAACTCTGGGAAAATGCTTGATTTTATTAAAAAACATTCAACTAAATGGCGTTCTTTGTATACCCACCAGTCACAGTCCCAAGGATCTTGAGTATTGGATTTTGGTGGAATAGTATAAGAAGCTTCTTTTGAAGCAATGTATTCTCTAATTTCCTTTGTACCATAGGCTTTATCACCTAAAATATTGCTATCTTTTATATCGATATTGGAAAGAACATCTACAGCTAGTGTGCTATCATGCAAATTACCAGGAGATAATTGAAAATAGATAGGATTACCAATACCGTCAACAACTGCGTGTATTTTCGTGGTATGTCCACCACGACTCAGCCCAATATGTTGATTTGATTCATGATTTATAGCCCCTTTTTAGCGCCAGCACTATGCTGGTGGGATTTTACACATGAAGAGTCGATGCTTAGATTTTCATAATCAGCTTCTGAGTTTAGTTCCTTAAAAATGGTTAATAAAGTGTCGTTATCACGCCACTTACAAAAACGGCTATATACGGTTTTCCATGAACCAAAACGTTCCGGTAAATCACGCCAAGGTGCTCCACTTCTTGCAATCCATAAGATAGCATTGAATATAATACGATTATCTATTGGAGGTCGTCCAGTTTTGCAACTGGAAATAAGTCTTTTATTTGATTCCATTGTTCATCTGATATTTCATAACGCTTTTGTGCCATAATAGTAACCTCCAAGTTTTTCTTCTATTTTACCTAAAACTTAGTTTTGGTGCAACTTCATGTTTTCAGACACACCCTAGTAAAAAAATCATCCAATTCTATTTGAAGACTTCTCTTCACAAAGTTTAAAATGAAAATTAATATACTCTTAAATGTCATTATGTTACTCCCTATTCTTGTAAAATATGTTGCTTTACTTCTTGATTCAAACAAGAATATTATATCATCAATAAGTGCATTAGTGATTTTTATCCCTTGTAAAAAATAATTTTTTTTTCATTAAATACACCTCTATAATTAATAAGTCATACCCATTAAAGGTTGCTTTATTAATTATAAAGGTGTCTTATTAAAAATCTTATTTTTTCAATTTTCTCTAAAGTCATTTTACCAATTTGTGTATCTTTAAGTTGATGACATTGCCCCCCGACCTAATACATTGTATATATATTGACCTTCTAATTCATATAGTTTATTGATATTTGTGTTCAACCTATCTTCACTAATTCCATCAGAATCCAATAAAATTTGTCCTACAACTCCTTGTAAAACATTATTAAAACCCTTACTTTTCTATTAAACTTCTATGCTATTTTTCATGATTGCATCTAAAAAATCCACGAAAGATGTTGTTACTATATCCGTCTCTTCAAATTCAGGTTCATAACCATGCACTATAGAACCTGATTCACCAGTAGTATTTAATGCATAATAAGCATATCCACTCTTAACTGAAAAATATACTGGTAGATGACAATCCCAAAATTCAGTTATTTCTTGTTTCCATTCCTCATCATTTTCCGCTTCTTCTAAGCACAATTTTTCTATTTCATTCCAAGAATACGCAGAATCACTTACTCCATTATAATCGTCTAGACATAAGAACCATGAACTATCATCCGGAGCAATGCAAACATTTACTGATTTCAGAAATTCTATATACTCCTTAGAAATACTAGGATAACGACTAATTATGTTATCTGGCAAGCATACATCAGTATTTTGATGTCGTTTAACATTCCAACCATTATCTTCAGCCCACTTTAAAAACTTTTCAATTCTGTCTTTCATTAAATTCCCCCCTATCATTTCGTATTTTTCTTTATTTCTCTTATAACTCTTCTTTGAAGTCCAGTAATTTGACTATGAGTTGGATTTTTAACTGTTCTTGTTTCACCAGTTATAGTTAATTCCTGTCCTTCTGGTCCACCTAAAGCTAAACCATGAGGATGATGGCCTCCGCTTTCACCTGGCAATTTTCTAATTGCATCAACCTCGTCTTTAGTCCTGTAGAAAACTTCTGTCTTATCTGGGTTAATACTCCACCATTCTGGTTTTTCATTATACCACTGTTTAGTTTCATCGAGCAAGTCAGGTGAATCCTTTAACCATTCATTTAAGGTTTTAGTTTCAGCTTTACCCGCTCCCTTTGTAGGTGAAACAAAAACAGTCCCTGCTGATATCTTTGGTTCATTAGTATAAAAAAGTTTATACCCATATAATTTATTGCTAATCACTTGACCATCTTTTATCATTATATCATCATCAGAAAGTTCTACTCCATTAAATGTAAGTGGAGAATTTTCTGTTAAAACATAAGTATAAATATATCCATCTTTTTCATAAGTTATTTGTTTAGGCAAATTAGATATCTCATTTGGAAAATATGTCTTAAGTCCTACATTAAGTCCTAAAATATCACCCTTAATATATTTTTCTGCTTCTTCATATGTAAATACGGTTTCTTTTATTTTCTTATATTCATCTTTACTTAGTACTTTTTCTACATATGATAATAACTCTTTTTCTCCATTAGTCAAGTCATTTGGATTCTTTAACATTAACTGCATTACCTTATTCTTATCTACTTGTCCATTTTCTGAGATAGAAGAAATACTCCTGAATTCAGATATTCCTACAGTTATTCCTGATATTTTTGAAAATACTGAACATATATTTTCTTCCATATCTCTTACACCATTACAATATAAATTAAATGAATCTTTAAATTCTGTCAAACTTGTTGTTTGATTTTTAGTTGATAGCTCATATCGATTTTCAATGAGGTAGTTCCTATAGCTGGTGATGTAGAATCTTTTCATTCTCCTGTGAAGTCTACTCCTCTATTCTCAAGAAAAGCTACAAAGGCAGAAGTATCTCCAACATAGCTTTCTATTGTTTTAGGGCTCTTACCATCCTCAATTAGGCTCATCTTGAAATCTTCAATTAATTGCCACATCATCTTTATTCCTTTCAATTTCTTTACATGGAAAAAGAGCCAATGCTTCTTCATTTGAAATATTGACTCTTATCATTGTTATAATATATATCTAATTTTTCTTTTAGTTACAGTTCACTGCATTACTGAAGTTATGCAGTAAAATTCAATTTGCATTTCATTAATTTTAATAAGCTACTTAAAGTATCAATTTTATGTAGCATATTTTTCTCCTATTTTGTATTAACTTTACCTTAGCAACTTAAAGGAGTTATTTCACAATATTCCATCTTGTGCCTTTTTAATATTTCTAATGCCTTATAGCTAACTACCAATTCTACATTATCTTCTAAGCAAAAATCGTCATCAGAAAACTGAACTATTTTTTCATCGCTTACAATTACTTTTCCTAAAGGAATTAATCTTTTGAAATTTGGTATAGTCCTATTTGGATACATTTCTTTAAATTCATCAGATGTTGATATTTCTATATCCTCAAATCTATATCCTTTTAAATTACTCTTTAAAATATCATCGACAATATTCTCACTCACTATAAAGCAAGGATAAGATGTTAATATTTCATCTCCTAACCATCCTGCAAATTCATAATGCAAGAATTCTACCTCACTCAGCATTCCTCCTTCATACTTTATCTTAGAGTTTTCTCCTATTTCACCTGCAACTTCTGGTTCAAGCCTAAACATATCCATATAACTTTATCCTCCTATTTCATTTTCGGATTAAATTTATCTCCGAATTTTTCATCTATTTCTTTTGCTTTATTTAAAAAGTTTTCTTTTGTAACTTCAATTTTACCTTTAGCAATATCTTTATAGAATTTATTCCATTCAATTCTAATCTTTGATAAGTGGACTTCACTGTTTACCTCATTCGGAATTCCTCTCAAACTTTCATATGAAGGCATCTCTTCCTCTGTAAAAAGCCCTGGATACTTTCTTAATACCTGTTGTTCGACAGAATGATGCTACAACTTCTCCTCTTAAGTCAGGATGTTTCTCAAAGAAAGTTTCTTTATAGTTTGTACTAACTTTCTTTGCAGCATCTGTCGCCCCCTGATACTGAGTCTGTCTTATTATCTTTTAGTGGTACAGTCTACTGTTTTCAGAATCTATGACTTTTTTATCACTATAAAAAGCAATGAACTAGCCTACTTATTTTCAGCTAGTTCATTTAGTCTTTTCTCACTGTATTATTGAAATTATGCATATAGCTATTTTCTTACTAGTATTGAATTTATAGCTCTTTTAAGTTTTCTTTAATTATGTAGCTACATCAACACTATTTATGCAGCGAAATGTTGAGAAACTCAACTTACTAAAGTTGTATTGGCTTATAAGCTAGTGCTATATCAACTATTTGCTTAGGAGTAAGTTCTTCTTCATTCCAATATATTAAATCACTTACCTCTGGGTGCGGAACATTTCTTTTTACAATTTCTATCATTTCATCAATCTCTTCTTCCGTTCCTTCACATTCCACTATTTTACTCACTAAACTTATCAGTTCTTCTCTTGTTAATTTTTCTAGCATATATTTTCACTCCCTTATTTATTAAAATGGAATCCCTTATCTAATATTTCTTGATGCATTCTTGGAGAAGATATCACTATATTATCTAAATCATATACTCCTCCGCCATTATAAATTGGATTTTTATGATGAAGTACATAACTTGAAATTTTTCCATATTGTTGTGATGCAGGCGCTTTTGGTGCTAATCCTTGACTCATTCTCTTAATATTTGACTTGCTAAATTCACTTGCATAACTTGAATTAGAATATTCTTTCCAGAAGGCTTTTCTAAATTCATCAAAATTACTGAATTCTCTCCCCCCTAAGTTATCAGCAACTTCTTTTGGTACTAACCCTATATTACCATTCGAACCTCTCATTGACTTAAGTGGATTTGATAGATTTTCACCACCACTTGCAATTTCTGACACATTTCTAGGGTCAGCCGATCCCTTTGTAGGTGAAACAAAAACAGTCCCTGCTGATATCTTTGGTTCATTAGTATAAAAAAGTTTATAACCATATAATTTATTGCTAATCACTTGACCATCTTTTGTCATTATATCATCATCAGAAAGTTCTACTCCATTAAATGTAAGTGGAGAATTTTCTGTTAAAACATAAGTATAAATATATCCATCTTTTTCATAAGTTATTTGTTTAGGCAAATTAGATATCTCATTTGGAAAATATGTCTTAAGTCCTACATTAAGTCCTAAAATATCACTCTTAATATATTTTTCTGCTTCTTCATATGTAAATACGGTTTCTTTTATTTTCTTATATTCATCTTTACTTAGTACTTTTTCTACATATGATAATAACTCTTTTTCCCCATTAGTCAAATCCTTTGGATTTTTTAGCATTAATTGTATTACTTTATTCTTATCTACTTGTCCATTTTCTGAAATAGCAGAAACACCCCTGAATTCAGATATCCCTACAGTTATTCCTGATATTTTTGAAAATACGGAACATATATTTTCTTCCATATCTCTTACACCATTACAATATTCATTAAATGAATCTTTAAATTCTGTCAAACTTGTTGTTTGATTTTTAAGTGAATTTTGTAAATTGAGGATATCATCTGCAATTGGGAATGATGTAAAAGTTAAACTATTTGCTAAATTTAATATTTCTTCAAGTTTAGAATTCATCTTTTTATAATTATCTATACATTCATCAACATTGTTATTTATTCTAGGTTGTCCTTCATATTGGAGCGAAATAACTCCTGTATCATCATTTGTAAGGGCTGCTCCTCCTGCACTTCTTTTTATGCAGTTTACGAAATCCTCACTTTGCTTTTTTAATCTAACTGCCCTTGGCTTTTCTTCATTTTCTAAAGCATTTTTCGTATACTTTATATCTTCTATTAAATTTGTATAAGACTCCTGTTTTTTAATATGCTCTTCCATAAATTTATCTTTTGCTTCACCTGACCATCCAGCTTCAGTAAGCTCTGCGATAGTTTTATTTATATTTTCTTTTTCTTCTTCTAATGTCTTTATAATGTTTTCATCTTCATTTATTGTATTAGTTAATTCCCCTATATCTAATTTAAAATCCATTTACTTTCCCCCCTATGTACTTTAACATTAGCAATATATATCTAATTTTTACATTAATATTCATGTATTTCCTTTATTTTAATGTTTTTGTAGATGCATGTCAATATTGTTTTATTATTCCTTGATGCTGTAAAATATTTGTAACCGTAAAAAAATTAACGCCTATAGGATTTGTATATGTTGCTTTAGATGTACTAGGTTATAGAACTGAAAGTGTGAATGAGGTGTTGACAAAAGAAGAGGTTTAAAATCTAATTTTTTTATTGAATTTTTTGTATAAATAAATGAAAGTTATTGGGGGTATAAATATTAGTTAATTGACAGTATATATTAAATGCTATAGTATGTATCTATATTAAAAATGTAAAATGTATTGTCTTTATTATGTAATTTTTACATTTAAATAGAGTTGTTGACCAGAAAGCTGGAGGCAGGTTTTATATAGTAATTAAAATACTATATAGTAACTTGTTATCCAGCTTTTTTAGGCTTACGAGGAGGTATAAGATATTGAATAGTCAGGTAAAAGCTAAGAAAGTACTTTTATTAGGATTAGATGGTGCGGATCCAATGTTAGTTGAGAAGTATATAAAGGAAGGTAAGTTACCGAATTTCAAGAAAGTAATATCCAGCGGTGTTACAACAAAAGATTATTCTATGAGAAGTGTATTGCCGGCAATTACCCCTCCTAACTGGGCATCTTTAGCTACGGGAGCATTTCCAAATACTCATGGTATAACTTGTTTTTGGAATCAGACAAAATGTCTCTAAGCCCTTATTTCAAAGGGGTTAAAATTCATACGTCAAAAATTCGTCAAAAATTTAGAATTAAAAAATTTCGTCAATTAATTTTGACGCTCTATTTATCATATCTTTAGTTACGTGTGAATAAGTATCCATGGTTTGTTTTACATCATGTCCCATTATTTTAGCTACAGATGGATAATCCATCCCGCCGGCCACAAGATTAGTAGCATAGGTATGCCGCAATTCGTGCACCGTTATATTATAGCCGGCTTTTTTATAATTACGCATAAGATTACGTGATAGAGAAATATTATTGATATTATTAAAAATTCTTCTATTCTTATTTATACCACATTCATTTTTGTATTTTTTCAATTCAATCCTAACGGTTTTAGGTATATGCACTTCTCTTTTAGAATTTCTACTTTTTAATTCCCCATACCCATATTTATTATTAGTTAATACTTTCCATTGTTTATTAATTTTAATTAGTTTATTTTGGAAATCTACATCATCCCAAGTAAGCCCCATAATTTCTCCAAAACGTAAGCCACATTTTCCTGCAATCATAGATATTATATAAAACTTTCTGTTTTCTATTTTGCTCAAAAGATCATCTAGCTCATCTACTGTTAATGCTTTTTTATCGCTATTTGATTTATCTTTAGGTACCTGCAATTTGGTAACTGGATTTAATAATATTATATTTAGATTGATAGCATAATCAAATACTAATTTAATTCCTCTTATATATAATTTTATAGTGGATGCCTTTAGTTCCCTTTTTATTAGATTGTCAATACATTCTTGCACATGCAACGGTTTGATATCTACTATTTTAGCGTCAAAAAGGCTATCAAAAGCTTTTATGCTTGTATTGTATCTTCTTAATGTATTACCCTCCTTATATAGTCTCTCGTGACTTAAGAACATGTGAGAGAACTCTTTAAAAGTAATATTCTCATATTCAGTATTAATATCTACATTTTGCCCTATTGTTTGTTCTAATTCCTTAAGTGCTTCCAACGCTTTATCTTTTGCCTTTCGCTTACCTTCTCTATTTAGCGGAAACCCCTGTTTACTTTTTTGTTTCCATTTTCCATTTATATCTTTGTAGGAAATTATATATTGCCAACTGCCATCCTTTTCTCTGTATATAATATTGTATTGCATTTTAACCAACTCCTTTATAAAATTATATATGATATAAAGAAGCCCTCTCTAGACTTCTTTATTCATCTTCTTTATCATCTTTATAATTATATCGTTCTTTTAATATTTTACATACCATATTACTTAATGATCTATCTTCATATTCAGCCTCTTTTATAAGTTTTTTATAAACTTTCCGAGGAATTATAGCTGCTATTCTAATATTTTCTTTTTTTATCATTGTTTCACCTGCTTTATATACTTTAGATTTCAAATAAAGTATATAAAAGGTTTGAAACTTTAACGTTAAAGTTGCATATAGTTGCATAAGGTTGCAAACCTTTTAGCAATGTCAAATTCCCCTTTTACGGTGACAACAGTTTGCGCATTTATAGTCACATTCTTCTTTTATGTCACAGCAATTCACAAATAAATCTTTTGTGCATACTTCCAAATGCTTAGCTATTCTTTTCAATTTTTTTAAATACTCACTCTCTCTATTTTCTATATAACTCAATTGACTTCTAGAAATACCCGCCGATTTTGCCAATTGCCTTAAAGATAATCCTTTTTCTTCTCTATATTTCTTAATCATCATTTGCATAATATTCCTCCATTCGACAATTTTACCGTATATCTATTTTAAATTAAAAATTAATATAAAAATAGTGGTAAATGTTTACAAGTGTATATACAAGGGAACTATATGCGACAATGATGTCGACTGAAATAATCAAAATATTGGCTTGTCCTAATCATTAGGACAAGGGTGGGTTTATAATAGAGCCAAGGGTATTACATAATTTTCACACATTTTCATATATAATATTGAGATATATTTTTAGGGGGTAATCTAATGAAAAATGATAAAGAAATAAATGAACTTAAAGAGGAAAATTTACTTCATGTAATTAATTCCTATAAGAAGTTTTTGAAGAATCACCCTATAACCCTTTTTGATCTAAACACACTCAAAAATATAAAGAAAGATAAATGAATTATTCACCTTTCTTTATATTTTTAGATATGGCTTGAAGTCTCGAAGCTTCAATTATTAAATCTTTAACCTGTTTGTCAACTTGTTTAGGTATAGTACCATCTGGATTCATTAAATCATTTTCTATTAACCCTTTAACAAGTTGGCCTACTATGGTTTCTTTCATGTCAGGCGTATTTTCATAAATTCCTTGTAGAATTTCAAGTAAAGATAATTCCTTTTCGTTATTTTCTTTGTATAAACTTTCTACAGGAATTTCTAAAGCTATTGCCAATTTATTTAAAAGTTCATATGAAGGATTTTTATAAACTTCTCTTTCGATTCTGTTAATATAGGTATAACTAACATTAGCTTTTTCAGCTAAGCCTCTTTGCGACAAGCCTTTCGCATTTCTTGCTCTTTTTAAATTTTCACTTATAGACATATCATTACCCCTTAGTGTTATAGTATACGCTAATTTATTCTAACATAATAATTTTTAAAATGGAAGATATTTAAAGAAAAATATAGAAAAGAAAAGATATTAAAAGCTAATGTTACAGTATACGGTAATATGAACTTTGATTTATGTTAGAGTATACTGTAATATAAAATTGTACCAAGGAGGGAAAACAAAGTTGAAAAAGGTAAATGATACAAGTTGATTATAACACAGCTTGTTCAAAAGCTAAAGGAGATGATAGTTTGATTAAACATTTAAGCTTTGAAGAAAATATCAAAATAGATTTGCCTAACAAGGTTAGATTTTTGGGTATGGTTTTCTTTGCAGATGCGTTGGAAATCAATGATGAGTTTCTGGATTTAAGGAAAAGAGGTGAAGTTATAGCTTATAAATTACTTAAATCAGATATAATCATAGACTCCAATGATAAGGAATTTATAATTAAAGAAAGTACATAAATTTAAAACTAAAATTTTAGAAAGAAAGGAGTACATAGAATGAAATTTGCTTCAAGTGTAAAAGATATGTGATAGGGGGATTATTATGAAGGTATGGTATGAATGCCCATACTGTGGGAAAAAGCTCGCAATGATAGATGATACCCAAAATATTTCAGGAGTATTTATAAAATGTAGAAATAAACACTGCAACAGAGAGATAGAAATAAAAAATGATATAGAGAGCCAGAGCTCAGATGCCAGAGCACGAGATGCCAGAGCGCAGAAGCCACCAGACGATACTAGTTGAATGTATCGAGCCGGTGGCTCTTTTGCTTTTAGAAAGGAGGTATGACATGAGCTTAATGGCATTGTGCAAAAAACATGGATATTCATTTAGAAGATTATCTAAAGAAGAAGGCGTTTCGTTTACTTATTTATCTAGACTTAATACTGGCATATATAAAAATCCTTCATTGCAAATTCTTACTAAAATAGCAAGAAGATTAGGAGTGTCTATCGAAGAAGTAGCAAAAGCAATCATGGAAGAAGATTAAAAAACAGGAGGATGGGGAAATGAAAAATTTAACGCAAATCAATAAGCTAATAACTTTAGACAGCAGAGAAGTTGCGAAAATGATAAGTAAAAGACATGGTGATCTATTGAGAGATATAAAAACTTATATAAGTCAAATGGATGAAGCTAACGAAACACTCAACGCAAAATTGCGTTCAGCAGATTATTTTATCGAAAGCACTTATAAGGATACATCAGGAAAAGAAAATCCGTGTTATTTGTTAACAAAATTAGGGTGTGAGTTTGTTAGTAACAAATTGACTGGAGTAAAAGGAACAGCTTTTACAGCTATGTATACTAAAAAATTCAATGATATGGAGAGTAAACAGCAAAAACCAACCTGTATTGAAGATGTTTTAATCCAATCTCTTCAAGAGATGAAAGACGTAAAATTGCAGATTAAAGAAACTAAAGAAGAAGTTCAAGGCATACGTGATGTCATAACTTTGAACCCTCAGGCAGCATGGAGAAGAGAATGTAACAGGATTTTGAATGCAATAGGTAGAGAACTTGGAGATTATAAGGCTCCAAAGGATCAGGTATATGAAATTCTAAAGGTTAGAGGAAAGTGTAGACCTAATGTTTTAATAATAAATCTGAAAAAGAGGGCTGAAAAAAATGGAATGCCACCTAGTAAAGTGAAACAATTAAATATTTTAGATGTTCTTGAGAATGAGCCAAGGCTCAAAGAAATCTACATTACTATAGTTAAGGAGATGGCTATCAAGGATAAAATCAAATTGTCGGATGGGGTGATCTAAATGCCAAATATAGAACCACTACTAAAAAAGAGTCAAGTAGCTGAAATCCTTCAGGTGGATGAAAGGACCGTAGATAGGTATAGAGAGGACGGAATAATAACCCCTTGCAGGATACCGGCTGTAAGATACAACCCACAGGAAATCAGAGAATTGATAGGCATAAAACTTGATAAACTTTCACCACTTGAAAGAAAACGCCTTGAAAGAGAACTGGAAGAGTGGAAAACTCGGGCAGAAAAGGCAGAAGCAGCTCTACGAAAAATAAATATTACTGCTACGGAAGCTATGCTATGCGAAAAGGAGGCTTTTCAGATATGAACAAAGAAATGCCTAGAAAGTTTTGGAATATCCTCTATTGGAACGGCATAAATCCAAACAATTTTATATTAGTAAGATCAGATTATGACTCTTTGCAATTAAAGACAAGAGAACAGGAAAGACATTATTACCAATTAGGTTTTAAAGGAGGAGATGAATAGTAAGTGAAATGGAATATAAGAGAATTAAAAGAATTTATAAAAGATTTAGATGATGATACAGAGGTTGTAGTTGAATCAATAGTATCAGGCGAAGAAAAATTTTGTTCAGATACAGAAGATATTTATTTTTCAGAGGATAGCAATTCAGGTGATAAATTACTTGTTATCGTGCCTAAAGAAATTGAAATTAATGAAAGTAAAAATGATTTAGATTTGTAATTGAAATAAAAGTAAATATACCTCATTACTACATAAAATCAAAGGAGGTTTTATAAAAATGGAAACAAAATATACTTGGACTGTTAAAAATGGAGAGGTTATATTTACACCAGACAAGGAAGTGAGAAAATACTCACATGAAAAATTGGTAGAAACCATCATTCAAAGCTATTGTTACTCATACGAGGATGCCGATTACTATGCGAAAGAGTTAGAAAATTTATGTTTGAGTGAATATTCAAAAGAGTTAAAAAGGATGAAAAGACCTCACAGGAGGAAGAGAAAAAACTGAAAAAGGCCCTTGTGGCCGAACATATAAAAATAAAAAAGGAGAGGTAAGATATGAAAGAAGTTAAATCTATTAAAGTAGATGGAGAAAAAATAAAGGCTGATACCTATTATATGCTTAAAGATGGTGAATTTGTAGAATACGAGGAGGAATAACCCATGACGGACCCAAAGAAGATTTTAAAAAGTCTAAGGCATGATTTCTACCTACGTTACAAGTATTTGGGATTTAATCATGACGATACTCAACATGCTTATGAGTTATACAAAAGCACTCTAATAGGCAATTTGAAGGAGGGAAAGATGAATGGAAAAGATTTATAAGACTTGGGAAGCAATGAAAATGCTTACTGAAAATCCTAAATTAAAATTTAAAGTAGAGAGTGGTGATTGCACACAGACGTTATTGCTAGTTTCCGGAGGTATCAGAGTGGATTGTGAAGGATGCTATGGTTGTCAAACCTGTTCATTACGTCTGGATGGCAAATGGAAAGAAGTTCAAGGGCCAGTAACTTTTATGGAAGCTGTGGAGAGTGATGGAAGAGTAAAGGTTGAACATGTACTTCTATCTAAATTAACTAAATGCCGAGAAAGCACTTTAAAACAATATAATCCATTATGCGATTTAATGTACCTTTTAGGTCGAGAATTACTTTCAAGCGAACTAAAAGAAGTTATTCTAAATGGCAAGTGGTATATCAAGGGGGCTGATTAAGTGGATTATCATAAAGTTTACAATATGTCCACCAAAGAGAAAGTAGATCAAAGAAAAGGCGAACTATGGGCGGCAATTATAGCCTTGGGATTCTTGCTAAAATTCATATTATAGGAGGTACTTTATGGAACATTGTGATTTAGTTAAAAAGCTGCAGGAACTAACTATGGAAAATGAAAATCTAAAAAATAAGAATTTAGAACTTACCAAGAAGTTAGGAGAACAAAAGAACTGGACTGGAATAAGAGAGGGTGAATTACTCCCTAGACTAAGAAAAAGATATGGATATATTGGACCATGTTCAAGTTATTTCTTAAACCCAATATCTCAAATAGTTAGGGAATTACTAAATATCAAGAAGCTTTCAGAGGTAAATGAAACCAACTATGACATAGCAAAAGAAATATCTATTGGGCTTATGAACGTCATTTGTGAGTATGATTGGCCAAATCTAGAGAGATTACAAAAAACGTGGGAGGGATATAAACATGTCAGGGAATTTTAATGAGGCATTGGAAGCTATAAAAAATAGTCCAGATATAAAAGTAAAGGTAGACCATTTCTTAATACAAGATGAAGGGCTAAAGAATATATTTAGTAGTTTCAGGATGCTTTCATGTATTATGTACAATTTAAGCCTCTGTTTTAACAACAAACAACTAGCAGAGATATTACAGAGTGGGCAATGGTATTTGAAAATTTGATGGCCCTGTGGATAGTTGTTTACATGAGAATTAGAAATGCCAGAAAGAAGGTGAAAGTGTGACACAGTTAGGCAAGGAGATTCTAGGAGCATATAGTTTAATAGCCATTATAGGACTAGCTATATATAATGCTGTGAAATACAAAAGAGAAGATGACAGAGAAAACCAACTGACAATAGCTGTTTTAATTCCAGTAGTAATATTTCTGGCAAATGTGATTTGAAAGGAGAAAGATAAGTGTGAAATTAAAACCGGAAAAACCTAATAGATACGAACAGTTAACAGAGGATTTGAAAGAAGCTTATTCAAAGGCGTTAGAAGTTAGCGCAACAGATGATAGTGGTACCTGCAATTTTGATAGTACATTTTTGATATTAAAGAGATGGCAGGAAAGAAAAGTACTTAAAGCTATAGAAAAGGCAGGCCTTTATTGCAGACACAAGACCCACTGGATCGGCGAAGGATACATGATTAATACTGGTGGTGGTCAAGCAAACAACAGAACTAGAATAAGGGATAAATTTTCAAAAGTTTTAGAAGAAAAAGGATATCACGTGCTGCGTTTTGACATGATGGATTGAAAGGGGGAAGTTATGAAGGAAAAAATTTATGAAGTTCTGTTAGTTATATGGCTTGTATCTTCTACGGTATTTGCATTTAATGCTAATTGGAATAAAGCCATATATGGTGTATGTTGGGTTATTCTAATTCAACTATGGATATTCAGAGAAGAAAAGGAGAAAGAAGGTGATTAAATGATTTACTGTACCTTAAATCTACCATGCCCACAAGGTACAAAAGATAGACTATGCTGTATCTATTGCAAACAGAAGCCCACTTGTGAGGAAGCTTGCAATAACCGTAATAAATGTTGCAACTATGGTTTAGGACTAGATGGTGAGAAATTATATGATGAAGAAACTGGCGAAACTGTATGCGAGGATATCAGGGATGCAACACCAGAACAATTTAAAAGATTTATGGAGGGATAGACATGGATTTTATAAGTTCAGAAGAGTTCTTAAAGCAATCTGAAAAAGTGCAAAAGGTTTTAAAAGACTGGTGGAAGCCTGAATACGGTGATTTGTATATATTTGATTATCAGGGCTTTAATGAAATTAATTTAGCAATAAAAGTAACAGATCAACCTAGTAAAAATTGTTATATATTACCCCTTGGCAATGACTATGCATGGGAGGATAAAGAGCTATGTATGCCATTATTCACAGAAGGACAACTTAGAAAATTCATAGAGGAAAAGACAGATACTAAAGTTCAAATTTATTATGATGGCGATTATGGATATACGCTAGATATAGGCTATAAAGATAGTTTTAAGGAAGAACATTGGGGAATGTATGAAAAGCTAGGGAATGACTTACTACAAGCATATTGGAAAGTAGCTGTAATTATTGCAAAGGAGGGATAGATATGTGGATTAGATCACAGGATAGAATGAGTTTGGTAGAACCCAAAAGACTTAATATATGTAAAAACCGAGGTAAGTTTAGAATTATTAATCAGGTTTTGTACATGGGAGATGTATCAGACGATTATGACATTTTAGGAGAATATGAATCTGAAGAAAGAGCTATCGAAATATTAGATGATATACAGAATCAAATTTTACATTGTACAGAGGGAAAAGATACTAAACCTTTTATATCAGCAAGCTTTCAAGGCAATAGACAAATTACCTATAAACCAGTACTCGAAATGCCACAAGAATAAAAAAATACCCTCGCCAAAGGGTAAATAAATTAAAAATTCGATATTCCCATTCTACACCGGAATGGGTAAAAAATCAAATGGAGGATTGTGAAATGAATATAGATATATCAAAAATTGTCATAGATAAGATTAAGGATATGGAAGAAAAGAAAGTAGTTGAAAATGCTATTGAGGAAACTATAGAAAAGACAATCATTAAAGCTGCAAAAGATGCTTTAGAAGGATATTCATTAAAATGCATGATTGAGGGAAAATTTGAAAAAGAAGTATCTGGAATTGTATCACAGATTGGTTTTACTGCCTACAACGGATTTATAGTTGAAAAGTTCAAACAGATTACAGAAGGAGTTATAAATAAAGATATTCAGGATAAGATAGCTAAAACATTTGATGAAATATTAGTGCTTAAACGAGATAAAATAAAACTTTCAGAGATATGTGATGCATATAGGGATTATATGAATGACAATACGGATGAAGATGAAAAATACGACTTGGAATATTTTTATATAAGTATCAAAGAGGATGAAAAATATCATTGGTTAGATGTGAAACTTGCAAAAGAAGAGCCTCAAAATAGTTATGATTTTGACGGAATTAAATTTACGATTCATAGAAGTTATTCTGATAAAAATATGGGGAGTATAGGGAGCCTACGTATTGGTGGATATAGCTTAGATAAAACTTTGAATTTTGGTAATATGTCTGATATCGAAAGGTTACTTGTAAATTTAAAATACAATGATACTCCAATAGAAATTGATGTTGAGAGTGAAGATGATATAGACAATTACTTTGATATAGATAATTAAGGGGGATATTAAGATGGCAAAGTTTGAGGTTGGTGACCTTGTAAAAATAAATGAAGATAAAATTGGTTTTGTAGGTTGGAATAAAAATAAATGCATGAATTTAAAAGAAGAAGATGGGTACTTAGGTATAGATCTTCTCACAGACACAATGGGGTTTACTGCACCCGTTAAAGAAGATGAATGCACCAAAAGCAGTATAAAAGAAGTAATTAATTGGTGGCGGGAGAAGAGTGAAGAGACAGAAAAGAGGTTGCGACAAGCATATATAGCCAAAAGTGAATTCGACAAGTTGCAGGGTGAAAATAAGACTTTGAAAGAGTTGTTAAGGATTTATTTATAGAAAAATTAATATGGAGGTAATCATTGGTGGGAGATATATCTGAATTGATTATGGAAGGTGTTCTGTGCGAAAGATGTGGGTGCTTAATAGAAGATTTAATTCAAGAAGGTACTGACGAATTATTACCTGGACCAGGATATCCACGATTATGTGATGATTGTAAAGGAGATAAAAAACATGAGTAAGATTAAAAAAATTGAGATAAATAGTTATGTTGGGCTTAAAGAATTTGGCTTTGATGCAGGAAAAATAAATATATTCAGAGGACCCAAAGGTTCAGGAAAGAGCAGTATTATTGAAGCGTTGGAAACAGCATTTACAAATTCAAAGAGACGTACAGAGGTTATAAGGCACGGACAGGATGAAGCCACTCTCTACATTGAATTAGATAATGGACTTGAAATAAACCGTAAAATCAGGAATGGAAAAGCAGATTATTTGAAGCTCAGAAAAGGTGACGAAGGTGTTCCTTCTACCGAAAGATTTTTAAGGCAACTCATAAATGGTAATATTTTTAGACCTATTGAATGGGTAAATCTTTCATCCAAAGAACAGACAAAAAGCATTTTAAACATGCTTGAAATTGATTGGGTGCAAGAAGATATTCAAAAATGGTTTAGTGAAATACCTTCAAATATCGAATATAGTCAACACATTTTGATGGTTTTAAAGGCTATTGAGACTAAATATTTTAAGGATAGAGAAGAGGTTAATAGACAAATCAAGGAATTAAAGACACAAGTTGAAGTTATAAAAAAGGATCTTCCTGTTAACTATGATGGTGAGGAATGGAGAAATAAAAAAGTCCAGGAATATTACAGTAAAGTTTCAGAATCCCAAAAGATTAATCAATTTATAGAACAGGCAAAAGCATTGCAGGAAGGACTTGAAAATAAGGTTCAAGCTATACAAGCCAATGCTGACAGTAATAAATCAAGGGCGCAGATGAAGTATAAAGATCAAAGACAGGATATTAAAGATATTATTGATTTGTCTAAGAGTAAGATTGAGAAATCGCAGGATTTAATTAATGGATTTAATCAAAGAAGTGCCAATGAGCTTCAAGCCATTGACCTAGAAATTGACAAGCAAATTCAAGAAGCCATATCAAAGATAAAGGCAGCTGGAGAGAAATCGAAAGAATGTGTCAAGAAAGCTCTTGAAGCTGAAAAACAGGAAAACATTGACAATATAAATATCCAGAATAATAAGATTACTCAAAAAACAGAAGAATTAAATTCATTGGATAACTTGGAAAAGCAGGAATTAAAAAGCATAGATGAAAAGGTGATATCTGAAATCGAGAAAGAAAAAATCAGGGTGGGAAAGGCTGCAGAATATCTTGAACAGAATGAATCGGTAGATATTGAACCGTTACAGCAGGAAGCTGACAAAGTAGCAGAAATGCAGAGCTATCTTAGGCAATGGGACATGATGATTGACATTAGAGACAACCAACTTTCAGATAAAGAAAGATATTCCCTTGGGCTTACTGCAAGGATTGAGAAAGCAAGAACATTACCCGAAGAACTTTTGAAAACTGCTAAGATGCCGATTGATGGCATATCAGTAGATGAAAAAGGATTGATTCGGATAAATGGAACTTTAATAGATGGCCTTTCAGATGGAGAAAAACTGGAATTAGCCTTTAAAATAGCAAAGGCACAAGCAGGAGATTTAAAGGTTATATGCCTTGATAGGTTTGAAAGCCTTAAATCAGACCAGAAAGCAATCCTTAAGGCTGCAATGAATGATGAATACCAGTACTTTATAACGGAACATACGGACAGTGAAGAAATGGAAATTCAAAAATTAGGAGGGGTAGTAAATGGGTAATTTAATAAATGGTAAGCCTGTGGAAGTGAAAAATATTCTAGCAAATATAAATATGCAGAAGAGATTTCAGGAGATTCTAGGTAAAAAGGCCGCGGGGTTTATGGCGAATCTCGTAAATATATCTAATGGCAAATTAAAGGGGATAGAGCCTTATAGCATTGTATCTTCTGCAATGATAGCAGCTACCTTAGACTTGCCTATTGACCCTAACCTGGGTTTTGCATGGATAGTTCCCTATGGCAAGAAAGCACAATTCCAAATGGGATATAGAGGATTTGTACAATTAGCATTGAGAACAGGCCAATATAAGCACATAAATGTCATTGAGATATATAAAGGACAACTAAAAACTTATAATCCTCTTACAGAAGAATTAGAGCTTGATTTTGACAGTAAAGAGAGTAATGAGGTTGTAGGGTATGCAGCATATTTTAGCTTGATTAATGGCTTTGAAAAGACGGTTTATTGGAGCAAAGAGAAAGTTACAGCTCATGGAAAAAAATTCTCTAAAACTTATAATAATGGCCCTTGGCAGACTGACTTTGATGCAATGGCTAAGAAAACTATACTCAAGAACACTTTAAGCAAGTGGGGGATTTTAAGTATAGACATGCAGACAGCATTGCAAGCAGACCAGGCAACAGTTAAAAAAGGTGTGCTTGATGGTGAGTCTGTGGAGGTAAACCTAGATTATATTGATAATCCTGATAGTATAGATGCGGAATTTGAGGAAGTGGATTCTGGAAAGGCAACAACTAAACTGGATGATAAGTTTAAAAAAGCTAATGGAGATTCTGCACAAGATAAGAAAAAAGACGATACCCCTTCAGAAGATAAACAGGAAAATTTATTTAAAGGTACACCTTTTGAGATGGGAGATGATAAATAATGGAAGCTACACTTATAAAACTTACAGATGAAAATTACTTTTCTCAAGAAGCTAACCAACAATATATGTCAGTATCACAATTTAAAGCTTTCGGCGGCTGTGAAGCAGCTGCCCTGGCTTCCCTGAGTGGAGAATGGAAAGAAGAAGAGAGTACAGCATTATTAGTAGGAAGTTACTTCCACAGTCATTTCGAAGGAACACTAGATAAATTCAAGAAGGAACATCCACAAATATTTACAGCAAAGGGGGAACTTAAAGCAAATTATAGACAAGCTAATGAGATGATAAATTGCCTGGAAATGGATGAAAATTTTAAACAAATATATGTCGGGGAAAAAGAAAAGATATTCACCGGTAAATTATTTGATGCAGATTGGAAAATTAAAGTTGATTGCCTGAACGTCAAGGATGGATATTTTGTAGACTTGAAAACCACCAGAGACTTTGAAAAACAGTGGATTGAAAAAGAAGGAAGAAATACAAAGGTTTCCTTTGTAGAGAAATGGAAATATTTAATTCAAATAGCAGTATACAAGGAAATCTTAAGGCAAAACACAGGAATTAATGACTTAGAGGGCTTTATAATTGCTGTAACCAAACAAGACCCACCTGATAAGATAATCCTATATTTCAAACCAGAAGATTATGAAATAGGCATGAATCAGGTTAGAGAAAATATAGAGCGTGTTATGCAAGTTAAGAATGGACTTGAAAAACCTATGAGGTGTGAGAGGTGTGCATACTGTAGGGCTACCAAGAAACTAGATAGGGCTTTTCACTATACAGAGCTTTAGAGGTGAAATTATGGCAGAAGTAAAATGGATCAAACTGATGACTGATATGTTTGATGATGAAAAAATTGATTATATTCAAAGCTTACCTGAAGGAGACTCAATTCTAATAATTTGGATAAGGCTTTTAACAATGGCGGGCAAGTGTAATGCAGGAGGATATATATTTCTAACTGAAAATATTCCATATACGATTGATGCCTTGGCTCATAAGTTTAAAAAACCAGAATCTATAATAAAACTTGCTTTTAGTACATTTACCAAACTAGGAATGATTGAATTAATCGAAAATGGTCCTATATTTATTTCTAACTTTACTAAGTATCAGAATATAGAAGGGCTAGAGAAGATAAAACAAAGAGAAAAAGAAAAGCTCAAAAAAAGGAAACAAAGGGAAAAACTTAAAGAATTACCCCCTGAAAATAATAAGGAACCTAACAATGTCCCCGGGACAATCCCGGGACAATCCCCTGGGACTCCTTCTTATATTAGAAGTAGAAGTAAGAATATAGATCTAGATAATACTGTAGTAGTAGATCTAACTATAGATCATAGGGACGATAATATTACCACTAACTACTACAAATTTTTTAATGAAAATTTTCACCCTATAACAGACTTTGAACGGCAGGAACTTGAAAGCTTTGAGGCTGATGGACTTACACCAGGAGCTATAGTCATGGCACTTAAGGAAGCCATAGATAGCAACGTTAGGAACATGAAATTTGTGAAAGCAGTTCTTCATAGATACCTAGATAATAATTTATTGACTGTAGAAGCTATAAATGCAGATAAGGAAAACCACAAAAGAAAGAATAAGGATACTAAGTCAAATGCCAAGATAAATTCTAAGGCTTATAAGCCCTTTGGAGAGTGATTTTTATGAATATGTGTAATTTACAAGCTGAAAGAGATTTGTTGGGCAGTGTAATTATTAAGCCAGACAACTTATGTGATTGTATAGACTTAGTAGATCCAGATGATTTCTACCAGGATAGTCATAAATTAATCTATAGTGCAATTAAAAAGATTTATACAGGGAGTAAAGATGTATCAATAACTACCATTGCAGAAAGCTTGGGGAAAACTTTATCAGATGCTGGAGGGATAACATACATTTCCGAGTTGGCCGGGCAAACTTTAATAAATAACAATATAAAAAGCTGCGGTGAGATTATAAAGAAATATTCCAATATAAGAAAACTAGCTAATTTGCTTCAGACAAATTTATTAAAAATAAAAAACACTGATGCGGATATAGAGGATATTTCTAAAGAACTACAGGAATTTACACTAAAGCTTGAAGTTAAACAAAACAAAGATGATGGGAATATAAGTAATGCTATGGAAACTGTATTGGACAATCTTCAAACCAGATATGAGAATGGTGGTGCTATACAAGGAATAGAAACAGGACTTGGAAAATTGGATAAGGCTATCAATGGATTGAATAAAACGGATTTTATAATTCTAGGAGCTAGGCCAAGTATGGGTAAGACAGCCTTTGCATTAAATATAGCCCTTAATACATCTAAAAACTCTAAAGTAAGCTTCTTCTCTCTTGAAATGTCAAAGGAGCAACTTTTAGAAAGAGCATTAGCAGCTAAGGCATTAATAAAACTTCAAGAGATTAAAACAGGTAATTTAGAGGATGAGAAATGGACACGAATAAGCCGAATAAGTGGTTTGATAGTGAGTTCTAATTTAAAAATATATGACCAAATATATTCACTTAATGGCATTAAAGCAGAGTGTAAGAAAAGAAAACTTAAAGAAGGATTGGACATAGTGTTTATAGATTATTTGACACTGATAGATGGAGTTGCAAAGTCTGAAAATAGAAATCAGGAAGTGAGTAAAATATCCAGGCAACTAAAACAAATGGCTAAAGAATTAAATATTGTGATAATAGCCTTGGCACAATTAAGCAGGGCACCAGAACAAAGATCGGACCATAGACCTAATTTATCAGACTTGAGAGAATCAGGGTCCATAGAGCAGGATGCAGATATAGTTATGTTCCTATATAGGGATGAATATTACAATGCCGATACCGAGGAAAAGAATATTATTGAGACTATAATTGCTAAACAGAGAAACGGTGAAATTGGAACATTGAAATTTAAATGGGAACCAGAATATCAGAGAATCACAGATTTTTATTTAGGAGGTAATTAGGTGATAGACAGATGGAAGATTTTTAACTATCTCAAGGGCGGAAATAATAAGATAACTGTCAAGGACATAGAGAAAGCACAGGCAGAAGAAGTCAAGGAGGGGTTGATAGAATTTATATTACTCAAGGAAAGAGAAAAGAGGTGATGCCATGCGAAGATTAACACCTGAAAAAGAACAATTTTTCATGCAGAATTTTCACAAGATGAAAAATAAGGAATTAGCAAAAATATTAAATATCTCCAAGACTTCTATTTCAAGAAAAGCTAGGCAACTTGGACTAAAACCAAAGCTTACCATGTCAAATACAGCTAAAGAAATAGAGACATATAAGTCTGGGAACGATACTCTTCTTGAAATAGAGGGCAGGAGAAAGACTGCTGCTATTCCTAAAATAAAAGATTTGATACCAGATAATAAGGTATTGAATATCAAGGAATTTATAAATAAGAAAGTTGGATATGTGCCAACTATGGGAAAAGTCATAGGCAAAACACAACACTTGATTGTGATCCAAACCAAGAACTATACAGAGACTTTCAGAATTGAGGATATTTACACCGGAAAAACGATAGTGAGGGAAATATTATGAGTGCAGTTAAAGAAAAAATGAATACAGGAATTTTCAACAGGGCTAGTTTGAGATATATCAGAGATGGATTCAGGATAGGGCAAGGTGTAAGAATCAAAAGGAGGGATGGGAGAGGTCGAGACAGGTATTTTAAAGGAGTTGTAATTGCTAGAACTAATTATTTTATTACTGTGAGGAATAAAGCAAAGTGCAGAGAGAGTTTTAGTTATGTGGATTTTCTTACTAGAGATGTGGAGGTTGTTTCGTGAAGTGAAATTTATGCGAAGAAAAGGAGGATATCAATATGCGTGTTCAATGTAGTAATTGTGGTGCTATAAGAGGACTTACATACACCGCAAGTAATGTAAATAAAACCATACATGCAGGATGGAGAAGTTATGGAAGTGCTTTGTATTGTCCTAAATGTGTAGAAACATGGGGAGAGCGTAACAATAAAGAAATAGGCAGTATTGACAACACTATTACTGTAATAGATAACATTCATGAAAGAAATAAGCGAAGGAAAGGGCGGTAATATTGATTAAAATTCTTGAGTTATTTGGCGGCATTGGTGCTCCACGTAAAGCATTAATAAATCTTGGTGTGGATCATAAATGTATAGATTATGTGGAATGGCAGCCAAATAGAGTTAAAGCATATAACGCTCTTTATGACCATCTGCATAAGCCACAAGATATTAGAGGGTGGGATTTAAAACCCGATATATTAGTACATGGTTCTCCGTGCCAAGACAACAGTAGAGGAAATAAAAAGCGTAAAGGAGTCGCAGAAGGTTCACGTTCACAATTAATGTTAGAAACATTGAGGATAATTAAAGAAATGGGTGAATGGAAACCTAAAGTAGTTATCTGGGAGAATGTGAAGGGTGTACTTGATAAAGATGTGGTTTCAATATTTAATTACTACCTACAGGAGATTGAGAATATGGGATATACCAATTCATTTGATATATTGGATGCACGTAACTTTGGCATTCCTCATGCTCGTGAAAGATTGTTTTGTATCTCTTTATTAGGAAATTCGATATTTGATTTTAGTAAGTTGAAGCACAAATCTATGAGGAATATTAAAGAATTTTTGGAATATGGACCAGATGATAAGATTCCAGAACAATATTTAATCACCATTCCATCAATGCTTAATAAAATCAAAGAATTTAATCCTAATCCATCTGGAAATTATAAACGCCAATTAGATGTTATAGGTGAGTACTGTTATACGATAACTGAACGGCAAGATAGATGCCCCAATGCAGGTATTATTAGATTGAACAAACCACAGTATCGCTATTTAACAGAACGTGAATGTTGGAGGTTACTTGGTTTTGATGATGAAGATTATGAACTTATGTTAAAAGAATTTCCTACAAAAACTGGTAAGCGCAATGCAACTCTTTATGCATTGGCTGGCAATAGCATTGTAGTACAAGTTTTAGAAGCTGTTTTTGAAGTGATAATAAATGAGGATTATGGGACTGATTTAATATCAGATTCAAATGGGCAATTGAGGTTAAGCTGTTAATTCACAATACAAAGATTATGTAAAGGAGTGATGGAAGTTGGAGAAAGATTGTGATAACAAACGTGAAGATGGCAGATGTAAATTTACAAATTCAATATGTAGATTTGCAAAGGGTAAGGATGGAAATGAAGAATGCGGTAATTATGAAGTGCCAAAATCTAAAGTCGGTGAAAGTAAACTAGGAAGAGATCTTGGTGAGAAAATAGTAAAAGCCATGAAAGAAGGATTTGCAGATAAAAGGTTACAGGATGCATATAGGACAATGATATACAAAAGAGCCATAAGCTACTATGGGATACAGCATCAAGAAGAAAAAGCCATAGAAGAATGTAGTGAATTGATTCAGGCGTTAGTTAAAGATATTCATGGAAAAGAGCATAATGTTGAGGAAGAAATCGCAGATGTTGAGATAGTTTTGGAGCAATTAAAATATGTCTTTGATGTTAAAAAGATAGATGAATTTAAGAGAAAGAAGCTAGACAAGTTAGAAAGCATGATGAATAACCCCACAGATTAATTAAAAAACGTTTAATTTCAAAGAGTAAATACGAAAAGGTATAAATGGATACTGGAAAATAGCATAGTCTTAAAATTGATGTATGAGTAAATTAGAATACTAATATGATAGGAGGATGGATAATTGGCTACAGCATATAGCAGAGGAAACCTAATAAAATATGTTGATAATAGTTGGGTATATGAAGATGGAGTACCTATAAGCAAAGAAGAAAGGCCATGCATAAGGTGTGGAAGTATGCCGACTAGAGAGGGATATGATGCTTGTTTAGGACATATAGAGGGTGCAATTTCAGCGTGTTGTGGGCATGGTGTAGAGGAAGGATATGTAAAATATGAAAGCGAGGGAAATTAATGAGCAACAAAGAAAAATATTTTAAGTATTTTGATGAGCATAAGGAATTACCTAAACAAAAAATGATTAATGGAGCAGCCAAGGAACTTAAAATAACTCTTTTAACAGCAGAGAATTATTACTACCAGTGGAAAGGAAATAAAAGTATTGATGAAGTGGCAGAGAAAGCAGTGGAACAGATTTGGGGAGAGGATGAAGGAAAAGAAGTGGAAAAGAAAATAGTTCCAGAAGAAAAACAAAATAGTAAGCCAGAACGCACTTGGGAATCAACTCCAACGGGTGAGAAATCAAAAGGTGAGCCAATGATGAACCCGTGCATAGCAAAGCCTAAGAAAAGACTGAAAATTAAGGAATTAGAAGGAGAAATCTTCAATTATAAAATGGGTGAAGACATAGTAATAATATACAAAAGCACGCCAAATTCAGGATTCTCAATTAAAAAGGATGAACTGGCAGGATTGATATTGGAGTTGCAGGAGCTTGTTGGGGTGATAAAGTGAAAGAAGCAGTAAACTTATTAATACCAGGAGAACCAATGGGCAAGCAAAGACCTAAATTTAATAGCTTTACAAAGTCAGCACATACTCCAGAAAAGACAGTGAATTATGAGACGTATATAAAAGAACTTTATGTAAGCAATAGATTGCCAATGCTTGAAGGATATATAAAAGTTGAAATTATGGCATTCTATAAAATTCCCAAAAGTACAAGCAATAAGAAACGTCAACAAATGCTACACAATGAATTAAGACCAGATAAAAAGCCTGATTTAGATAATATTGCCAAGGTGATATGTGATTCGTTAAATTCAATAGCTTATTCAGATGATAAACAAATTGTAAGTTTGTCTATAAATAAATTTTATAGTGAGCAACCAAGAGTAATTCTCAAATTAAATCAAATTTAAGGAGGAAATATCATGGCTAAAAAGTTAAATCTAGAAAATCTTGCAGGGGGGGCTTTTACAGAAAGGGTAAATCAGGCTATCCAGGAAGTAATGGAGAATATATCAGACCCTAATACACCTTGGAAGACCAAGAGGAAAGTTGTAATAACCATGGTTTTTGAAGCCAATGAAGACAGAAATATTACCAATGTGGATATAGTATCTAAACCAACGTTGGCACCAAAAGAAGGAGTACACACCAATATAATCATAGATAGGGATTTAGACGGTGAAATAATTGCAGCAGAATATAAAAAGCAGATTCCAGGACAACAGGCAGTAAAAATTGACACTGAAACTGGAGAAATACTTGAAAAGAAAGAAAATGACAACCAGGACAATACAGATGGCTTAAAAATAGTTAAATAATAAATAAAAAATTGGAGGAATGTAAAAATGAGTAATTACACAGAAAGAGAAGCATTGGAATATTTAGTGGGGTTAGGTGAAATAAAGGTTTTGGATATTGATGGGAAGAAATTTACCACAAACCAAGTTTATAGAGTACAAGACCCTAAGCCAGCAGAATTGACAGTTACAACACTTACAGCTTTAATTGATTATATTAAGTCAGGAATTGATGATAAATTTGGAGATAAAGGATTAATACACGTTGTTAGTCCATCTAGTGTAGAACTTTATTCAGAACTTAGAGACGATAAGGATAGAGAAAAGTATATATCTGTTAGAGCATTGTTGCCAGATAATCTTGTATTTGATAGGTTTATAGGCACTGAAGAATTCAATATCATGCTGCAGAGCAGCTTTGTAGAAAATAAGGATAGAGGGTTACTGTTAAAGATAACTGGAAATATTAAAGATTCATCTGTAAAAGAGTATGGAGATGATGGAGTTAGCCAAGCAGCGACCGTCAAGACAGGTGTCGCAAGTGTGAATGATGTGGTTGTACCGAATCCAGTAGTTCTTGCACCATACAGAACATTTCCAGAGATAGAGCAGCCAGAAAGTAAATTTATTTTTAGGATGCAAAGTGGACCACGCGCAGCACTCTTTGAGGCAGATGGTGGAGCGTGGAGAAATGAGGCTATGCAGAGGATTAAGAAGTACTTGGAAGAAAACCTCAAAGATATTGAAGGAGTAAAGATAATCTCATAGTAGGAGTTTTAAAATGAAATTTTTGAATTGTAATTATCCAAATGAATTCAAAGTTCCTAAAGGTAAACCAAAATGTCTTAAAAAAGCAAGGTTTTCCATGAAGTTGGATGGTACAACACTAATTGAAGAAAAACAAGGTACCGTATATTTTACTATAAAGAAGGGCTACTATTATGGGATTGAATTAGATTTAAAATATAATAGGTTTGGAATTATAGATAAAGTCCAAACAGTTAATGCAATTAATATTGAGATGATAAACTGGACAGGAGAAGAACTATATGATACAGATAGAGAATTGCTGATTAGATATTTAAAACAATTATAAATTAAAGACACTAATACAGTAGAATCCTGCAATAGTCATACCACTACTGTATTAGTGTAATGTGAAAGTAGGGTGATGAAATGACTATAATAAAAACTACTCAACAACGAGAAATGTTGAGAAAATTTGGAATTAAATATGACCCGGATAAAAGAATACAATATGTATTTACCCTTACAAATGAAGGATATTATTTTAAGAAAATAAAGGAAACGTATATTGAGTTATTCAAACTTATTTTATCTGTTGCTGGAGTTATAATTACAGCGCCATTCTTAATTATATGGGGTATAAAAGAGTGTTTAACAAGTTTGCTACCATATAGTTTGGTTTATACTAGAAAGCATTTAAAAGATGATCCTTTGGTTGTAAAAGCTAAATTTAAAGAAGGTGATTAAATGCATGATTTAATAAAATATATCCCTGAAATAATAGGGGCGTGGATTCTGATAAGTATTATCTGTACTGTGGCTATATGCATTACTATAAATAATTATAAAAAGAATCGTGACATGTGGTATGAGGAATATAAAGCTAGGAAAGACAAGGAGTTTGAGGACAGAATCAGGAAAACCCAGGAGAGGATAAATAGATTGAGGTAGGAGGGAATGGGATGAAGCCTATTATTTTTAATACTAAAATGATAAAAGCAATACTTGAGAGTAGAAAAACGCAGACCAGGAGAATTATAAAGGAGTACATTCCTGAAGATGCCAAGTGGGGATATACATTTTTTACTCCTAAACATCATGTGAGTTTTAGAGGAATCTTTGATGGACAATATGGGGAGAAGTTTTATAAACTACCTTATTGGATTGGAGACATTCTTTATGTTAGGGAAACTTTTGCAAATACATGGACTCCTGATGGCAAAGAAGGTTTTGTATATAAAGCAGATGGCGAACCATCTAAATTTCCTTATTGGGGAAATGCTAACCAATGTAAAGATGAAGTGTGGATACCTTCAATTCATATGCCGAAGAAAGCAGCTAGAATATTTTTAAAGGTTACGGATATAAAGGTTCAAAGAATACAGGATATAACAGAAGATGAAGCTAAAAAGGAAGGGATAAAAGAAAAAGCCTCTTATAATCATTATTCACAAAAGTTTTTTAATGGGCTAGATGATAATTATAAATATGGATTCGGGAAACTCTGGGATAGTTGTGGGTATAAATGGCCTAATAGCTGGAGTGGTAATCCTTGGGTATGGGTGTTTGAGTTTGAAAAAATAGATATAGGTGAAGTACATGGAGAATAAAAGCATGGAGAAAAAATAATATGTGAGGTGAGTTCTTTTGAAAAATAAAGTAAATATACATCAAATAATAGAACAAGCTACCAAAACAGCAATAGAAGAATTTGACAAGGCACATAAGAAAGAAGCCAAGAAATATGTATTTCACAATACAAAGTTGCTTATGGAGAATTATAATTCTCTTAAAGAACATGCTAAAAAGGCAATCAGTAATTTAAAAGATGCAAAGGAAATTTTAAGCTCTGATAAAAGCTTTGATGATATAGAAGAGGAAAATCTAGAAGAAATATATGGAATGGTAGATTATGATGAATTATATATAAAAAGTATAGAAAGAAGTAAATTTAGAACGTTGACAATGATTACACATATTGATGTATCCTTAGAGCTACTAAAGAAAAAAACGTACGAAAATGAAAAATCAAATGAGTATCAAGCATTCATAGATCATTATATAGGAGGTAAAACATACCAGGAATTAGAAGATAAATTTCACACTGTGGAAAGGACATTAAGAAGATGGATGAATAATATGTGTAGAGAATTAGGAATATTCTTATTCGGGGTTGATGCAGTTAAAATTGAATATTGACAAAAGTGTGTCATAAAGATGTCCTTTCAATGTCCACCTTAAAGATTTAATATAGTAGTATGCAATGATTGGATGAAAGTAACAGCAGGACTACAGGCAGTTATTTTCAAATATAATTAATCTTCCTATAAAATAGTGCCTATGGTTCCGGGGCATAAATAAATAATACGGAACTACCAACATATTTGAATTATAAATATTACATGCATTTATGTAATGGTAACATCATGTATGGTGATAGAGTGTATACCAGATATACAGCAGGTGCAACTCCTGCCATGATGTTATTTAATCAGAGTAGTATTGTGATGTTAGATTCTTCACCTACTCCAGCAAAAGTATACATATGAAATATTATGTTAATAAAAATAAATGTAAACTATATATCAGTTATTACATATTTGCACTAACTGATATTAACTTAAAGGATAAGATAAAATGTTATTTCAATTGCTGTCTGTGCGGTTGTAGCAGACGTAAAGTATAAGTGCAACTACCACGTGACATAAAATAGTATTGTTAAGTAAGTTCATTATTATTACGTCTCCTTTAAAGTTTAAATTTAGTTTAATATGCAGGAATAGAGTCATTTAGTTGGCTCTATTTTTGTTTAGGGGTGGAATTTCGGAAATGGAAAAATATAAAATCAATGAAGCTAATCAATTTAAGTTCTTTCAAATACCAAAGGAACTTTTTATAAATAGATGCTATAGATGTAAATTAAATTCAGATACTAAACTAACATATACCTTATTACTGGATAGGATGCATCTATCTGAAAAGAATAAATGGGTTAACCATAGAGATGAAATATATCTATTGTATACTAAGGAAGATATAGCCAATATATTAGGCATTAGTGTTAGAACTGTATATAAAGCATTTAAGGTATTGGAAGAATGCGAATTAATATATCAGAAAAGGCAGGGATTAAATATGCCTAATAGAATCTATATAGGCAAGTTCAGACCTGATTTTACAATGACATGCAATATATGCACGTCAGAACATGAAAATCATACAGCTACGAACATGTAAAATATACAGTGTAATAATACTGAGAATAATAATACTTAGTTAAGTAAGACTGATAAGCTGGCTGCTACTATTGCTCTTATAAATACTTTAGTAAATAAATATTATAATATAATAGGAAGCAAATAAGGGTTATTGATTAATAGTTACTTAGGAATATAAGGGAGGATGAACATGGATATAAAAGTATATCTCGAGACAGAAAGATTGTTGGGGAATGTAAAGAGTAAAGAACTAGATGGATTGTTCTTGAGAAGACTTAAGAGAGGTGATAAAGATTATGGCAAGACACAATGATATATATAAAGCTAAAGAATGGGAGAAGGTAAGAGGCTATGTGATTGGGAGAGCTAATGGATTATGTGAGAGGTGCAAGGCAAAAGGGAAGATAGTACCAGGCAAGATAGTACATCATAAGGTATGGCTAACAGATAAGAATAAAAAAGATTGGGATATAGCCTATAATCCTGATAATTTAGAATATCTTTGTAATCCATGCCATGAAGAGGTTCATGAAAGAGTTGGAACTCTTAAAAATTTTGTAGAGCCTGTGAAATAATTTTTAAAATCCCCCCGGGGTCGATCGGAATTTACGATATGAAGGGAGCGTACGGATTAGCTTTCATTTCACTCGAGCCTTTATACATAATGGGTGTAGCCATTTTTGAGTGTGTTTTTAATAAAGAAGGTGATTTTTATGATTAAAAAAGAATTAACAAAAGAAGATAGAATAAAAAAAGAAATAAACAGATTAAAAAAATTATATAAAGACATGGCAGAAAATACTATGAAGAAAGTAATTTCACTTATTGAGAATGCTGCATTTATGACTGTTACCCTTGAAGACTTGCAAGATGCCATAAATAAAAATGGTACGATAAGCGAATATAAAAATGGCGAAAATCAATATGGTACAAAGAAATCACCTGAGGTCGAAGTATATAATACCATGATAAAAAATCACATGGGAATAATAAAACAACTCACTGATCTTATGCCAGAGAAACCGGCTCCTAAGAAAGAAGATGAATTTATTAAAATATTAAAGCGTGAGAATAATGGTTAAAGCTGAGATACCAAAATATATAAAAGATTGGCATGATTATGTTGAAACAGAACCACAGAACCATGGCAAGGATATAAAACTTTTAAAGAAAATGATTGAGAAATTATTAAAAAGTAAAACGGTGTTTTACGACAATACAGATGTTGAGGCTTTTATTGATTTTTGCAAATTAGTAAAGCATAGAGAAGGACGTTGGGCTGGGGAACCTTTGGAATTAAGTATAGAGCAAAAATATATTGCAGCTTGTGTATTTGGTTTTAAGATAATGGATACTGAATTGAATATGGTTGTTAGATACTTTAAAGAAATGGTATTATTAGTGGCTAGAAAATGGGGGAAATCCACTTTCGTATCTGCAATAGCTGATTTTATGCTCATGTGTGATAGGGAACCGGCAGCGCAAGTTTGGTGCTTGGCTACTCAAAAACAACAGGCTTCAATAGTTTACGAAGCAGCTAAAAATTTTGCATTAGGTAGTGAAGCTTTAAAACCTCATGTAAAAACCAGGAGAGATAAAGACAATTCGGAAATATTTTTATTCCCTGCCGGAAATAGTTATATGAAGGCAGGAAGTAAAAATTCACAATCTCAGGATGGTTTGAATCCTCATTGTTGTGTTATAGATGAATGCCATGCTATTAAAGATAGAAATACCTATGATGTATTTAGTTCAGCTATGGGAGCTAGGACACAGCCTTTAATATTTATCATATCGACATTTGGCTTTGTTAGGGAAGGAATATTTGATAGTGTTCTTGAAAGGTGCCAAAATAAATTAAAAGGTAAAAGCAAAGAACGATTATTCCCTATGATATTTAGAATAGATGATGATGATAAACCAAATGATAGAAAATGTTGGATTAAAGCTAATCCTGGTTTAATTGAAGCGAGACCAACAATGAGTTATCTTGAAGGAGAATATCAAAAGGCATTTGAAGATCCGGCTCAAATGCCTTCTTTTTTATGCAAGCATTTAAATAGGGCAAGCTCTATGTGCGTTGTATATTTCGATTTGCAGCAAGTAGATAAATGTGCCATAGATATGAATTTAGATATGATACAGGATAAATATGCTGTAGGTGGTGCTGATTTAGCAGAGACTACAGACTTGTGTTGTGCATCTGCTTTAATACCTTTGAATGGTAAATTATATTTATTCCAAAAATATTTTATTGCTAGTCAAAGGATAGAAAAAAATTCTAAGGTTGACAAGATGGCTTATGAAAGTTTTTGCCATACTAACGCTTTGGATCCATTCAATAATGAATTACTTAAAATATGCGAGGGTAGTTTAGTTAAAAAATCAGATGTTACAGAATGGTTTGTTGAACTTTCAGAAAAATATCAAGTGACATTCTGGAAGATAGGTGCCGATAGATGGCATTTTGATGAATGGAGCGAGGATATGGCTATGAATGGTTTCCCGCAAGAAGATAAGGAAGGTAGGGGAGTTGTATTTCCTGTAGCTATGGGTGCAAAGAGTTTATCAACGCCTATGAAAGAAACCCGATCATTATTTGAAGATAAAATAATACAATTTAGTAAGCATAATGGTTTATTCAGGTGGTGTACAACTAATACAGCTGCAAGGATAGATTTAAATATGAATATCCAACCAGATAAGGCAAAATCAAAGTCACGTATTGATGGATACGTGTCTTTTTTATGTGCTTATATTGCTTATAAAAAATGTAAGGATGAATTTGAGGAATACCAAAGTTGATTTTATTTTGCCCTGAAAGGTGGTGAGACATTGGGATTATTCAGAAGTATTGTAGGAGGAATATCAAATTTATTTAATAGAAATAATGATGGACTAACAATAACAAAGCTTGTGGATTTACTTAATCAAGGGTATTCGTTATTACAAATAAATTCAAACATATATGATATTCCTGAAATAAGGACAGCCATAAATTTCGTAGCTGAAAAGATTGGTAGCGTACCTTTCTATCATGTGAGGGCAGACAATGAAGGCAATATGGATATGATAAACGATAGTTTCCAATACGTTCTTACAGTTAGGACAAATAAATATCAAGGTCCACAAGTATTTTGGACACATGTTGCTACTATGTATCTATTAAATAATAATGCTTTCATAATGCCTGATTGGGATAATAGGGGAAATCTTACAGCATTATATCTTTTACCTTTTACACAATTTCAATTTGCACAGGAAGAGGAAACAGGGAAATTAATAATTCAGTTTCAAGGTAATTCGAGCTATACATTTTATTATGATGATATTATTCATCTGCAAAGATTCCCAACTTTCAAAGGTGGTGCTAGTAAACAAGCTACAGGCAATTATATAACCATGGTTAATGCTATGGAAAATCAAGCTGTAAAGGATAGTGAAACTTCCGGAAGAATAGCAGGATTATTACAGACAAAAGTTAATTTAAAATCTTCTGATATGAAAAAGAAATTAAATGAGTTTAAAGATACATTCTTAACTGCTGAAAATGTAGCTGGATTAGGTATGATAGGCAGCGAATATGAGTTGCTACCTTTTAATTTTAAAGATACACCACTAAATACAGAGTTTTTAAATAGCATAATAAAGCAGCTTTATAACTATTTTGGTGTATCGTATGAAATTATTAACAATATAGCTAGTGAATTGCAATATGAGCAGTTTGTTGACAACACATTAAAACCTATTATCTATCAAATTGAAGAAGAACTCACTTATAAACTATTTTCAAAGGGTGAGATATCTTTTTATAATAAAATCCAGGCTGAAACTGTAGATTTAGAAATTAGTACATTGGCAGCAAAGACAGCGTTTTATAAAGAAATGTCATACGGAACTATTATGACAAGAAATGAAATAAGGCGTAGATTAGGGATGCCTAAAGGACCACCAGAACTTGACAAATTCTTAGGAAACAAAAATTTTCAATCGTTAGAGCCAGGAATATATGAAGTGGGTGGACAAGAGAATAATCCGGAAGACGGTAAGTAAAGAAGGGATGATATGAGAAAAATAAAATTATAGAATGGACTTGAGACTAACATTGATGATGAAGATTATAATTATTCGATTTCTAATTTTGGAAAATGGTACGCACTTAAAGATGGTAATACTTATTATGTTAGATGCAATATCAAAAATGAAAATGGTAAACGTACCGCGGCACATATGCATAGAGTTTTAATGAATGCTAAACCAAAACAAATAATAGATCATATTGACGGCAATGGATTAAATAATTGCAAATCAAACCTTAGAATAGTTACGAGTCAACAAAATTCATTCAATAGGCGATATAAAGTCTTGAAAACTTCAAAATATAAAGGCGTTTATTGGAACTCGCAATTTAAAAGATGGAAAGCGAGAATCCAAGTAGATGGTAAAAGAATATTGATAGGCACTTTTGAGAATGAAGAAGATGCTGCAAGAGCTTATAGCGAAAAGGCTCTTTTTTATTTCAAAGAATTTGCAAAATTAAATGTAATTCAATATTAAAAAGTAAGGAGGTATAGAATTTTGGATGAAAATAAAGAAAAAAGATCACCGTTATTACAACAAAATAAAAGAAGAGTCAATTTTGAGAATACAAAATCTAAATTTAGAGCAGTAACAGAGGAAATAAATGGGCAACAGGTAAGAATTTTAAAAGGATATCCGGTTTTATTTGATGTATATGGGCATCCATATTTAGGTAGTAAATGGTTAGAAAAGATAGATAAAAACGCATTGGCAACAGTAGATTTTTCAAATTTAGTAATACTTTTTAACCATGATACTTCAATGGTTTTAGGTAAATCAGGAAAGAATATGGAAGTTTCTATTGACGATATTGGATTATTTGTAAGCGTAACACTAGGCAATACTTGGTTGGATGATTATGTTTATGATAGAGTACAGCGTGAATTGGTGGACGGTATGAGTTTCTGGTTTGATAACCAGGCTATGGTGGCTACAGATTGGTCTAATAAAATCGATGTTGTTACTAAGATAAATGCAGTTTATGAAGTAAGCATAGTAACATTTCCGGCTTATGAAGAAACGGTTGTTATTACAGCAGATGGAAGTACTCCGAGTCCAATATCGACACCAGAGGAAGAAATACCGCCAGACCCAACCCCAGAAGATGTACAAGAAAATGTGAACGAGAGTTTAGATACAGAAGCGACTAAACAAGCATTAATGAATCTAATAAGTCAATTATAAGGAGGAATATAAAAATGAAATTAACTCAAAAAGAAATAGCAGAATTAAAAAGAGAGCAAACAGAGCTTGAAACAAAAAGATCTGAACTTAAAGAAAAGTGCAAGAACCATAGAGATATGTCGGTCGAAGATTTAAATGGTGTAACTGAAAATCTAAGGACCGTATCTGAAAGATTGGATATAATTGGAGAACAATTAAAAGATGCTGATGTGCCAGAAAAGAGGGATGTGTTTAATATGATAAAAGATATTAATGGAAAAGAAATAACAGCAGAAAATTATAGGTCCAGTGCAAAGTATAGAGATGCTTTTTACAGAAGCTTCTTAAATAACAAAGTCGCTGAAGCAGATGCAGAAATAATGTCTTTTGGTAAAAGAGCAATTACTGATGTAAATGGCGGGGCTGTGACATCTGGTGGTGAATACTTAGTACCACAAACAACGCTTAATAATGTTTATTATGTTATTAAACAATATGGTAAATTATATTCTTCTATAACCAAATATGGATTTACCGGAGATGTAGCATTACCTATAGGTACAGCAGGAACACCAACAGATAATGCAGATGGTACAACTTCTCTTAATTTCACATTTACAGAAGTTAAAATTTCACAAATGGCGGTAGTGGCAACTATAGAGGTTAAGAATGTATTGCTTAGAAATAGTATTCCAGCTTTTGAACAATACTTAAGTAATGAAATAGGAAAATATATTGGGATATTACTTGAAAATTATGTTTTGAGTGGTTCCCTTTCAACTTCTACTTTTGAGGGTATTATAACAGCATTAAAAACAGCACCTTCCGCAGCAAAAACTTATTCTACTATGGATTGGCAGCAAATTGCAAATATATGTGCAGAAGTCGAAAGCCCATATGGTGACAATGCAACATGGGTTATGAAACGCAGTACATTCTTTAAGAAATTCTTTGCTCTTACAGATGCAGCAGGAAAACCACTTGTTACAGTAGCACCAGTACAAGGCCAACCTGGACAAGATAATTTTGGAGCTGCAAGCCCTTATTTAATAGCAGGGCAACCAGTAATATTTACTTCACAAATGCCCGATACAGATTCCATACTTTATGGAGATTTAACAACCTTTGTTGTAAATGAATCTGGATCATTTGTTATTGAGTCTAATACATCTGAAAAGTTTAGTGCAGATAAGACAGTTTGGAGAGGGAAAATTTATAGTGGTGGCAAATCGTTATTTGCAAAAGATACATTCACATATTGGAGTTATGAAGAAGCATAAAAGAAGGTCGACAAGCCTTCTTTTTTCTATTTAAAAATGAATGGAGGTATTTGAATGAGCAGATTTTATCCTAAGTTTGATAAATATATCCCCTCTGATGTGCAAGGGAAAAAAGCAGAAAGGTCATATATAGCACATTTTAAAGTGAGTGCAACAAAAGCAACGGTAGCGAGTACAACGGGTATTCATGCAGCAGTAACAAGCACTGCAAGCCCATCTGTAGTTACTACAGGAATAACTCAGCCAAGTGTACCGAGGAATATCACAGCCACAGCAGGGGGAACAGCAACAGATATAAAGGCAATACAAGTAGTTATTGAAGGAACTAATTATGCAGGGGAAACAATAACTGAAACATTACCGGCTTTTACTGTAGACACTGCTGGAACTGTAACGGGTAGCAAGGCTTTTAAGACAATTACCAAGATAACCATTCCTGCCCATGATGGAACAGGAGCTACAACGGCCATAGGATTTGGGGAAAAGCTAGGCTTGCCCTATAAATTGGCACATAATACCGTATTGGCTTCCTATTTGGATAATACAAAAGAATCTACAGCACCCGTCGTAACTATAGATAGTGCCAATTTAGAAGGAAATACTATAGATTTAAATAGTAGCTTGAATAGTAAAGTAGTAGATGCTTATTTGATTGTGTGATGGTGTATTTATGGAAGATACAGAATTATTAGAAAAGGTAAAGCAAGGATTAACAATTACCGGAACTTTTAATGATAATACTTTACAAGGGAAAACGATAGCGGTAAAACAATATATGCTAAATGCGGGGATAACTCAAGAACAAATTGAAACTGATTTAGGAATTGCAACTTTAACCGTTGGAGTAACTGATTTGTGGAATTTAACAAGTGGCGATATAAGTTTTTCTCCTGCTTTTGGTATATTGATGGAACAACTTTATGTAGTCAGCATACCCGATACCCAGGAGGTGACTTGATATGTGGAGGCCAAGTGGAATACAGCAATTCAGTACAGCCATAGGAATAAAGCATAGGATTGAAACAGATGTAAATGGAGCTATAGAAGTAAGCTATGGTGATCCAGAATTAGGATTTTGCAATTGGAAGGGTATGGGTGGTACTGACAATGCGAATGCTGGAGTAGTTACAATATTAGATACTGCCACTTTGACAATGTGGTATGATCCAGGCTTAAGTGAAAAAGATGTAATATTATTAGACAATAATACAGATAAAGCTTATGAGGTAGAGAATGTAGAGGATATAGAGCAAAGGCGTATGTATATGCAGGTTCGAGTTAAAAGGACGGTGATTTCGTAATGACTAAAAAAACTTGGTCACAAAGAGGCGGTTATAAAAGCTATGGTAAAACTGCTTTAGGGAAAGGCTTTCAAGTTAGTGGTATAGACGAATATTTAAAAGCTATTGAAGCGTTAGGAAAAAATGTTGATGATGCTGTGATAGAAGCTGTAAATGAATCTGTTGATCCAATTTTAGAAGATATGCAAGAAGGAGCAGCCAGACATATGGACAAAAGAACCGTATATGATGCCATAGAAGCAACACCAGCCACAAAAAGTGGGAATACAATATCGTCATTTGTTGGTATAGATATGAAGAAAAATCCAAATGCCCGACATGCGGTATTTCAAGAGTATGGTGACGGTCACTCTGCCGGATTTCCGGACCCTTTTATTAGACCGGCTTTTGATAACAATAAAAAGAGAGTTAAACAAATACAGAAGCTTGTATTAAAAAAATGGGGTGTGCCTACTGATGGATAACATATATTCTTTAGTTTATAATACCTTAATCCAATTAGGCTACCCTGTGAAAGAACAGGGGACATATATAGATACAAGCACATTACCAGAAACTTATATTACTTATTTCATAGTGGATAATCCTACTAGTAGCGCATATGACAATATGTTGGCAAGCCAAGAACCAAGGATACAAGTAAATATATATAGTAAAAAACCAAGTATAAAACAGAGTGGAGATAATTTATTTAAATCTGTAATGCTCCCGGCAGGCTTTACGAGATTAGGCGGACGTGATCTACCTTTTAATCCTGATACGGGGCATTATTGCTATAGCTGTGACTATAGGTACTATCTAATAGAAGATTAAAGCATCTTGAAAGGTGCTTTTTTATTTTGTAAAAATAAGGAGGAATTTATATGGATAAAAAATATGGTGAATTTGTAGGTGTAAAAGACTTACATTATGCCATAATTACAGCAGATACGGAAGAAGCTTATTCAGCCGACGCACCAAAATATCTAGCTCCAGCAGCAGAGATAACGAATGAGCCGGATTTATCTAATACACCTACGTATTATGACAATAAACCTGCAGATACTTATATAACAGAAGGTGCCACAACAGTTACAATTACGGTTTCCGGTGTACCTATCGAAGATGCGGCTATACTGCTTGGAAAACATTATGATGCATCAACTGGAAGGATGTATGATAGTGGTGAACCAGATCCACCAGATGTAGCATTGGGATTTATTTTTAACAAAGGGAAAACTGATGCTAGACATTATTGGTATTTGAAAGGAAAGTTTAGTGGCGGAAATGAAGAAGGTGCTACAAAGAGCAATGATGTTGATATAAGGACATATCAAATGACATTTACAGCAGTAACTACAACATATCAGTGGTTAATTGATGGAGTTGAAAAATCCTTAAAGAGGATCATAGGAGAAACTACCGACAGCGCATTCAATCCTGCTGGATGGTTTACACAAGTGCAAACGCCAGATACAACTACAGCACCAAGTACATTGACTATATCCAGTGTTCCAGATGATAACGCAACGTCTGTGGCAGTTGATGCAAATGTTGTGCTTACATTCAATAATAAGATAGCATCCTATAATGTAACTATGGTTAAATCAGACTTTACGCCTGTAACTACTGCAAATAGTTTCGATACAGCAGGAAAAGTATTAACAATAAATCCAAGTTCAAATTTAGATGCTGCAAGTGCATACGCTGTTATTGCAACGAATATAAAAGATATCTATGGACAATCTTTATCAAACCAAGTGATAAATTTTGCAACAGCTTAATGGTGGCTTAAATGCCACCTTTTTAATTTATAAAAGGGGGAAAATATGAAAGTCTTAAAACTTAAATTAGGAGATAAAACATATAGTACCGGGAAAATTACAGCTAGAATTACCAGAGAAGCGTTGAAAATCCAAAGAGAAGCTATAGAGCTTGCCCAAAAAGGGACAAAGTTACAAGCTCAAGGTGTTGAAAATGATATGACTGACGAGGAATTAATAAATACAGCAGGGGAATTAATTATTTCAACAGAGGAATTAAATGATCGCAAAGAACAATTAATAATAGATGTTTATGAAAGTAAATTTACTATAGATGAATTAGAAAATAATTTAACAATGGAAGAAATAGACTTAGAGGTCAACAAAATCCTCAATGGAGTAACGGGAGTGGTGAGGAAAGCAACAAAAAACTAAATATGGGGGATGATGGAGAATCTGAACCCGATAACGATTATGACGGACTTATGAGTATATATAAAAAGCTAGTAGATACTTTTAATTGGTGTTTAAATAACATAGATGATACAGACTTTGAAACATTAGTGGATTTTTTGTTTTTTAATACAAATAATCCAAATGTAAAAATAATAAACGGGAAGGAATATCGCAGGGCAAAAGGTGTGCCTAGTTGGTTATAAGGAGGGATGGTTTGATGGCGAGCATAAGTAAATTAGCAGAGAAATGTAAGAAGTGTCCTCATGTAGATTATTGCAATGATAAAAGAATGGAAGCTTGTGCATTTGTGAAAATATCAGAGAAAGCTTCCGTTAATCATACAGTACCAGTTACAGCCTCATTAATGGCACCAATGGCAAGGCCATATACACCAATAACAATAAACATGGGCGAATATGGCAATATAAATACCAGTATGGAAGAAATAAAGGAAAAGATAAAGAAGCAATTTTACAGGAATGCATTCAGTATAAAATGTAGTTTTAATAAGTCTTTTAAATAGGAGGAATAACATGGCTATATCTGTACAAATAACAGCAATAATATGTGTTACTATAATAATTTTATGCTTGATAAATAGAAAGAAGAAAGATGAAGGTAGCAAGTGATGGGGAAATGTAAAGGCGGTAAAGGAAAAGGTAAATAGATAATAATAAGCACTCGAAAGGGTGTTTTTTTATTTTGAGGAAAAGAACGTCGTGAGACATGCTGAACCTCCTAGGTGAGAGTAACAGCCGGGTATGTTCCGGCTGCTCCTAGATAAATTATATTAGGAGGTAAATACAAAATGGATAAATTAGTAATAATAAAAAGAGTTAATGGAATAGAGGATTTATATGTAGAAAGCAAATTAATAGCAATTAAAACGAAAAATAATCATAAAAGTATACTTGATATGATTTATAGATATATGAATCTTATAAAAGAGTTTGGAAAGGTCGCATTTCAAATGCGACCTTTAGAAAGTGGCCAAAAAGAAAAGATTGCATATTTGAATGAACAACAAACTACTTTTCTCATGACATTATTAAAAAATTCACCTGAAGTAGTAAAATTTAAGTTTGATTTAGTGAAAGAATTTTTTAGGATGAGAGAATTATTGAGAGAAAAGTTATCTAGTGACTGGAAGGCAACAAGAGTAAAAGGCAAACTATGCAGAAGAAATGAAACAGATGTAATAATGGCTAAATTAATTCCACTTGCAATATCTCAAGGTAGTAAAAACGCTGGGAAATTATATATGACTTATAGTAAATTAGTAAATAAATGCGTTGGGATTCCTTCTAATAGCAGGGAAAAAGCTACTAAAAGAGTGTTAGATGTAATCTATAACTTAGAAAATTTGATAGAGCATGTTATTTCAGAAGAAGTTGACAAGGAAACTTATTATAAAGATATATACCAGATATGCAAAGGAAAGTGTAATTTAATGGTTGAGTTAAGTTATTTACCACCACAAAGATTGATAGCTTAAGGGGTATTCGTAAAATACAAACCCCTTTTCAAATACATTTTAATAGAAGTTCCTCCTTAAATGCTGTATTATGGAATAAAAAGGGGGATGATGATGTGAATTTTTTAAAAAAGAAAAAAGTAATAATACCAATAATTATTATAATGTGGCTTATTTTAATTGCCTATGTGACTAAATTTGCTGGAGCATTAACAATACTAGGAACTATTGCAGGTGGTATATACTTATTTACCAAGAATGAAAAATTTAAGAGTAAAAGTAAAAAAGTAAAAGCAATAGCTGTGGTTGGTTTAGTGCTTATATTTATATTGGGCGTGAGTGCAGTGACTTATGATCCTGTATTGTTTCAACAGCGAAAAATACAAGCAGAAAAGGTAAAGGTTGAAAAACAAAAACAAGAACAGATAGAGAAACAGAAAGAAGCTGAAGAGAAAGCAAAGAAGGAAGCAGAGGAAAAAGCTAAGGAAACAGCTACAAAGACTACTCCTAAAACAACAACAAAAACTACTAATACTAAGCCTGCCACTCAATCTAAAGCAAAAACAACACCAAAGACTGCTCCTAAAGAAAAAAGTTTAGCTAAATTAGTGGCTGAAAGTTTAGACCATGGTAAAATAATTCCAAAAGCCAATGAACTTACTATACAATTTTCGGGTGGAAATCTTAGTGAAAATATGCTTGTAGAAGGTGGCTTGATGGAGACAATTGAATGTTTTAAAAAAGTTTATAAAACTGATGAATTTAAACAATACAATGTAATACATGTAAATGTTATGTGTGAATTAACTGATCAATATGGTAAAACACTTTCGGTTCCTGGTATGATTTTAACTTTTGATCAAAGCGAATTACAAAAGGTGCAAAACTTTGATAACATAAGCATTGATCAATTAGTTATATTACAAGGGCAATATACAACCGGATTAAATAGTGCGATAAGAAAAGAATTATCACAGAAGAATTTACAAATGTTATATCCTAATAATTGAGAGGGTGAATACTCTCTCTTTTTTAATAGAAAAATATTCTAATACCTCTTGACTGTTAAACTGTTTAACTGTATAATAAGGTTAACAGCTTAGAAAGGAGGTATTACTATTTGGCTGATGAAAAAAGAAGAACCTTTTCAACTACAATATATCCGACAATTTCAAAAAAATTTAAAGTGGCTTGTGTGACTAATAATGAAAATATGAATGAAGTTTTAGAAAAATTAATGGATATGTATGTAAAAGGTGAGATAACTTTTAGAAACGAATAGAGGAAAGTTTATACCGTTCAAAGTAATTAAACCTTCCTCTACCTGCCAACTAAAGTTGGTAAATCTATTATATCATCTTTAGTTGAGATATTCAAATTAAGAAAGGTGATAGCATGAATGAAATTGTAAAAATAAATAATAATGATTTAATGGTTAAAGAATATAAAGAACAGAGAGTTGTTACGTTATGGGATATAGCAAAGTTGCACCAAGTTCCTATAGTAAATGCGAGAAATAATTTTGACAGGAATATAAAGAAACTTATTGAAAAAGAAGATTATTTTCTAGTACCAAAAGAAAGTGAATTTGCTCATACTTTGAGTATAAGCAAACAAATTTCGGTTCAAGCGCTTAATGCTTCGAAGAACATCCCAATATTCACAGAAAGTGGATACTTAATGATGACTAAACCAATGCAGGATGAATTGTCTTGGCAAGTACAAAGGCAACTAGTTAAAGGGTATTTTAAATTACAGGAGATAAAAAGCATTTCAGAAAATATGGTTTTCGATAAAAAGCTGGGAAAATTAAAACTAGAAAAGGAAGGTTTAAAGCTTGCGGTAGATTTATTAAAGCCTAGTAAATCATCTACAGTAAAAATGTTAAAAGACTTTAATACCTCTCAAGGGTTAAGTACAATATATTTACCTGAATATGTGGATGAAGAAGTCGGAATATCTGCTACAGCATTATTGCAAAAATTCAATATTCCAATGAATATAAGACAATTCAATAAACTTATGGTGGAACATGGATTTTTGGAAAGAAAAACTAGACCGTCTACAGGTAGAAGGAAATTTAAAAGTTATAATCATTTAACTGATAAAGGTTTGAAATATGGCAAAAACGAAACTAGTACAAGAGGAAGTGAAAGACAAACTCAACCTCTTTATTATGAAAATACCTTCATGGAACTTATAAATTTTTTAAACTCTTTGAAAGGGGTGATGTGAAAAGAGAATGTGATATACCTGAACAGAAGCAAAACGGAAGCTTGATAGGAATATCTAAAATAGTAGGCAGACCAATACGAAATTTTGATGATTTAACAAATGGTGAACTTTGGGATTTAATATTTGCCTTATTAGGTGTAGATAAAAACAAAATAATATCATGAAATTTAGAGATGCGAAAGCGTCTCTTTTTTTATTTAAAGAAAGGTGAGGATTATGGGGCTTAATAAAAACAAAGAAAAATATATAGAGAATAAAAAAATAGTAAAAGAAATGGCCATCAAAATAGTAAATCTTTTTGCAGAGAATGATTGTACTATTAATCAAGCCAAATCTGCTATAAAAGCAGCTGAAAATTTATTGGATTACAGCAAAGTCAATCTTCAGGGTTGAAATCGATAAGTTGGTCTTTTACAACACCGAATTTCATTTCATAATCAATTGCCAGTGATGCTTCATCACCAGTTGGAGCACTAAAATCAAAAGTTTTCTTTAGATGGAGCATTACTATATCATGAATGATTTGGTTTTTGTCTAACATAATATTCACCTCCTTAAAGGTGATAATTCTACAAAATAATACCAAAACCTTTGGAAGATAATAGAAAGGTAGGTGAGATAAATGGCTGATGATAGTAATAATATTGGCGGTTCCGTGTCACTTGATACGACCAATTTTAAGGCGGGCGTCACGGATCTAAACCGCCAAATAAGAGTAATTGAAAGTGGATTTCGTGCTGCGAGCGCGGGAATGGATGAATGGGGTAAATCGGAAGAAGGATTGCGAGTAAAAATAAACTCTTTAAATCAGGTAACAGATCTTCAAAGACAGAAAATAGCCAACTTGACACAACAATACAAATTAATTGCAGCGGCTAAAGGAGAAGACAGTAAGGAAGCTCAAAATCTTCAGGCAAGAATAAACAATGAAACTGCAACATTAAATAAAAATCAAAAAGAATTAGAAAATACAACAAAAGAATTAAAAAATCAAAGTAGTGTTGTAAGTAAATTAGGTAATGATTATAAAGAATCTTTTGATAAGGCAAAACAATCTACCGGAAATCTTTTTGAACAGGTAAAAAACATAGGAAAAACAATGACAGGAATAGGCGTTGGAATAGCAGCAGGCTTAGGGGTAGCGGCAAAAGGTGCAGCTGACTTTGAACAAAGCATGGCTAATGTTTATTCGGTTATAGCACCAGATGAAGTTACTAAATTTAGTGCAGAACTCAAAAACCTTGCAATTACCATGGGTGCTGAAACTAAATATAGTGCTACAGAAGCAGCTCAAGGGATAGAAGAATTGATCAAAGCTGGTGTTAGTGTAAGCGATATTTTAAATGGAGGCTTAAATGGTGCGTTGTCATTGGCAACAGCAGGAGAAATCAATCTAGCAGATGCTGCCGAAATAGCATCAACTGCATTAAATGCTTTTAAAAATGATGGATTATCAGTTCAACAAGCAGCAGATATTTTGGCAGGTGCAGCCAATGCATCTGCCACATCTGTTTCTGAACTAAAACTTGGGCTTTCAGCTGTTTCTACAGTTGCTTCAAGCGTAGGGTGGAGCTTTAAAGATACAACTACAGCGTTGGCAGAATTTGCACAAAATGGGCTTAAAGGTTCAGATGCAGGTACATCTTTAAAAACTATGCTTATGAATTTACAACCTTCAACAGATGCATCTGCAAATGCTATGAAAAAACTAGGTATTATTACAGCAGACGGTTCAAATAAATTCGTTGATGCTCAGGGACATTTTAAAAATCTATCAGAAGTTTCCAATATACTTCAAGAATCTATGAGTGGATTGACTGATGCGCAACGTTTGACGTATATGGAAACTATTTTTGGTTCTGATGCTATACGTGCTGCAAATATTCTTTTTAAAGAAGGAGCTAAGGGCGCGGACGATATGGCAACTTCTATAGGAAAGATTTCCGCGAAAGATGTAGCAGCACAAAAAATGAATACATTAAATGGAGCAATAGAACAACTTAGTGGCTCGGTTGAAACTGCCAAAATTTCTATAGGAAATGCTTTGATCCCAATATTAAAAGGATTATCTAATATGATACAAGGGGTAATAGACGGATTTAATAATTTAAGTCCTAGCATGCAAAGTACTATAGCAATAATAGGAGTTGTAACAGCTGTTACAACATTGGTGGCTGGGCCATTATTAATATTAGTCGGTATGCTTCCTTTGATATCAGCAGGATTCAGTATGATATTAGGTCCTGTTGGTTTAATTATAATAGGTATAACAGCGGCGGCTACCGCGCTAGGGATTTTTATAGCCACTAATGAGGGGTTTAGAAATGTGGTTGCTGGAATATGGACATCAATTAGTAGTACGGTAGGTGGAGTAGTGACAGCTATAGTGAACTTCTTTACCGTCACTATACCGACAGCATTTAATAATTTTATAACATTTATAGCTCAACTTCCTGGTCAAATAGGAAGTTTTTTTATGCAGTTACCTTCTATTATTGGAAATTTATTCATGCAAGCACTTATGGCTATAGTAAATTGGGGCGCAAATGTTGTAACATGGGTTGCTACAGCCATACCCAATATAATTACGTCCATAGGTACATTCTTTAGCCAATTGCCGGCTAATATTGGATATGCTCTGGGTTTTGTTATAGGGACGTTAGTAAAATGGGCTGTTGATATTGGAACCTGGGTTGTTACGAATATACCAGTCATAATAGGGAATATAGTCAACTTTTTCTTAGAACTCCCCGGGAAGATATGGGATGTACTCACAAATGTTATTAGTCATATAGGAGAGTGGGGGAGTAATATTATTGCTTGGGCTGCAGCTAATCTCCCAACAATAATTGGCAATATAATTACTTTTTTCGCCAGTCTTCCAGGTAAGTTATGGGATATTCTTGTAAGTGCTATTACTCATATAGGGGAGTGGGGTAAAAATATCATAAGTTGGGCTGCTGCTAATCTTCCGGGAGTAATAAGTAATATAGTAAGTTTCTTTAAAAGTTTGCCTGGAAATTTAGTTGATATAGGCATAGATCTTGTAAAAGGTTTATGGAATGGCATAACTGGCATGGCAAAATGGGTAAAAGATAAAATAGGGGAATTTGCTAAAGGGGTTGTGCAAGGATTTAAGGATGCACTAGGCATAAAGTCTCCTTCTCGTATCATGCGTGAGGAAGTTGGAAAAAATATAACCTCAGGTGTTGCTCAAGGTATTGTTGATGGAATACCAAAAGTGACTGATTCAGTAGCGCAGGTAGCCAAAGGTATTATAGATAATAAGGGGCTTATAACAAATGCAATGCAGGGGCTTACAGATACGTCCTCAGATGTTGAAATAACCAATACCAGTACCATAGCAAATGTAATTACCCCAACTGATACTGAAGATCCCGATAAAATCAACGAAGAAAATGGACAGAACTTAAATGAATCTTTGGGGAAAGGTTTAACAGATAGTACGGATAAGGTTACTACTCCTATTAACGGTTTGGTATCTACCGTAAACACCACAATGACTAATATGGCAACATCTATGAATAAAACTGGTCAAGACGTAGATACAAATTTAGGCGTAGGAGTAACTAATAATTCTAGTGCAGCTATAAATCCCGTAAATAATGTAATTGCTACAGTAACAAATAATGTAAAAACTTTTACACAATCATGTATAGGTCATGGAGAGGATACAGATACAAATTTGGGAATTGGAGTAACCAATAATTCAGCAGCAGTTACAGGAGCAGTAAATAATGTAATCACAACTTTAGGGAATAGTCTGAATACCTTTGCTGTATGTGCGGTACAATATGGGCAAGGTACAGATACATCCATTGCAAGTGGTATAACCAATACAGCAAGCGCAGTTACAGGAGCTATAAGTAATTTATTAAGTAATGTTACGAGCATATTAAACACTTTTGTTAGTTCTTGCACTTCTATAGGAACTGCGATTGTTACTTCTATAGGTGAAGGAATAAAATCAAGCCAAGATAATTTAACAAGCATAGTGCATAATTTAACCCAAAAGGTAATTGAAGCTTTTACAGGTAAAGATGGATTTGATATACATTCACCTTCAAGAAAATTATTTGAAATAGGCGCAAACGTTATTCAAGGTTTTATAAACGGTATGTCTTCTAAAGATGCATTAGCTTTTTTCAAAAATAAAATAGGTGGTGCTATATCTGGAGTAGCTGGAAATGTGGCAGGGTGGCTAAGTACAGCATTAGCACTCACAGGAACATCTATGAGTTGGTTGCCTGGGTTAGAGAAATTAGTACAGGCTGAATCAGGAGGTGATCCTTCTGCATGGAATCCGATACCAGTCGGAAAGAATAAAGAACATGCTACAGGATTATTACAAACATTACCAAGTACATTCGCTTCATATGCTATGAAAGGATTAAATAATATTCTAAATCCTATACACAATGCTGTAGCAGCTATAAATTATATTAAAAAAACATATGGAAGTGTATATAATACTCCACTCTTTACAAGCGGTGGGGCTTATGTAGGTTATGAACGTGGAACTAATAATGCAGCAGCAGGGCCAGCATATATAAACGAAAAAGGATGGGAGTATGTAGACTTCTCAGGCGGTGAAGTTATAAAAAGTCATCAAGATAGTATTGATATGTTAAATCAAGCTGCAAGCGCAATAAACCTAATGAATAATGCTTTATCTGGTATGAAATTAGCAACACCAAGTACAGTAAATACCAATACAACCACACAAAATTCATCCTCTAATTTAAATATAGATGGAGATGTGAGCATAACTCTTGAAATGGAAGGAAAAGCAACAGCGCAAGTAGTAATGCCTTGGCTTGAAATATTGCAAGGTAAGAATCTTAGAAAGAAATTAAAAGGGGTGACAGGCTAAATGGTAATGCAAATAAATTATAATGGTAAAAAGTCATTTACTGATTTTGGGCTAGTCCTTAATTACTTCAAGCCACAGCCTCCAACCCCAAATGTAATTAAAATTCAAGTACCTTTTATGAGCGGCTCATATGACTTTAGCACCGTTGGAAGCCAAGGAGAAATTACCTATGCAGATCGAAAAATAGAGACACAATTTCAATTTGTAGGGCTTAAAAAAACAGAGATGTTCATTAGATATTCTCAGATTTTAGAGTGGCTTATGGGGCCAGGCAAGCAAAAATTAATTCAATCAAACGATCCTACATGGTATTACATGGCTAAAGTAGATGATGTCCCAAGTTGGGATAACTTAGAAAGATTAGGAACTTTAAAAATAGACTTTATAGCCGATCCATTCAAATATAATATTGATAATTTTGGAGATGATATTTGGGATGATTTTTGTTTCCTTACTGATTATACAGCATATACAAATGAGTTTTCTATAAGTGGCACCACTACGGTTAAAATTTATAATAATGGTAGAAATGTAAGCCCTGTTATAAATTGTAGTTCTACAATGACATTAACTTTTGGCGGGAAAACATACAATTTAACAACTGGTGATAACATTTTATATAGTGTAAGATTTGTAAATGGAGAGAATGATTTAATCATAACGGGTAATGGAACTATACAAGTAAAATTTAGAGCAGAATCATTATGAGGAGGTGGTTATTTGTATAAAGTTTGTATTTATAATAATGGAGTTGAAACATTAATACATTATCCAATACCAGATGATTCATCACCGCATCTAAAGGAATTACCTCTTGACGAAAGTTTAAGCGAAATCTATACATTAAAATTTCCTATATATCCAAATAATCCAGGATATAATCTTTTGTACGAATTGACTACTAAAATAAAAGTAATTGATAGCAGAGATAATTCTATAAGATTTACAGGTAGAATTTCAGATATTACTCCCAATATGGATGGTACGAGCATATATAAAGAGATTGAATGTGAGAGTGCATTGACATATTTAAATGATACTAAAATGAGAAATGAAGCACTTTTAGGAAGCTTAAGCACTAAGCTACAAATTATCCTAACAAGTCATAATTCCAAGGTAGATAGTTCAAAAAAAATATATTTGGGTACCATTGCAGTTACTTCAAGTAATGCATACCAATGTGATTACAAATCCTGTTTAGCTACTATTACGGATATGAAATCAAAGAATAATATTGATGGAGATATAAGAATCAGAGAAAATAATGGACTTTTATACCTTGATTGGCTTACACCTTTTACAAATAAAGTTATCGAACTTTATTTAGGTACTAATATCCAAAAGATGATCTTAGATAAGGATATGGACAACTTTGGAACTAGAATAATTCCGTTAGGTGCTAATAATCTTACTATAGAAGATGTTAATGGAGGGCTTGACTATATAGAGGATGCCACTGCAAAGGCTTTGTATGGAGCTATTGAAATGACTGTATCTTATAGCGATACAACGGATGCACAAGAGCTATATGATGCTTGTTTGACAGATATACAGGATGGCAAATATACTCAACCAACTTTAACATTATCTACTACAGCATTAGATTTAAGCTATCTTACAGGAGAAAAAACAGAGGAATTTGAACTAGGGGCAACATTACACATAACAAATTCACTTATGGGTATAGATGCTAAATATAGGATAGTTAAATTGAGTTTGAACCTATTAGAACCTTACAACCCTAATATAACAATATCGGCTAACTATAAGACTTCTAGCGATATTATTAACGATACTAGGAATAGCAGTATAAGCAATAATAGTGTCCACAATGGTGTGCAAGTCGGTGATGATTTTGGTATTAGAGTAAAAAGTAGTGATGATAAAATTATTATTACAATTAATGCCCTCGAAGGTATTTCTATAGAAGACGCAGTTAATAATCTTAAATTGTTCTTTATAGATATCGAAAATAGGACATTAACTATGGACGGAATACAACAGATAACTAAAGCCGGAAAAGTAATCATTGAAAATACTACCAACGACAATGGAGGTTTATTTGAGATATATGACAATGACGGTAATTTAAATTTAAAAGCTGGATCTGAAAATGGTACTTCTGATAATAATGGCGGTACTTTTATTTTGTATAATGATTCAGAAGATAAACCGCGTATTGAACTTGGAATATCAAAAGATTATGATTCTGGAACTATAAATTTAAAAGATAATTCTGGCGTTAGAGTTGCGATATATGCAGATAGCAACCAAGGTGCAGGGATATTCATCTTGGATAGTTCGGGAGATACCAAAAGTTATATAAAAGAGGATCAAGGGAAAATTGACGGTGAAACTATAGCAACTCGAAATTGGGTATCAGATAATTTTCAACCAATATCATAAAAGCATTTGTAATTAAAAGTTACAGGTGCTTTTTTATTTTTAAAAAAGAGGTGATGCGAATGTCAATTGATGTAAGTCAAAGAGTCGCACAAATTAGGACTGCAGAGTATGGAAAAGACGTAAGAGAGAATTTAGCAGGAGGCATTGAGGATATAGCTGATGATGTGAATGATTTTGAAACTACTTCCACACAACAGCAAGCACAATTTGAAGTCTCTATAAATAGTAGGCAAACAAATTTAGAAAATGTATTCAACCAGGAAATTGCAAATCAAAGTGTAGAAAACCCCTCTAACATGGAAACCGTAGCAGCTAGAACAGATAATGTAAATAATACAACTTACAATACTATAGGACAAAGATTAGATAATCAAGCGTCACATTTGGCAGATGTTGTACTAGTAACATGGTTTGGAGCTAAATGTGATGGAATAACAGACAACACAATTGCTTTTAAGAATGCTTTTGCGACAGGAAAAGAAGTTATAATACCTAATACTAATCCTGATTCATTCTATAAAATAAGTGAAGTATTAATAATAACTAACAATGTAGTAGGAGTAGGACTACCAAAAATTAAAATGTTTCCTGTTAATCCACAAGACACAGTAAATAATGCAGGTAAATCACAAATTTTTAGAGCAGTAAATCAAATAAATAGTAAGATAAAAATTTCTGGCACTTATTGTATTGGTAATTGGGATGGTATAAGTACTATTACTGAACATAGTCATATTATAGCTGTCTGTGCATCTGATAATGTTGAAATATGTAATAATATTTTTGAAACACCACAAGGTGATTGTGTGTATGTAGGAGCATATACATTTGACGACACTATTAAAATAAAAAATACATCTGACAATCCCAATATACATGATAATATTTTTATAAATCCCTATCGTTGTAGTGTCGCTTTAGTTTCTTCTGAAAATCCTAAAATAAAAGATAATCAAATAAGTAAAAATAATACATTTGTTTCCGCAATAGATATAGAGCCTAACAACAATGATGGAACATATATTAAAAACATAGAAATTGAAAATAATATATTCAATATAAATAACGTTATTACATCTATTTTAATAGTAAATAAGTCTGCTAACTCAATTAAAGATGTAAAAATTAAAAGCAATACTTTTAACACAACGGGATATGGTATTCGTGCAAGTGACCAATCATCAAATGCTAATTTAGGAAATGTAGAAATATATGATAATAAATATAATGGCAACAATATTTCCAGTGGTTTTATCAATATAAATTGTATAAGTGATTTTATTGATATAAAAAATAATAAAGATATCGGTATAGGCGCGACATGGTTTATTACACAAAGCAATAATATAAATGTAGAACAAAATACGTGGAAAAGTTTAGATGGGGTAACAGATAGATTGAATTGGCTATTAATAGGAGAATCGCCTATTATACGAGTATCAAAAAATGATATATATAATTGTGATAATATAGATGGGGCATTAAGAATCGTTGGTTATGATACCACTATTACCAAAAATGTAGATATTACTGAAAATAATTTCTACAATGTTAAACGAGCCATAGGCATAGATAACAGAACGGATAATACTTTGTTCCAAATTGAAAAACTGCAAATAGTAGACAATTCTATTGATAATTACTTTGACGGTATACATCTTGCGTGTAATATATTAGATTTAATTATAAAAAATCAGTATAAAGGTATTGGTGTACCAGTAGAATACAATTCATTTTTTTCGTATGGTACTATTGCATCACCGGAGTTTTACAATATATCTAATGATATATATGCTACAGCAATGCCAACTAGCGGAACATATACAAAGGGCCAAGTCGTTAAAAATATTAATCCTGTCGAAACAGGTACGAGTGGTAATATGTATATTGTTTTCGGATGGATATGTATTACAGGAGGTACCCCTGGTACCTGGCGAGCACTTAAAATTTTAACAGGAAATTAAGATGGGAGTGAGTCTTATGGCATTACAAAAAACAATAAATTTAAGTAACGGTTTAGTTGCTTCAAATGCCTATATAAGAATAGATACAATAAATGGATATAAAGGCAGATTAGATATATCAGTAAATTCTTATATATCGCAAGCAGATTTTCAAGGGGGTAAAGGATATTTAGAACAAAAGTTCTATCATTTTGCGCCATCCATTGAAGATTCAGCACCGAATTTTATAAAACAAGGATATGAACACTTGAAAACGCTAGATGAATTTAAAGATGCTATAGATTTGTTAGACGAAGGACAGACTACGCAATAGAAAATTAATGCGACATAACACATTCAGAGTTTTGGATTTCTCCAGAACTCTTTTTAATATTTAAGATAGGAGGTGCAAAATGGAAAACTGCAAGGATTGCGCTTACATGCTCAACCTTAACAAAGATGTTAGTGAAATAAAGGAAAATATTAAAGACACGGATAAGAGGGTGGGGGAGATGGAAGTATGGGCAGGGGAAACAAAAGGACAGGTTAAAACAATATTTAATATGCTCACTAAAATAGAGAAAAGTGTAGATGAAATCAATAAGTCAAAAAATAAATTCCTAACAGGAATAGCAAGCGGCGTAGCTATAACCGTAATAGCTACTTTTTTATTGCAAATTTTAAAAACATTTCATTGGTAAAGGAGGAATTTTTACGAGAAGGAATAAAATAATATCATTTATCATTACACTAACTTTTATAGTTGGTGTTTTTTTTATGCCCAAAAGTGTTCAAGCACAGCAAGTTACAAAAGATAATCTAAATAATTTCATATGGATATGGCAACTTCAGAACGAAGTAAATCAGTATGGAAGCATAGAAGCCTTAATATCTCATTTAAAGAGCATTGGTATAACTAATGTGTGCATAAAGTATCATGAGGGTGCAAGCTATACAGGTGGCGGCATAAACTTTAAAAACGATTATTTAAAATATTATGATGCATTTAAGGCGGCTAGATTTGCGGTTGGTACTTGGGGTTACAACTATTTCAATTATCCCGGAACAGAAGCAAATATAATAGTGGAAGCTTTGCAGAATTCAGATTATTATATTTACGATCCCGAGGTAGATGTAAGTAATAAATGGACAGCTTCAGCAAATGTATGTGCTACAGTAAGACGTTCTACCAATAAGCTTATAGGCTACAGCACATTTCCTATAGCTACTTATCACCAAGACATTCCATATTCAGTGTTCAATCAATATTGTGATTTCACTTCTCCACAGATTTATTGGGGTGAATTGCAATGGAGCGCGCCAAAAGCCATAGAAAGAACCAAAAGTGATTATGCATCATTAGGTCTAACACTCCCAATATATCCAAGCATACAGACCTATGGAGTTACCACAGATTCATACAGCACTTTTAAAAATTACGGATTTAAGTTTTTTGGAGCGTGGGATCTAGATGAAGCAGATAATGCTTTTTATAGTGGATTAAACGGGAGTACTACAGCACTAACTAAGGTCACTACAGATGCGCTGAAAGAAAGTATTGCTAATCTGCAATATGATTGTAATTTGGTGCATGGTACAAGTTTGCTTGTAGATGGTATTGCAGGGACTAAAACTCTTAATACTCTTAATTCTTATCCTATAGAAATAAATTCTAACAATGTTGTTAATCAATGGTTACAGCAAAAATTAATTCAATGGGGGTATCTAGGGAAAGGCAATGGCACTGGTTACTGGACACAAGCTTGTTTTCAGGCCATCACAGAACTTCAAAAGAATTGGGGTAGGAGCACTGATGGTATCATTGGCAAGGACACATGGACAATATTTTTAACAAATTAGAGAGCTGTAAAGGGCTCTCTTTTAATTTATAAAAAATGGAGGAATGTAAAGTGTATACAGACGAACAAATTAAAGTAATTGAAGAGGATAGGAGTCAATCTAAACAATTAAATATTTATTTATTGGCAGGTTTATTGAGAATATTGCAATCTGATACAACTGATGATATCAAAAAAATTGTTACTGAAACTATTAAAAAAGGTAAATCTGTTTATCCAGAAGTATTTCCAGACAAAGAAAATTTTAATTAAATAAATTAAGGAGGAATGAAAAAGATGAATGTATATCAAATTGTTATAGCTGTACTTACTGTGGTTATAGGAGGATTGGGTATTGTATTTTTTAAGAAGAAAGGAATAACAGCATCTACTTTTCTTAAAACAGCAGAAACAGGGTTGGATAGTGCAGAAACTATTATACAGATGGGCGAAAGTCTAATAACTAATAAGTCAAGTAAAGTTTTAAGTTTCCTAAACATACTTGATAAGTTGGTATTAAAAGCAACAAAAGCAGTACAGCAACTATATATATCTTCTCAACTTCCTGCAGAGCAAAGAAAAGATAAAGCTATAGAAATTATAAAGGAAGGGTTAAAGGCCTTTGATATAAAGATCACACCTGCAATAGAAAAAATCATAGATGCTAGCGTAGAAGAGATAGTTTTAGATTCCAAGACACCAGAGGAACAGCGCAATCAACGCCAAGATAATTTACTCCAACAAGTATCACAACTCCAAGCACAGGTAACTCAGCTTACAGCAGAAAAGACAAATTTGGAGAATCAAAAACTGCAGCTTGAACAGCAGATTCAAACAATTTCAAGTGCTGTGCAAACACCCCAAAACACCAATGCCATTCAAACTGTATAAAATAACAAAGCCATGGAGTTTACCATGGCTTTGTATTAAAATATATTAAGTTGAGCAAGACGTAAAGTATTTTTGTGATATCAAGCATTATATCCAGTTAATCCATATTTATACATATAGATTTCATACTCTCTAATCAAATAACTTTCTAATAAATTTATATCCCTTTAAGGCATATTCTAAAGCCATATTATGTTCAAATCCAGCATTTCTAGCTAATTGATACCTGTACAACTGAGGGTTGTCCATGTTCTTTAAATTATCTTTTATCATATGATAATCATGTGTTACTACTAGTTGTTTACCATCTTTATTAATAACTTCTGGAGGTTCTGCATTTCTAATCTTAGTTATAAACTCATCAAAGTCCATTATTGATTAATTAACAATATCAAACAAGATACTAATATAACTGTAATTAAACCTCCAACGACTTCCTTAAGATGCTTGTGTTTAAATCTTCTTATCTTGTATTTATTCATTCTTATTATCCCCTTTCTTTTTTCTTTTGACGTCAAAAATTCGTCAAAAATAATTTTCAAAACATGTCTTTTTTAGCCAAACGATAATTTTATATTTAAGCTACAAATGGTTTAACCACTAGCTTTAGACAAGTTTGTCTGTTTATGTCTATGGTCATTGAATTCGTTTTTGGAATCATACTCTCGGGAATGCTTTAGATCAATTGGAGTATGGATTTGATTCAGGATTATTAAAAGCAGAAACTATATGGGAGGCTTATGCAAGGCAAGGTAAAAAAAGTATATTGTTTAATTATCCTACAGCATGGCCACCTAAGACCCAAAATGATATTTATGTAGATGGTACAAGTATTTATACAAATTTAAGGGGATACGTAGATTATGAAAAAGTATATAGCTGTATTGAGGGTGATTTTCCTATAAAAGAAATACCTCATGTGCTGGATAATACTGGTACCGACTGTAGAGTTGAAGGTGAGGTATCCTCTATAAAAGCAGATATAAGCAAGTCTGAATACGATGGGTACGGGTATACTCCATCTGATATTGTGACTTCAGAAGCAGATGGTGAATCATCTGCAGATATTCCAAATTCAGATAAGGTAATCACTCCTATCAAAGCTGCTGATGGATGGAAGAATGCACCTAATAAATCAAAAGAAGTTATTTTGCCAGTTAATAATGGTATGACAAGGCGATATGGATTGATAGTAGCAGAGGATGGAAAAAACTATAATAAAATAAAAATATATGTCAGTAAACAGGATGATAATCCAATTGGAGAGACAGAGGTAAATCAGTGGAGTCACTGGATTTATGACAATTATAGGATTAATGGCAAAATCACTAAAGTAGCTTATAAAATAAGAGTAATTGATTTAAAAAGCGATGGAAGTAAGCTGACCTTTTATTATTCATTTGCACTTGATTTATACAATGGAAAATATTTTTATCCATCTGAAATAGGCAGGGAAATATATGATGAAGTTGGACCTATGCTGCAGCCAGCCAATTACGATAGGTTAAATGAAACTGCGGATAAAATTATGCTTGAGTCCATTACGGAAATGTATGATTGGCATGTAAAGGCTATTGATTACTTGTTAGATAATAAAGAATGGGATCTTTTGTATCTTCATATGCACGGCATAGATATGTACAATCATTTTTATTTGGATTATACATTTAAAGAGGTTTCTAGAGAATATAAGAGATATCAGGAGTTGATATATAAGATTTACGAATTAAGCGATAATTTTATCGGGGAAATGTTAAAACGGCTTGATGGAGATACTGCCATTTTCATTGTTTCAGATCATGGTGGTGTTGGTAAAAATCCATATACAGAATATCCTCTAATAGGAGATATGTGGGGCATAAATACTGGAATAATGGGAGATATGGGATATACAAAATTAAAAGAAGTCAATGGGAAACTCCAGATAGATTGGGAGAAGACTACAGCGGTTTCACAGAGGGCTGCATTTATCTATATAAATTTAAAGGGAAGAGATCCTGAGGGAATTGTAGAACCAGAAGATTATGACAGATTGGTACAAAAAATAATAGATGATTTATACAATTATAGAGATCCCAAAACAGGTAAAAGAATAATAAGTTTTGCTTTAAATAGAAATGATATGGAGGTTTTAGGACTTGGAGGGGAGAATTCAGGAGATATATTTTATATATTAGAACCTGAGTTTACCAGATGCCATGGAAATGGGTTAAGCAATCATACACTGCTGGGCTATTCTATGAAAGCATTATTTGCAGCTGTAGGGGCCGGCATAAAGAGAGGAGTTAGCATTGATAGAAATGTTGGGGTGGAGGATATAGTTCCAACTATAAGCTATTTGACTGGAGTGTCTGTTCCTAAAAATACAGAAGGCGGCATAATATATCAGGCATTGGAGGAGTAATTAATTTTATGGATAGGGAATTTATTTCAAGTATAAATGAAGATAATTTTGATAATCTAACTTTTGAAAATAATACTCCTGCAGTGGTATTTTTTAACGCGGAGAGATGCAAAGTATGTAATATAATGCATCTAATTATAGAGGAAATGGCTGAGAATTATTATAACAAATTAAATGTTTATTCAGTTGATGTGGATAAACATGACGCATTAGCACAAAGATTCAGGCTAAGTGGCATACCTACTCTTTTAATATTTAAAGGAGGAGAAATAGTAGAAAAAATTACTGGTTTTCATAATAGAGATGCACTGGATAAAATAATTAAAACAGCAATAGATAATATAGAGAATAAATTCACTATTTGAGGAATGATTTTTATGTTAAAGAAAATATTTAATCTATTAAAAACTAATATCGTAAAGCACAGATATAAACTGGTTTCTATAATATCAGTTGTTGTAGTATTTCTGCTCTGGTATATAGGCAGTAAATTTAATTGGTTCAATCCTGTATTTTTACCATCCCCAGGTGCTGTATGGTCTGTATTTGTTGAAACTTTAAAGGAAGGATATAAAGGATATCCTCTATATTTTCACATATTTGCAAGTATGAGAAGATTGTTTACTGCTCTGTTTTTAGCTTTTATAACAGCTGTGCCATTAGGGCTTGCAGCTGGAAGCTCTAGGTTGCTGCTTGCTATATTGGATCCATTTATTGAATTTTATAGACCACTTCCTCCTCTTGCTTACTATACACTTTTAGTATTGTGGTTTGGCATAACTGATGTTTCTAAAGTAATACTTCTATTTTTAAGTGCATTTGCACCTCTTTTTATTACTGCAGTATTCAGTGTAAAAAAGATACCCCAAGATAGAATAAATGGATGCAGATCTCTTGGAGCATCTAAATTTAAATTATTTGTTTATGTTATATTTCCATCTTGTTTGCCAGATTTGCTTACAGGGTTTAGAACAGCAGTAGGAGTGGCATATGCTACATTGGTAGCTGCAGAAATGGTAGCGGCTGTTTCTGGAATTGGCTGGATGGTATTAGATGCCAGTAAGTTTTTAAGAAATGATGTGGTATACATGGGAATTATAATTATGGGTATAATTGCTATATTTATTGATGCTTGTATTAGGCTTGTCTTAAGAAAGATTTCACCCTGGATTGAAGCAGAAGACAGATTATAAAGTAAAAATATTTAAAGAGAACAGCATGCGTTATTTATAATTATGAGGAGAGATAATAATGATAATAAAAAAACATCTTAAAATTGTTTTAACATTTATAACTATAGGAATTTTAGCATTTACAGTAGGATGTCAAAACGGTAGTAAAAGTTCTGACGCCGAAGATAATAAGCCCAAACAAATTCGTATTGGATACATGACATCTCCAAATGGAGAACTCCTTGCGAAAGCCACGGGCGCTGTGGAAAAGAAATTTCCAGGCATAAAAATTTCCTGGATAAAATTTGATGCAGGCCGTGATATAATTACAGCTATGGCCAGCGGATCATTGGATCTTGGAACCATAGGCACTCCCCCTGCAGCATCTGGAATAGCAAATGATCTTCCATACTATGTATATTATATTGACGACATTATAGGAGATAGTGAAGCTTTAGTGGTAAAAAACAATTCTGGAATAAATTCAATTAATGATATAAAAGGAAAGAAAATAGCTACTACTTTTAGTTCAACTTCCCACTTCAGTTTATTAAATGCGTTAAAATTAAATGGTATTAAAGAGTCTGATTTGACGCTTCTTGACATGCAGATGCCTGATATATTGGCTGCATGGCAAAGAGGAGATATTGAAGGGGGCTATGTATGGGAGACAACTAAGTCCAAGCTTATAGCTGATGGAGGAAAGGTTATTATAACATCTGGGGATTTAGCTAAAAAGGGAGCTATTACAGGTGAGCTTAGTATTGTTCGTAAAGATTTTGGAGATAAATATCCTGAAATACTTAAACAGTATGTCTCAGTTTTGAATGATTCTGTACATCAATATAAAGAACAACCAGAAGAATCTGCTAAAGCTCTTTCAAAGGAATTAGGATTATCAGAAGAGGATACACTTAAATCCATGAATGAAATAATTGTTCTTGATGCTAAGGATCAGGTAAATGAAAAATATCTTGGAACCTCAAAGAAACCAGGAGATTTTGCAAAATTATTGAAAAGTACTGGAGATTATCTGGTAACGCAGAAGGCAGTAAAATCTTCACCGGATTTATCCGTATATCAAAAAGCTATATTAACAAAGTTATATGATGAAGATAACAAATAAGGGGATGTAGTATTAATGAATTCAATAGAATCCGGATTAGTAAATGAAACATTAGAACCAGGTTTGAATATATCTTTAAAAAATATAAGTTTAAAGTATAATCAATGTGGCAGCCATATTCAAGCTCTTGAAAATATTAATCTTGAATTATACGATAATGATTTTATATGTATTTTAGGATCTTCAGGGTGTGGAAAATCTTCTCTTCTAAATATTATTGCTGGTTATGAGAAGCCATCAAAAGGCATTGTTTCTATCAATGGAAAGGTGCATGTAAAACCTGATCCCCAGGTAGGTGTGGTATTCCAACAGCCTAATTTACTGCCATGGCTAAACATAGAAAAGAATATTGAGTTTGGATTAAAAATGAAAAAGCTGCCTAAATTTAAAAGAACAGAAATAGCTTCTCATTATCTAAAACTGGTTGGTTTAGAAAAATTTGCAAAATTGCTTCCTCATCAGCTTTCAGGAGGCATGAAACAAAGAGCTGCCATTGCAAGAACTCTGGCAGCAGATCCTAAAATAATACTTTTAGATGAGCCCTTTAGTGCCCTTGATGCACTTACACGTGAAAAAATGCAGAGGCATATTTATTTTATATGGCAAAAAACTCAGAAGTGTTTATTCTTTATTACGCATGATGTAGATGAGGCACTTTTACTGGGCAGCAGAATTATTATTATGCATTCCAATCCGGGAAGAATAGTTAAGGAATATAAAAATCCATTAGCTAAATATAAAGGAGAAGATTTTAAAGTGATTAGATCCAGGAAAGAATTTTCAAAAATGAGAGAATGTTTAATAGATGAAATACAAGAGGATGATGGAAAGGAATTTTAGGTACCTTGAAATCAGGTGATTCTTAGGCAAATAAAGCGTATATTCATATGAAAAAATTAGCATTAAAGATAATTGGAGAAAGAGAATTTGATAAGGTTATTTTTGAAAGCAATACGGATTCAATAGTATTTTTTGGAGCTATACGATGTAAAGTGTGCAGAGAACAAATTCCAATATTAGAACAGGTTGCTTATGAATATAGAGAAAAAGTTAAAACTTACTGGATAGATGTAGATAAGCATGAAGATTTATTTTATAGATTCAGACTCCAGGGAATACCTAATATAATCATATTTAGCAAAGGTGAGGTTGTAGAAAAAATTCGGGGACTTAATTCACGGGAAACTTTAATTAAAATAATAGATAAAATTTTGTATGACTCTATTTAATATGTAAGGAAGATCTTACAAAGTTGTAAATAGTATTACTGCATGATATAATTACCTAAAATAATTATGCTATTATATATATTTGTTTTAATGATAACAGATTTTAAGCAGGTCTTTAAAGGGGGAAAATTATATTATGCGTTTAGAGCAATTGTATTATATAGTAGAGGTTTCTCAATCTAAATCTATTTCTTTAGCAGCTGAACGTAGTTATATATCCCAACCTGCAATTAGTTCATCCATTGCAAAATTGGAACTTGAATTAGGCGTTGCATTGTTTAAAAGAACTAATAAGGGAATGGTACCTACGGAAGTGGGAACAAATGTAATAGAAAAGGCATCCAATATTATTGACCAGGTAGAGGAAATAAAGAATATTGCAAGAACCAATGCTGTAGAGCTTACTGGAAATATTAGTATTGCAGTTGAACCCAGCTTTTGTAATACAATAATGGTAAATATACTTACAACTTTTAAATATAAACACCCTAAAGTGAACCTTATGGTAAAGGTTGGAGAATCCAATGATATTTTACATGATGTTCTCTCTGGAAAGGCAGATATAAGCATAATTTTGAAAACGGAACAATCTATAAAATCTGATGAAATTATTATACAAAAATTATTTAAAGATAAACTTATGATAATTACAGGTAAAAGTTTTTCACAGGGAAATAAAAAAGATATTTCCATAAGACAGGCATTAGAACAACCTCTGGTGTTATATAATACTGGATACGAAACAACCTGTGCTATTTCTCAAATACTAAATAAATATGGAAAGTTAAATATTGCCTATAGATTTGATAATTTAAATATAATTGAAGAAGTTGTAGCTGGCGGCACATGTATAGCTTTTGTACCTAAGTTCATGATGGACTATTATAAAGGAGCTAATTCCATAAATACTTTGCTCATAAATGATGCTAGTTTAGAAGTAGAAATAATAATGGTACGTAATAAAAGACATCGTGTTTCAAATATTGAAAAAGAGTTAATAAATACCATTAAATCTTTGTGTTCAATGTGCGAATTTCGTGATTGAAAAATTTTCTGTTTAGAAATTTAAATCTGCTGATAGAATATATTATCAGCAGATTTTAGTTTGAAAAGATCACGTGTGTTTTTCAAGAGTTACAAAGCTGTATTCCATATTGTCCTCATTATGTTTTTCACATTCAATTATGCTGTAATTATCTTTGTCGAATTCAGGAAAATATGTGTCTCCATCTTTTTTAGCAGCTATTTTAGTTAAATATAGTCTGCTGCAGTAGGGGAGCAGCTGCTTATAAACTTCTCCGCCTCCTATTACAAAGGCTTCTTCGTCAGAATCCACATATCTCAGAACATCTTCAATATTATTTACTACTAGAACATTTTCATCTTTAACATTGTAGCTATGGTCTCTTGTAATGACAATATGTTTTCTGTTTGGAAGTATACTTGGAAGAGATTCAAAAGTTTTTCTTCCCATTATAACGGTTTTACCATAGGTGATTTTTTTGAATCTTTTTAAGTCCCTTGATATATGCCATATGAGTTTGTTATTATGTCCTATTACATAATTTTCACCAACGGCTACAATTATATTTAGCATTATACAGCCACCTCCATACTGATTTTTTCATGGTGCTTATAGTTTATAAGTTTTATGTCATCTATAGAAAAGTCATAAAAATTTTTAATTTCTGGATTTATCCAGAGTTTTGGTGGGTCATAAGCATTATTTTCTCTTGTAAGCTGCAGTTTCATACCTTCAACTTGGTTTTCATAAATGTGGGCGTTATTTATAACATGGGTAAAAAGTCCAGGCTTAAGCCCTGTTACATGAGCGATTAAATGAATGAGAACTGCATATTGACACATGTTAAAAGGAACGCCTATTGGAAAATCTCCACTTCTTTGTACCAACATACAGTTCAATGTATTTTCTTTCACATCCCAGAGAGTTTCATAACAACAAGGGTATAACGCCATATCTGGTAGGTCTTCTATATTCCACAAAGATATTATCATTCTTCTACTTTGAGGATCTGTCATTAGGGTATTTATTAAATTGTCAATTTGTTTGAATTTTGCAACCTGATAACCATAAGCTTTTCCTATGGTACCATCTTCCCTCATCCACTCATCCCAAATGTGTACATTTTGTTCCTGCAGTTTTCTTACGTCATTTGATTGTTCCTTGTATATCCACAGAAGTTCTTTTACTGCTGTTTTAAAAGCTACAAATTTGGTAGTGAGTATGGGAAACTCCGAGGATAAATCAAATTGCATAATTTGATGGGGAAGTTTAAATGTGGGAATACCTGTCCTGTTTTGATCGTGGTATCCATTTTCTAAAATATTTCTTACAATATGTAAATACTGTTTATCTGCAATACTCATTTTTATACCTCCAATGTGATCTGATATTAAATCACACATATTATATCATAAATTTTTGAAAAAATTTTTAAAAAGATAAAACTAAATTGAACACTTCATTGTCTAATAAGTGAAAGTTGTTACCGGTTATAACTTGATAAATTGTTTGGAGGACTATAGATGAACGTTGAGACATTAGTTAAAAGTGCAAAAAGTGGTGATGAAAATGCTTTTTGTGAACTTATGAAAATTAATAAAGAGATTCTGTACAAAACTGCCTATCTTTATACGAAAAATAAACATGATTCATTGGAAATATTAGATGAGGCTGTTTATAAAGCCTATGTATCAATTAAAAAATTGAAAGAGGGCAAATATTTTAATACCTGGATTATGAGAATACTCATAAATGAATGTATAAATTATTTAAACAAGAAGAAAAGAGTTGCTCTTTTGGGTATTAATATTGCTAACATATATAAGGGAAGCAGAGAAGATAAAAATTTAGAAGACAGGTTAGATTTATACAAAGCTATTGATAAATTAGATGGCAAATTAAAAGTAGTAATAATACTTAGATATTTTGAAGATTTAACTGTTTCACAAATATCAGATATACTGGAGTGTCCTATTGGTACAGTAAAGACCCATATCCATAAGGCTATAAAAAAATTAAAAATTGAATTAGAGGTGTAATTAAGTTGGATTATAAAGATGAATTAAATAAAATAGAGATTCCAGAAGAGATAGATCTAATCATAGAAAAAGCAATAAGAAGAGCTAAAAATAGGCACAAAAATTTTGTTGTAAAAACTGCTGCAGTGCTAGCAGCAACCTTGGCCTTATTTGTAGTATTAAATAATATTTCTCCTACTTTTGCTAAATATGTAGATGATACCTCTACGACAATAAAAAATCTATTTAGCAAATTTAATGATAGGGGAATAAATACTGCTGTTAAAAATGGCTTTGTACAGGGTAGTTTTAAAGATAAAAATGAATTGAGTAATTCAGTTTCAGATAAGGGAATTACGGTGACAATTAATCAGCTTGCTATAGATAAAAATGAACTTATTGTAGGCTATACTTCTAAAGCCGATAACAGTTATAAATGGAATGATTTAAACCAGGAAATACTGCAAATTACAGATGATAGTGGAAGGCTATTATATGATGGAAGAGATTTTGATGAAATTATGAATGATAAAAAAAATACAGGAAAAACATATGATCAGATAGTTTTTTATAATGGTTCCAGTAAAATATTTATAGACGAAGGAAATTTTAAAAGTTCCAGAAAAAAACAAATGATAATGGGATTTGCATCTACAGGAAGCACGAAGTTAAGTACCATTCCAAAGAGTATTAATATTAAATTTACTTACTGCTCTGATAGGGATATTATGAGTGTGAGGGATTATTATAGACATGGCTATGTTTATAGGATTTTTCATAAGTCCCCCAAAATAGTCAATGGAAACTGGTCCATAAATATAAAAATAGATGATAAATTTATAAATGCTAAAGAAATTAAATATATAAAGGCACAAGAAACAAGTGAAAATTCTTCTATAAAAATAGACAGTGTAAATTTATATCCTATTAGTGCATATGGCAGTTTTTTTATATCGAATGATTGGACATTTAAAAACCCTTATCTTCAAGATGATGAAGGTAATATATATGAGTGTAAAGAATCTGGAACAGGGTATAATAATGGTGGAGTTAAAGAGATAACAGCAAATTTTCAAAGTCCATATTTTAAAAATGTAAAAAAACTGTATTTGGGATTTACTTATAAGAAAAATGGTGTAGATAAAAATATTAAAATAGAATTGAAGCAGAAGTAACTAAATTTGACATCTAACAACTTGTTATGTATAATAAAGTTGTTAGATGTCAAAAGTACAGAAAGGAGAATGTCTTATAAATTTTGAAAGTAAACAAATTTATGCAGCAATTTTTGATATGGATGGAACTATGTTTGATACTGAGAGACTGAGAATTAATATGTTAAAGTCATCATCCAAACTCATATATGGAGAGAGCATGTCAGACAAGCTTCTTCTGGATTCACTGGGAGTCAATGCCAAAATGGCAGAAGAACTTGCAAAAAAACAATATGGAGAGAATTATCCTTATGAGGACATAAGAAAAAAAGCTGATGAATACGAAGTGAGATATATAAGACATAATGGTGTACCTGTTAAAGAAGGATTATATGATGTACTGGAAAGATTGAAGAAAAGCGGGATTCTAATTGCTCTTGCAACTTCAAGCAGAAGGGCCATAGCAGAAGAATATCTTTTAAGTGCAAGAGTGATGAGATTTTTTGATGTTATTGTATGTGGTAATGAGGTTACAAAAGGGAAACCCCATCCAGAAATATTTTTAAAAGCAGCAGATGAATTAAATTGTCATCCATCACATTGCCTTATATTTGAAGATTCACAAAATGGTCTGATTGCAGCAGCAGATTCAGGAGGAATCCCTATATTTATAAAAGATATAAAGGAGCCTGAAAAACACATAAAAAATCGTGCTTTTAAAGCATATAATAGTATGGTAGAATTTCACGAAGAGCTGGTTAAATTTACACCCAAAATGTCCATGCCCAAACTAAATGAACATTTTCCACAAAGTTTTGGGTATGTAAAAGCAGGCATTCATGGTTTTGGCGCAATAGGAGGAGGATATCTTACACAGATTTTTTCCCATTGGGATGGCTATACCAGGCCCAAGGAAATAATTGGAGCAACTAAAAAAGTTGTAATTAAAGAGTTAATAAATTCATTAGGAAAATTTAATGTGAAATATGAAAGTAGGGCATATTTTCAAAGTATAAGTAACGTTCATATTATTGATATGGATGATGAAACGGAAATGATAAAGATGTATACGGAGTCTCAAATCATTGGTCTTGCTATTCCAGAAACAGCAGTGAAGTCCCAGTCTGAAATTATAGCTAAAGGTCTCATTGAACGCTATAGTAAAAATAACACCAATCTTACAATACTTGTGGTAATAAATAAAATAAAAGGAGCAAAATTTATTAAAAAAAATGTTAAAAATGCTCTTAAGAATTTAGTGGGTGAAGAAAAAGCAGAAGAAACAATATCTAGAACATATTTCTGTGAGACTGTTGTAAATAGAATGGTTTCTGCAATACCTGAAAAAACATTACTTACACAGATTCAAAAAAAATTATCAAATCTTAAAAGGACTATTTCCTATTTTCAACCGGATATTACAGGGCTCTTCAAATACTTTCAAGAGGGCGAAAGTATTTTAGTTAATTCTAAAAAGACAGTAAAAAAAATTGATGAAAAAACTCTGTTGAAGGTTGGAGATATATCAAAAAAATTATCTATTATGTCTCGATTTGATAAATATATATCAAGATTTAATGTATCTTTGTTTAGCAGCGAACCATATATTCCGTTGTATGCAAGTAATGAAAGTCCTTTACTTGAAAGATTACGGCAGGTTAAAGTTGTAGATAATATTGAAAAAATGCAGCAGATAAAAAATAGACTTTCAAATGGTCCTCATGCAATAATAGCATGGTATTCTGCTTTACTTGGTTACAAAACAATTGGACAGGGAATGGGAGATAAAAAAGTACTTTCATTGGTGAGGAGTATTATTGAAAAAGAAATTAAGCCTTCCCTTATTAAAGATAATTCTGAATTATCTCCATATGTTGATGAATTTATTTCAAATTTTATTAAAAGGTGTAGGAGCTCTTTTAAAGATAATTGTATTCGTGTGGGACGTGATCCTATGAGAAAATTACAGTGTGAAGAAAGAATTTTTGGAACTATCACTCTGGCACAAAAGTTTAACATACCTACTCCTATGATTGAATTTGGTGCAGCTTGTGCTATTTTTTATTCCATTTTACTTATAAATCCCAAGGATAAAGAGTGTAGAAAAATCAAGGAGATATATAATAAGAATCATTCTGTAGAGGATGTTCTTACTTATGATGGTGAATACAATGGTGGGAGATATCATGGCTTGAATTTACAAAAAGATAAAGATTTAATCAGGAGAATAAAAATACAATTTAATAATCTTATATTGTCTGAAGATATAATAAGTTACCATCATGTAGAAATAGATAATCAGCTAAGTCTTTAAAAATATCCTATTAAGTTATTATAATAAGGTGTACCTTGCTGATTATTTATTTCAAAGCATTTTACCCCCAATATACCTTTATTCTCTCTCCAAAGGAAATGTCATGCAGTGGGGACCTCCTCCGCCTTTTAATATTTCAACCAGGTCAACTTCAATGGTTTTTAAGCCCAATACTTTCAGCTTATGGTTTACATCTTTATTATTGGCGAAAGTCAATACCCTATCATTTCCAAGACATTGTAAATTACAATAATGTTTGAAAACCCCTTGCTGAGGGACATCAATTAAAGTAAAATTTCGTTTTTCCAGCATCTTTAAAAAATCATAAGGAAGAGCTTCTTTACATACTATAGCTACTTTTTCAGCTACTATATTAAAACACATATCTAAATGCAAATTTTCTCTTAAAGCTGGTACAGGAATTAACTCATAACCTAGTTCGTGTACTTGCGTTCTAATATTTTTCACTCCATCCCAATCTGTTCTGGCAATTACACCATGGGCCATGGTATAATCATCTAAAAACCAAAAATCGCCACCTTCAAAGGCACCTGCAGTACACCTGGCAGCGCAGGGAATATCAAGTTCTTTCATTTTATTTTCATAAGCTGTAGTTTCGTTTTTGCGTACAGGTTCTCTGAATTTCCCCATTATATAACCTTCAGATATGCAAGCTCCAAAATCTCTAGCAAATACCTGGTAGGGTAAATTAGGATCTGGTTCCATTAAAACTACCTCTACTCCATTTTCTCTATAAGCCTGTACAATTTCTGCGTGTTCTCTCAAACAAATATCCCTATTGGATTTTTCACCTTTTTCCATCCATTTTTCTGTTATTACGTTGATTGGTTCAAATTCAAAATATGTGGGAGCACACAGCAGTACCTTTCTTAAAGTATTTGTTGAATTTTTCACATAATTTTTCTTCATAATCACTGCCCCTTTTTATGATATGTTTCGTTACAATAATTATAAAGTTTTGTGTTACACAAAGGTCAATATTAAATTTTTGAGTGATTCCCATACTAAGGCTGTTATAATATATTTGATCATTTGATGGGAACTTGAATCTCAAAACACTCTTCTTCAACAATATCTGTTACTGTAATGTCTACTTGAGCTATTTCGAGAAGCTCACCGTCTATAACATAATGATTATTATAAATAAATTTTATAATTTTTTTTATGCTTTCTTCTCTATCCCAGGGTTTACCGCTGTTATAAATACAAGCATATTTTCCACCTTTTATTTTCTGTATATTTTTTTTATTAACTTGGTTAGATGCTTTTGTAAATACAAAAATGTCACTGGACTTATTAAACTCACAGGATTCAATATCAGATTTTGATATAATGAACCCTAATCTATTACTGGCCAAAATAGGTGAAATTTCTTTAAGGGCATTTTCAAGTTCAAGAAATCCATAGCTCAACTCCAGTTCATTGTTAATAGTTTTTCCAAGTGTTACAATTTCTCTTTCTGGTATTTGTTTAATTATAATTTCCTTCATTTTAGATTCAGTAATAACATTTTGTAAAAATTGTATTTTTTCAGAAAGGGTTTCTTCCAATAACTGTAAATCTTTTATTTTTTTTCCTAACTCATTATGTTTATTTATAAGCATGGAAAGGGATTTACTTACATGTCTGTTGTTAAAATATTCTTTTATTTCTTTAAGACTCATACCCAGCTGGCGTAGTTCTTTAATTGTACCTAATTTTTCATATTGCAGTACTGAATAGTATCTATATCCGGTTTTAGGATCTACATAAGTGGGTTTAAAAAGACCTATTCTATCATAATGTCTCAAAGTTTCAGTGGTCACGTTTCTAAGTCTTGCAAGGTCTGTAATGGATATTCTATCTTTTATTGTAATCACCTCATATATAATATTAGTATACATATATTTGAATTTCAATAAAAATTAACTGTTTAGAGAGCTTTAATTGATGTAAAATAGATATATTAGGAGTGAGTGATTATTTATGAAAAGTTATAGAAAAGAATTATGGTTTGATATTCCAAAAAGAAGGGCCTTTATAAACATAACTCCACAAATAGAGAAGTGTTTAAAAGAGAGCGGCATAAAAGAAGGACTGCTTTTGTGTAATGCCATGCATATCGTATAAACATATATTAAAAAGAATAAAAAATATTAAAAATTTTAATAAAACAGACTGTGATTAGCTATATTTCGTGCTAACATAAATTATTAGGTGATTATAATTTATGAAGTCAAAAGAAGGTTTGGAATTACTACAAATAACAAGACCAACTTTAACTAAATACGTAAAAGAAGGATTAATTAAAACAATAACTTTTCCAAATGGTAGATATGATTACGTGGAAAAGTTCAAAGAGTTGTTATAACCTATAAAGATAGGCTAAGTAGAGTAGGATTAAAAGATATTCAATTGACATCCATTGTGGTAAGATTATGAAACTATTAAAATAATTGAAGTTATCTATATAAAAAGGTGGTAGAAAGGTTGAAAGTAAATAGAGTTGAACAACATCAAATCAATAAAAATCATCAATTATTTCAATTACTTGATGAATATAGTTTTAAATCTAAAAATCTTTACAATTATGCTAATTATTTAGTTAGACAAACTTTTATTATAACTTCAAACTTAAAAGATAATAAGGAGCTAACGCAGGAGCAACAAAGCTTTTTGAACTGGATAAACTTAAAAGTTGATGAATTTAATGTTAAAAAGCAAGAAGTTTTAAAGAAAAAACAATTTAAAGGAAAAAATTTAGATAAACAGCTTAAAGCCTTAGATTACTTCCATGGGGAACATAAATATTTAGGTTATGATTTTTTAGAATTTTTATGCTCAAACTCTGAAGATTATAGAGTTTTAATGTCACAGGTGGCACAACAAACTTTAAGGGTTTTAGATAAAAACTGGCAATCGTTTTTTCAAAGTATGAATAAATGGAGGAAATGTAAAGATGGATTTACAGGGAGACCAAAGTTACCCAAGTATAAACATAAAACAAAAGGCAGATTCAATGTTTATTTTACAAACCAAAATTGTAAGTTTGTAGGAGATTCTATTAAATTCCCTAAATGCTTAAACCAATATTTATTAAAAACTAAAATAAATGGTAAATTACAACAGGTAAGAATAAAACCATTAGGAAGCAAATATTTGATTGAAATAGTTTATCAAAAGGAAATTGGAAATTTGGAGTTTGAATCTAAAAACATTTGTAGTATTGATTTGGGTTTAGACAACCTGCCTACATTGACCAATAATGCAGGGATAATACCTGTCATTATAAATGGCAAACCGTTAAAATCTATAAATCAATATTTTAATAAACAAAAATCCAAGATAGTTTCTATATTAAAAACAAATAATAATAAGGATTGGTGCAGAAGCCTTGATATATTAACGACTAAAAGGAATAATAAAGTAAAAAATTATTTACATAAAGCAAGTAAAATTATTATTGATTATTGTATTAAAAATAATTTTGATACAATTGTAATTGGTAATAATAAAGGATGGAAACAAGAGGTTAATTTAGGAAGTCGCAATAATCAAAACTTTGTAGGTATTCCGTATCATATATTTATTCAAATGATAGCGTATAAAGCTGAGAATGTGGGTATAAAAGTTATAATTACAGAAGAATCATATACATCAGGAACAAGTTTTCTTGACGGAAACTGCCTATAAAAGAGAACTACAAGAAGAATCGTAGAATTTTTAGAGGATTATTTAAATCTAACTTAGGTATAAAAATTAATTCTGATGTAAATGGATCATATCAGATAATGAAAAAAGTATTTCCAAAAGTTTTTGCTGATGGAATAGAGGAATGTGGGTTACATCCAGTTATAGTGAATGTTGCTTAATGAAGTAACAGAAGGTATAAGAATAATTTTTATTAAAGTTTTTGATATTGTTTGATTACTTTAATAATTTTAATAACCTAACGGCCAGTGTATTTATAAATGATGATGAGGGTGGACTGCATAAAGATTTTGAAAATTTTTTGGAGAAAATTGCACCTGAAAAACCTCATGACCAGTACCATCATAATGGGTATGAAGATAATGCCGATGCCCATATAAAGCGTTCTATTATGGGGCGGGAAGTAGTAGTGGCAGTAACTGAGGGCAAGCTGGATTTTGGACCCTGGGAGCAAATATTTTATGGGGAATTTGATGGTATGAGAAAAAAGAGAGCTTTAGTAAAGATAATTGGAGAATAATTCATAATTAAAGGTATAAAAGTTATTTGAAAGAAAGAGAGGGTTCCATATGGACAAGGAAGTGCTGCTTTTAGATAATGTATGTAAAACTATAAAAGGGAAACATATTATTAATGGAATAAGTTTTTCAATAAAAGAAGGTGAGGTCTTAGGTTTTCTTGGTCCAAATGGAGCAGGTAAATCTACCACTTTAAGAATGATTGTAGGACTTTTAAAACCTACTTCTGGAAGAATTGAAATATGTGGACATTCTATTGTGAATGATTATGTAAAAGCTATGTCAAATGTTGGATGCATAATAGAGGGACCAGATTTATACAATTACATCAGCGGCATTGATAATTTAAATATTCTGGCATCCATGAGCAAGGATGTCAGTAATGATGATATTATGAGTGCAGTAGAGCTAGTAGGATTAAAAAATAGAATAAGGGATAAAGTGAGCACATATTCCCTGGGAATGAAACAGAGACTGGGGATTGCACAGGCATTAATGCATAACCCTAAACTTCTCATTTTAGATGAACCTACCAATGGTCTTGATCCATCCGGAATAAGTGAAATGAGAAATTTAATAAAGAAAATTGCAAAAGAAGAGGGTATTTCTGTACTGGTATCCAGTCATCTTATTTCTGAAATAGAACTTATATGTGATAAAGTAACTATAATTAAGAATGGAACAATTTTAAAAAATGCAGATGTAAGTGAACTTTTAAATAATCAAGAGGTATTTTGGATACTGAATGACAATAAAAAAGGAAAAGAATTACTAAATGAAGTATGGAAATTAGAAAGCAAAATAGTTGAGGACAGACTTGAGGCTGCTGTGGATTCATCTAAATTAGAAGAAATAAATTCTTATTTCTTAACACAGGGGCTATTGCTAAAATATGTGGATAAAAAACATAAAACTCTAGAAGATCTATTTTTGAGTGTGACAAAACAAAGTGAAATAATTTAATAGTTAGGATGATTAATTTGTTAAAATTAGTGGAAAACGAAGTAATTAAAATGCTGTCTAAAAAGAAGCTTATACTTATTTCAGCCATTTTGTTAATATTGGTATCACTTTTTTGTTATGGGGAGAACTCTTCTTATAAAAATACAATACAAAGGTATACAAGGGCATCAGGACAAACTCAAGGTTATAATTGGAAGTCATTAGTCAATCAGCAAATATCCGATTTAAAAGATAGTCTAAACAGGCCATATATGAATGACAATAGAAAAAATTCTATAAATATACAAATTGAGCAGTTAGAGTATTATTTGGAGCATAATATAAACCCTGTCACCCCAAGTACCGGAAAGTTTACTGTGGAATTTATGCAGCAGGCTGTTTACTTGTTTTTACCTTTGCTTATAGTAATTTTAGCAGCTGATGTAGTATCTGGAGAATTTTCTTCAAAGACTATAAAAGTTCTGTTGACCAGGGCTATTCCTAGATGGAAAATATTATTAAGTAAGTATATTGCAGTTTTGATTTTATCCTGTATAGTTATTTTAGAGGCAGCCGTTATGTGTATTTTAGTATCATCTTTTGTATTTCATAATTGGGGATGGAATGAACCTGTAGCAACTGGTTTTAGGGTTATAGCAAATAAGCTGGATTCTTCTGCAGTAGTAAAGGTGTATCAATGGCAATATGCAGTTTTAGTATATTCTTTAGGATGGTTTTCTTCTGTGAATATTGCAACTTTGGCCTTTATGATTTCTACATTAGTTAGAAGTACGGCAACTTCTATTGGTATAATGCTGGCTTCACTAATTGGAGGGGAATTTCTTCAGTTGTTTTTATCCGACTGGCCCTTAGTCAAGTATTTCTTTGCCATTAATTTAGATTTACCTAAATATTTAACAGCATCCTATGAACCAATAGCAGGAATGAGCCTTTCCTTTTCTGTAGGTGTGTTATGTATATGGTCATTGATAGCATTAGTAATTAGTTTTATTGTATTTAACAAGCAAGATGTATTAGTTTAGATGTGGGAAGGGAGGCAGAGTATTATGTATAAAAAGGTAAAATGGCTTACCATATTAGCTATTGCAGCAGCAAGTACTTGTATATTCAGCATAGGATTTGCATATTCACTTTCCATTACAAATAGTTCTGTAAATGAAAGTAATATTAAGAATAATAGTGAAAATACTGAAAATACTGAAAATAAAACTGAAGAAGTTATAAATCAATTAGATGCTAACTCATATAATGTGTTAGTCATGGGGGATTCTCTTGCAAAGGGAACGGGAGATGAAAATAATGAAGGTTTTGCAGGCGGTTTTGTTAAGCTCTGGAAAGCTAAAACCTCAAAGCCCCTAAGAGTTACTAACATTGCAGTAAATGGTGATACTTCCTCTGGTCTGCTTAATGTTGTACATAGTGCTCAGACACTAGAATATATACAGAATTCCAGTATTATATTTATTTCCATTGGAGGTAATGAGATTAAAAACTTTAAAAGTGTAGATATATCCTCTGTGGATTCAAGTTTATCAGAATCGAAAGAATCAACGTCTTCACCAGCAGATAATGTAAAGTCAGTTGAAAATCAATATCTAAATAACTTAGAAAGTATTTTTAAATCAATAAGGAGTAAAAATCAAAATTGTATTATTGTGTTTATTGGTCTGTATAATCCCTTCGGCAGTGATATAACCCCAGATAAGGTAGAATTATTAAATAATTGGAATTATAAAACTGATGAATTGGTATCCTCAGATAATAATGGTGTATATGTACCTACATATGACCTTTTTAAATATAATACACAAAGTTATCTGGCTCCTGATAATTTTCATCCAAATGCTGCAGGCTATGATGCTATTTCAAAGAGAATATTTGAGGTATTGAAGAATTATAAAAATTAGCTTGGTTAGTGAATTTATTGGTCATGGTAAAATCAGTAATCTAGTTGATATTTGTATAGTATTATGATAAGATTGTGATAAGATTAACTAATAAATTTTTATTTCAAGGAGGAAGAAATAAATGGAATCAGACCCAGAACCTGCCGGTTTAATGCCTCAATTAGGATTGATTGCATTACTCACTCTGTTAAATGCTTTTTTTGCATCTGCAGAAATGGCAATTGTATCACTTAATAAAACTAGAATAAAGCTTTTAGCAGAACAGAGTAATAAAAAGGCACAACTATTGGAAAAGTTATTAAAGGAACCAACTAAGTTTTTATCCACTATACAAGTGGGAATTACTCTTGCAGGATTTTTTTCAAGTGCATCAGCAGCAACTGGTATTTCATACAGAATTGGAAATTATCTAGATAAACTTAATGTTCCTTATGGTCAAGAGATCTCATTTTTTTTAGTAACAATTATTTTATCCTATATCATGTTGGTTTTTGGAGAATTGTTTCCAAAGCGAGTGGCACTACAAAGATCAGAGGAAATTGCCATGCTTTCCATAAGACCAATTTTATTTGTATCAAAATTGGCAATACCTTTTGTTAAACTGCTTTCAATATCTACTAATCTTTTAATAAGGATTACGGGAATGAACAGCAGTAATTTGGAAGAGAAAGTTTCAATAGAAGAGATTAGGTCATTGGTAGAAATAGGACAAGAAAATGGAGTTATTAATTCCACTGAAAAAGAAATGATAAATAGTATATTTGAATTTGACGATAAATTGGCAGAAGAAGTAATGACACCTAGAACGGAAGTATACTTAATAAATATAGATAAGCCTTTGAGTGAATATATAGATGAACTTCTCCAAAAAAGGTATTCTAGGATTCCCGTATTTGAAGGTGATAGTGATAATATTATAGGTATACTTTATATGAAAGATTTTATAATTGAAGCCCATAAAGTAGGCTTTGAAAATGTAGATATAAGAAGTATAATTCATCCTGCATATTTTGTACCTGAAAGAAAAAATATAGACGAACTATTTAAGGAACTTCAAAATTATAGAAAGCATATGGCTATATTGATAGATGAATATGGAGGATTTTCAGGAATAGTAACTATAGAAGATTTAATTGAAGAAGTAATGGGAAATATAAATGATGAATACGATGAAGATGAGCCCTGTGTAAAAAAAATTGATAATAAAACATTCATGGTTAAAGGCAGTATTTCCATAGATGAATTAAATGAGGATTTACATTTAAATCTGAATGAAGATTCTGAAGATTACGATACACTGGGAGGATTATTGATTAAAATTATAGGTCGCATACCAGAGGATGGAGAGCAGCCTGTACTCAAGTATGAAAATATTACATTTGACATAGAGGAAGTGAAGGAAAAAAGAATAGAACGGGTTAAACTTCATATAGAAGAGTAATAAGCTTGTTAAACACAGAAAGTTTTAAATAGTTTTCTGTGTTTTTATTGATTTTAACATCAAGTGCTTCTAAGGTTCAGATGGAGAAAAGTATTCCTTATGAGAAAACTCCACCTGAATCTCTGAAGCACTTGATTATAAGTAAACCTATTCAATACAATCTAGTGATTGTGAAATATCAGAAATCAAATCTTCTTTGTCTTCAATGCCGCAGCTGATACGGATTAATTCTGCTGGAACTCCAGCTTCCTTTAACTCTTCGTCATTCATCTGACGGTGTGTACTTGTTGCAGGATTCAGACAACAACTGCGGGCATCTGCTACATGGGTTTCAATAGCCACAAGCTTAAGATTTTTCATAAAGATTTCAGCTTCTTCACGTCCACCTTTTAAACCAAATGAAACAACACCACAAGAACCATTTGGTAGATATTTCTGTGCAATCTTATAGTATTTATCACCTGGCAGACCACAGTAATTAACATAAGCAACCTTTGGATGGTTTTGGAGAAATTCTGCAACAGATTGTCCATTTTCACAGTGACGCGGCATACGGACATGAAGGCTTTCCAGTCCCAGATTTAAGATGAATGCATGCTGTGGGGATTGAATAGAACCAAAGTCACGCATTAGTTGAGCAGTACATTTGGTAATGAAAGCTCCTTCCTTGCCAAATTTTTGAGCATAGGTAATACCATGATAACTGTCATCTGGTGTACAAAGTCCCGGGAATTTATCAGCATGAGCCATCCAATCAAAATTTCCAGAGTCTACAATGACTCCTCCCACAGCGGCACCGTGTCCATCCATGTACTTTGTAGTAGAATGGGTAACAATGTCAGCACCCCATTCAAAAGGGCGACAATTAATAGGTGTTGGAAAAGTATTATCTACTATAAGTGGAACATCATGTGCATGGGCAGCCTTTGCAAATTTTTCAATATCCAGTACAGTAAGGGCGGGATTAGCAATTGTTTCACCAAAAACTGCCTTTGTATTAGTTTGAAAAGCAGCATTTAATTCTTCTTCTGTGCAATCAGGAGAAACAAATGTAGTGGTAATGCCCATTTTGGACATGGTTACGGAAATTAGATTGAAAGTGCCTCCGTAAATACTGGAAGAAGCAACAATGTGGTCTCCACAGTTGCAAATATTAAACAGGGCAAAAAAATTAGCAGCTTGTCCTGAAGAAGTCAACATGGCAGCAGTGCCGCCTTCCATATCGGCAATTTTTTGAGCCACATAGTCATTTGTTGGATTTTGCAGCCTGCTGTAGAAATAGCCGCTGGCTTCAAGGTCAAACAATTTTCCCATATCTTCACTAGTATTATATTTAAAAGTTGTGCTTTGGATAATAGGAACTTGACGTGGTTCTCCATTGTCGGGTCTATAACCGGCCTGTACGCATTTCGTATTTATTTTATAATTTTTCATTTTAGTATGTCCTTTCTGAAAATAATAATATAATTATTATAATTTTAATATTGTGTTAATTCAAGAGAAAAATCAGGAGGCTTGTGTAGTCATTTTATTTATATCTTATATATAAAATATTTTTGTCATGGTATTATATTTATAGCATTAAAAATCAATTAAAAGAAGGTGAGAAATGTTATGACACTGCAGCAGCTAAAGTATGCAATAGAAATTGCCAATTGTGGTTCTTTTAACGAAGCTGCAAAGCGGCTTTTTATATCCCAGCCAAGCCTTTCCAAGGCCATAAAGGAATTGGAGGTGGAACTTGGAATTGGTATTTTTGAGAGAACCAACAGAGGAATTAGTATATCTATAGATGGGGCGGAATTTTTAGGATATGCCCGTCAGATTATAGAGCAGACAGAGGTATTGGAAAATAGATATCATGGAGAAAGATTTAAAGCATTGCATTTTTCCCTTTCAACTCAGCACTATGCCTTTGTGGTAGATGCCTTTATAAAGCTTATGAAGAGCAATGATAATTCAAAATATGAATTTACCTTAAAGGAAACTAAAACTTATGAGATTATTGAAGATGTAAAAACATTGAAAAGCGACATAGGTATATTATATACAAATGATTTGAATTCAAAGGTGATGAATAAACTTTTTAGTGACAGTAATATTAAATTTACACCTTTATTTAATGTAACACCCCATGTATTTGTGGGTAAGAATCATCCATTGTTAAATAAAAAGGTTGTTACAATGGAGGATTTGACTTCCTTTCCTTTTATAGTATTTGATCAAGGAGAAAAAAATTCATTGAATTTTTCAGAGGAAATTTTGAATTTTTCAAATACCAATAAGAGTATTGTAGTCAATGACAGAGCAACGTTATCTAACTTATTAACGGGAAGTGATGGATATACTGTAGGAACAGGAGTATTAGTTCCAGCCTTTAATGGGGATGAAATTCAATCTATTCCAATTGAAAGTGATCAAATAGTTACAATTGGATGGATTTGTCATAAAAATATAAAACTTAGTAAAATTGCATCCAAGTATATAGAAATTTTAAATTATGATATTGCAACCAAGTATTTGGAATTTAATTATTGCTTACTATAGTGAGAAGGAGGAAATTATGAATAATCAAGTTATAGGAAGAAAAAGAGATGTTCCCCCATATAGATATGATATTGTAGGAAGTTTTTTGCGCCCAGAAGAAATAAGATTAGCTCGAAGACAATATGAGAAAAAAGAAATCTCAAAAGAAGAACTTAAAAAAGTGGAAGATATAGAAATTGCAAAACTTGTAAAAAAACAAAAAAAAATAGGACTGAGAGCTGTTACTGATGGAGAGTTCAGGCGGGGATGGTGGCATCTGGATTTTTTTTTGGGAATCAAAGGAACTGAAAGGATTAAAATAAGTCAAGGCAGCAATTCTTACAATAAACTCATGAAAGCTGAAACATTTCGTGTTATTGACAATATAAAGTTTAAAAATCATCCCATGATTGATGATTTTAAATATTTAAAGGGTATTACAGAGGGGTGTATTCCTAAATTTTCAATACCTTCTCCTGCGCTCTTTCATTTTGTAGAAAGTTATAATTCAAATAGATTTTATAAAGATAATGAAAAATTTCTCTGTGATATCATTGATGTCTATAAACATGCCATAAAAGCCTTTTATGACGCTGGATGCAGGTATCTTCAGCTGGATGATACCACCTGGGGTACATTGTGCAGTGAAATTCACAGAAAGCGGTATGTGGAATTAGGTGTAGATCCAGATAAACTGGCCAAAGATTATGTGAGGTTGATTAATGAATCAATTTCGTGCTGCCCTAAGGATATGACAATTGCACTTCACATATGTAGAGGAAATTTTCATTCTATGTGGTTTGCAGCAGGTGGGTATGAACCTGTTTCTAGGGAACTTTTTTCAAATACCAAGGTAGATGCTTTTTTTCTTGAATATGATAATGAACGTTCAGGAGATTTTTCTCCATTAAGGTTTGTAAAAGATCAAATAGTAGTATTAGGACTTGTTACTACAAAACATGGAGGTCTTGAAAGTAAAGAAGAATTAAAAGCTCGTATTTTTGAAGCCTGTAAGTATGTAGATATAGATAAGCTCTGCTTGAGTCCACAGTGTGGTTTTGCATCTACAGAAGAAGGTAATCTGATTACAGAAGAAGAGCAGTGGGCTAAACTGGAACTTATTGTTGAAACTGCAAAGGAGATTTGGATTCAATAATTTTGAGAGGAAGGTTATAATGAATATTACAATTAGAAAAGTAAATATAAATGATTTAGACCCAGTAGCAAAAGTGGAGGCAGAGTGTTTTCCACAAGCAGAAGCGGCTGCGAAATCATCTTTAAAAGAGCGTATTAAAACATTCCCAGAGAGCTTTTTTGTAGCAGAAATCCATAATGAAATAATTGGATTTATAAATGGATGTGTGATAAATGGTACTGTTATCTATGATAAACTCTATAAGGATTCTGCATTACATGTGCCAGAAGGAGACTATCAGACTATTTTTGGACTCGATGTAGTGCCAAATTATCGTCATAAGGGAATTGCTACACAGTTGATGAATTATATGATAAAATCATCAAAATTGTCAGGACGTAAAGGAATTATATTAACCTGTAAAGATAATCTTATTGAATATTATGAAAAATTTGGATATAAAAATAAAGGGATATCAAAATCAGTACATGGAGGAGCTAAATGGTATGATATGATTTTAGAATTTAATGAGGAGTAAATATCTAAAATATAGGCAAATAAAATTGAAGCTGTAGGTAAAAAATATTCCAACAGCTCCAATTTTAATAGAATTTTCTTTATGTAGGGCACTCTTTTAAATAATTAAAAGTACATATAGAATTAATTATTTGTTATCATATTGCCGGTGTTTTGACAAGTATGAACTGTTCTAGCGAGTTTTTCTGATTTTGGCAATCTGATTTCAAGAACTCCGCTTTGCAGAGTAGCCTCTAGAGCTTCTGCTCTTACACTGGTGGAAAGAGGAACTGTCCTATTTAGTACAAAATGGTTGATTCCATTTGACAGTGTGCCTGAAATGGTTAATGAATCATTACTAACATTGAGATTTAAATCATTTAATGGTGCATTTGATACATATGCAGATATCATAATGTCACTAGATGTTTCTGAAATATCTACCGTAGGCTGAACCATAATGCTTCTTGTGATTGGATGATGGTGAACCATGTTGTTAAAATTTCCACTTCTCATCTGGGTACCCTGGTATGATAAGGTATATGGTTGTGTGATCATCTGATAAGGACTAATTCCACAACTCATCATCTGAGTTCCCATGGCTTGAGGGTTATTATAAGATTGCATAGGAAGTCCGTAGTTACAAGCAGTACATGAATTTAAGTGGTTTGATGATATTGGGGTAAATCTTAGCTGTTGTGTATTGACTCTCTGTTCATTTAAAGTATTAGTGTTCATTTGTATCATTATTTATACCTCCTGAATTTTTTTGATTTTTACAGTAATTATTATTACATATTAAAAGAGAAATTATTCAAAAATAAAAATTTATTATAATAAATTATAAAATTTATTTTTTAAAGAATTAATTTACTTTTGTAACAAAATATCTATATTATGTTTATAAAAAGTTCATTTTAAAGTAATAAAATGAAAAAAGGTGTTTTTTAAAATTTACATACATAGAAAGAAGAGAGAAAATTGGTTAAAATACTAAAAAATTTTTTAATGTTTGCAAGTATTATTGCGATGTATCAGCTAAATCCATGTAATTTAGTACTAGCAGATAATGTTTCCCCTACCTCTGAAGTTCAAACTACATCAATTCAGAATGCATCTAATACTCAAAGCCCACAGGATGGTGACAATTCTTCGTTAGTTCAGAGCGGAGCCAAATCCTCAACGTCCCAGAATGTGTCTGGTTCTTATGAAAAAAATATGAGTGAGAATTCGATATCACAAAGTTCTTCTAGTTCTACCATCGTAGAGAATAATTTTGTTATTTCAGCATCCAATGTGGATGAGGCTAATGATGTATCAGTAAATAAAACCTGGAGAATACAATTCAATCAGCCTATAGTTTTATCTTCCGCTGAGGAAAACATAAAGATTGTAGACAAAAAAACTGATAAAGAAGTTCCAATAAATATATCATTAAGCGAGAACAATTTTTATGTGAATATATCAAGCAGTACTTCCTCCTATGCTCCAGACAACGAGTATCTGTTAAGTGTAGGTACTGGATTGATGTCTGCATATAATAGAACTTTAAAAGCTTCCTTTAGTATGACTTTTAAGACCGGTTCAATAATAACCTCAATAAATGACATAAGTGTATCTATAAATCAAAGGGATAGCTATCAATTGCCGGATGTGGTTACTGCCAACATGTCTAATGGAGAAAAAAAGTCTGTAAATGTTACTTGGGACAACCCTCTTGGAAATTTAAATATACCGGGAAGTTATGTTTACCAAGGCCAGGTTGAAGGATATGATAAAAAGGTGAATTTAAATCTAATAATAAATGCTTCTGCGGAAACTGCTCCATCAAGTGTCACTTCTACATCTGCATGGATATGGCAGCTTCAAAATGAAGTGGATGCATATGGGGGTATAGATAATTTAATATCCAAATTAAAATCATTGGGAATAGCTAATGTTTGTATTAAGTATAATGAAGGGGAAAGGGCTTCCGGTGGAGGTATGAATTTTAGAGAGGATTTTTTGAAGTATGTCAACAATTTTAAAGAAGCAGGATTTAAAGTAGGTACCTGGGGATATAACCATTTTGATGATGTTGAAGGAGAAGCTAATATAATAGTAGATGCCCTTAATAATAGCGATTATTATGTTTTTGATCCTGAAGATGCTGTGTCAGGTAAGACAAAACAAGCAGAAGAAATATGCCAGATTGTAAGGAGTAAATGCCCTAATGCTATTATTGGATATACTACTTTTCCAATAGCAAGTTATCACCAGGATATACCTTATTCAGTTTTTAATAAATATTGCGATTTTGCTGCTCCGCAGTGTTACTGGGGAGAAATGAAATGGTCGGTCACTGCGTGTATGGATAAAATGATTCAGGATTACCAATACTATGGCCTGGACAAGCCTATATATCCTTTAATACAAAGCTATAATGTGGACTACAGTGACTATGAAACTTATGCTGGGTATAAATTCAATTCTACTGGATTATGGTCCTTTGATGAGTTAGGCAGTACATGTCAGGATTTTTTAATCAGTGAAGGGGATAAGTTGAGTAGTTAAACATGTAAGACAGGAATTACTATCCTGTCTCTTTATATGCTTTAATTTACTATTGACAAAATGATTAAAAAAGTATATTATTAACTACAAATTTAAAAGTTAACCGGTTAAAATTTAAAAGAAAATTTCTTATCAAGAGTAGTGGAGGGACTGGCCCTATGATACTCGGCAACCTGAATATTTTATATATATTCAATGGTGCTAATTCCAGCAGGTTAAACCTGAAAGATGAGAGAAACAGTTAATATACTTTCTATAGTTTCTCTGTAGAAAGTTTTTTTATTTGATTGGCTAGACAAACTGGAGGTCAAATTTTATTTATTATAGAGTTTTTATTAATCTCTATGGTATGTGAAATTTGACCTTTTTGTTTTTGCTACATATTTGTTTTTGCTACATATGTATTTTAACATATTATCCATCAATAATAAAAGAAATAATGTGTATAACAGTTGATGAAGTAAATGGAGGAAAAAGGGATGAAAAAGAATGGAAGATTTAAATTATTTTATTATGCAAGTATGATAGTCTTATCTATAGTATTTTTTTCAGGATGCTCAAATACAACAACATCTAATAAAAATTCTGGTGACACAAGTAAACAAAATACTTCCAGTAATAAAAATTCCAGCAGTTCCGCTGTTACCAGTCCTATTGATAACAAATCAGTACCTTCTCTTAAGGGTAAGAAAATAGGAGTTGCTATAGAAGGAATAAGCAATAATTGGGAGAGGCAGGCATATCAAGGACAGCTTGATAGAATAAAAGAGCTTGGTGGCACAGCTATTTCAGTTAATGGTGAACGTAATGCGCAAAAACATATAGGGGATATTAAAAATTTAATTACTCAAAAACCTGATGCAATAATTAAGCAACTTGGTGATACAAAAGTGTATGCGCCTATACTTAAAGAAGTACGTGCTGCCAATATTCCATTATTTACGGTTGATCATCCTAGCGAATATAGTATTACTAATTCCTCTTCAGATAACTATCGGATTGGAGAAGAATTAGCTCGTAAGATGTTTGAAGATATAGGTGGAAAGGGAAAGATAGCAGTCTTTAATGGATTCTATGGTGAAAGAACTTTAGCTATTCGCTATGATGAAATGAAATATGTAGCCAAGGATTATCCTCAAATTGAATTTATTCAACCAGAGCTGCAGGATATTATTAATGGTACTATTGAAGATTCCAAAAAGAAAGTTCAGGATTTATTAATAAAGTATCCTAAAAAAGGTGACCTGAAAGCTATTTGGGCAGGTTGGGATATTCCTGCTATTGGAGCTTCTCAAGCCCTAGTGGCAGCAGGAAGAACTGACATAAAGGTTTATGCTGTAGATGGTGATCCTGATGCAATTAAAGTACTTGCAGATAAAGATTCTCCTTTTGCAGCAGATATGGCCCAACAGCCTTATAAGATTGGTCAAGCTGTAATTGATTCAATGGCACGATATTTAAATGGTGAAGAAGTTCCAAGGTCAGTTTATATGGAACCATATCTTGTGACAAAGGATAATGTGGAAGAGGCAGAAAAAATTTTATTTAATGATAAAAAATAAAATTCCAAATGGAGGATAGAAAATTTTCTATCCTCTTGAAATAATAATATGCGGTTAAAAGGAGAATAGTTAAATTTTATGAGTGAAGAATATATTTTAGAGATGATAAATATACAAAAAGAATTCCCAGGAGTTAAGGCTCTTGAAAATGTTACTTTACAAATCCGTAATGCTGAAATTCATGGAATTGTGGGAGAAAATGGAGCTGGAAAATCTACTTTAATGAAAATACTCGCAGGAATTTATAGTCAAGATAGTGGACAGATTAAATTTAATGGGGAAATTAAAGAGCATTTAACAACGAAGATTGTAGATAAGATGAAAATACATTTTATTCATCAAGAAAGATATATAGTTCCTCATCTAACTGTTGCAGAGTCTCTATTTTTAGGTATTGAGCCTACATATTCTCATCTTAAATTATTGAATAGAAAATCAATGGAAAAAGAGGCTGAGGTAATTTTAAAAGAAAAATTAGGAATTGTTATTTCAGGAAATAGATTAATGGGTAATTTAACTGTAGGTGAACAGCAGTTAATTCAGATTTGCCGTGCATTACTTAATGACCCTAAAATAATTGTTTTCGATGAACCTACTGCAGTGCTTCCAAAACAAGAGGCAGACAGACTATTTTCAATTATACGAGAATTAGGTAAAAAAATTGCAGTTATTTATATATCCCATTACTTAGGTGAAGTGTTAGATTTATGCCATAGGATTACGGTTCTCAGAAATGGTACAAAAGTTAAAACTATGGATTGTAACGGACTGGAAGTTAAGGATATTGTAGTTATGATGATTGGCCGAAACATAGAAAATCAGTTTCCACCTAAAAAAAGATGGAAAAAAGAAGTTCTGTTAAATGTGAAAGGATTGACTCATAGTGGGCAATTTACTGATGTGAGTTTTCAAGTTCATAGCGGGGAAATAATCGGTATAACAGGGTTGATGGGATCTGGACATACTGACGTAGGCAAAGCTATTTATGATAGCAGTGGAATAGTTGGTGGAGCTGTAGAATTTAATGGGAGACAATTATTAAAAAATAGTCCTGAAAAATCAGTAGCGCTGGGAATTGCATATATACCTGAGGATAGACGAAAGTTAGGTGTAATTCAAAATATGTCTGTTCGAGAAAATATAACTATTTCAAGCTTAAAAAAAATAAGTGACAAAGGAATAATTAACAATACATATGAACATGACAAGGTACATGAACTGATAGAAAAATTAGGAATTCGTACTTTTAGTCAGGAAACGGCTGCCGGTCTGCTCAGTGGTGGAAATCAACAAAAAGTTGCCATTGGAAAGTGGCTAAATAGCGATTCTAAGCTTTTTATATTAAATGAGTTAACTTCAGGAGTTGATGTAGGTGCAAAAGTAGAGATTTACTCTATTATAAGTGAAATGGCCGAACAAGGAGCAGGAATAATATTAATTTCACAAGATATACAGGAGTTAGTGGGATTGTCTGATCGTATTTTAGTAATGTATAGAGGAAAAGTTATAAATGAATTTGATGGAAATAGTATAACAACAAATGAAGTATTTATTTCTATGATGGGGGGAAATAAAAATGACTCAATTGGCAGTAAATGCTAAGTCCTTAAAGTTTACTAATATTTTATTTAAATATTGTGGATATATAATATTTATTGTTCTGGCTATAGTATTTTCAATTATTTCACCATCTTTTTTACAATTGCAAAACATATTAAATATATTGAATCAAGCTAGTGTCTTAGGAATTGTTGCCTCTGGAATGACTATAATATTAATTGGAGGCGGTACTCATGTTATCAGAGGAGGAATCGATCTATCACTAGGAAATAATCTTGCAATCAGCAGTGTTATTATAACTTATTTAATAAGCAAAAACTATTCTTTTTTAGTGATAATAGGAATAAGTGTAGTTTGCAGTTTATTTATAGGATTTATAAATTCTTTTATGATTGTAAAACTTAAAATAATCCCTTTACTTGCAACATTGTCAATGATGTATTTATTACAAGGAACTGAACTGCTTATTTCTGGCAATAAGCCCATAGATGTGTCTAATCCTATATTTCAATTTTTATCAAGTGGAAGTTTTTTATTCTTGCCAAGTTCAGTTTGGGTATTTATATTAGTTGAAATAATATTGTATATACTTTTAAATAAATCAGCATTTGGAAATTGGATAAATGCTGTAGGAGGAAATCCTGAAGCTGCAACAATATCAGGTATTAATGTAAAGTTTATTTTATCTTTAACTTATATTATTGCATCAATAAGTGCATTAATTGCAGGTGTACTAGCTGCTTCTCGGCTATCTGGCAGTGTGCCTGGAATAGGAGATGTCATGTTATTTGATATATTACTTTCAGCTTACATGAGTGCTATTTTTTCACATACTTCTGTACCCAATATTCCAGGTACGATTCTTAGTGCATTATTTGTTGAAATGCTTACAAATGGATTTACCTTAATAAATGTTCCAACATATTGGGTTTATGCAGTTAAAGGTGTCTTAATATTGATGGCGGTAGCAATTACTACTACACAGCAAAGGAGGTTAAATTAAAAATATGTTGAAAAATATTTTAATACGATATAGCACTATAATAGCATTATTATTATTAATTATAGGACTTTCTGTAACTACTCCTGATTTTTTGAATCCTGGTAATTTAATAAATATTTTCAGTCAATCAGCTATACTTGCTTTAGTATCTGTAGGATTGTGTCTAGTCGTTGCAGCAGGAGGAATAGATCTTTCTGTAGCTGTGGCATTTGATATTGGAGGCATGGTATCTGTGTTGTTATTAGAAGCAGGTTCTGGATGGCTAATAGCCATTATTTTTGGACTGCTTTCAGGGGCTATTGTAGGAGCTTTTAATAGCTTTTTGGTGTTGAAGGTTAAGATTACCATATTTTTAGCTACACTGGGAACTCTTTTTATAGGACAAAGTATAGAAAAAATTATTACTAAAGGAGGAACACCTGTATATATGCCAGAGATGGATGGAGTATTTAAATTTTTAGGAGATGGAAGTATATTTGTGGTACAAAAATGGGGAGGGCAAATTGATTTTAAATTTTCTGTAATTTTAGCTATTTTGGTATCAGTACTTGTACATTTTTTGTTGAAGAAAACCATATTGGGCAGATATTTATATGCCATTGGCTCTCAAAGTGAAGCCGCGAAGCTTTCTGGTGTTCCCGTAAAAAAATATACCTTTTATGCTTTTGTACTATGTAGTGTAATCTGTGCATTAGCTGGAATAGTTGGAGCTTCTGCAGTAAAATCTTATGTTCCCCTTAGTGGAAGCTACTATCTGATGGATGCTATAGGTGCGGTTTTTATTGGAAGTACTTTAAATGAGAAGGGTTTTGTAGATGTACCAGGTACATTGGTTGGAGTAATATTTTATGGAGTTGTATCCAATGGTCTTAGTTTAGAGGAGATTAATTTTTATTGGCAAAGTGTAGCTCATGGGTTGTTAATGTTTTCTGTATTAATATTAAATTCTTATAGAGTCATTTTTATTAGAAAAGCTTCTGTTGTCTAAGTTATTTTATTTATTTTAAATGGCATCTGAGTTAAAAATCATAAAAAGTAAAAAATTATAAATTATGCAGGGAGGTTAAATTTATGGGAAAAATTGTTTTAGCAGGAGGTTGTTTTTGGGGGATTGAAGCTTATTTTAATACAATAGATGGTGTCGTCTATACTAAAGTTGGATATGCTAATGGCAATACAAAAAATCCAACCTATGGACTAGTATGCAAAAATAATACAGGTTTTGCAGAAGCTTGTTATATAGAATATGATGATAATATCATAAAATTAGAGCAACTACTTAGTAATTATTGGAAGGTAATTGATCCAACAGTAAAAGATAGACAGGGACATGATATAGGTACTCAATATCGTACAGGAATTTATTATTTTGATGGAAAAGATGTTGAAGTAATAAAAAAGTCCAAGGAAAATGAGCAGAGAAAATATAAAAAGATTATTGTAACTGAAGTAGAACCTCTAAAAAATTTTTATGATGCAGAGGAATATCATCAAAAGTATTTGGATAAAAATCCAAATGGATATTGCCATATTCCAAAAGAATTATTAGTAAAATAAAAACTAATGTGCACATACATCTACTATGTCTTGTAAAATATATCTAAATTTAGAAAAGAGGAGATTTTCATGAGTGAAAAATTTAAAATAGGAACAAAAGCAGTACAGGGAGGATATTCGCCTAAGTCAGGTGATCCAAGGGTAGCTTCAATAGTTCAAAGTACATCATATAAATATGACACTTTTGATGAAGTGGCAAATGTAGCGGCAGTAAGTGCAGATGTAACAGCATTAAATAAACAAGGAGGATATCTGTACACGAGAGTAGGAAATCCAACGGTGACAACACTTGAAAAAAAATATGTAGAATTACAAGGTGGTGTTGAAGCAATTGCCACTGCGTCGGGACAATCAGCAGTAGTCTATTCCATAATAAATATTGCAAATTCAGGAGATCACATTATTGCAAATTCAAATCTATATGGAGGTACATATAATCTTTTTAATACGATTATACCTAAGTTAGGGATTAATGTATCCTTTGTAGACCCCACAGCTTCTGAAGAAGAGATTTTAGAGGCAGCAACAGAAAATACTAAACTGATATTTGGGGAAACCATAGGAAATCCAGGACTTAATGTATTGGATTTTGATAAATTTTCTTCTGCGGCAGTAAAATTGGATATACCGTTTATCGTTGATAACACTATAGCAACACCTTATCTTATAAATCCCTTTGAATATGGAGCAAATATAGTGGTTCATTCTACTACTAAATACTCAGACGGGCATGCAGTGTCTCTTGGAGGAATAATTATTGATGGGGGAAACTTTAATTGGGCAAATGGAAAATTTCCCGATTATACTACTCCCACTGGTCCCTACAACGTGATATTTGTCAATGAATTCGGAAAACGTGCTTTCTCAGGAAAATTAAGAACCAATTTAGTTGAAGAATTTGGTGCAGCGCCAGCTCCATTTAATGCATTTTTAACAAATCTGGGATTGGAAACACTACATTTAAGAATGGAAAGACATTCATATAATGCTTTAAATCTAGCTAAATACCTTTCAAATCATCCTAAAATTCAATGGGTTAGATATCCCTATCTGGAATGGGATCCAGAATATGAAAGAGCAAAAAAGTATTTAAATGGAGGAGCAAGTGGAATTTTAACCTTTGGGGTAAAGGGAGGAATTGAAGCGGCAAAAACTTTAGGAGAAAATTTAAAATTAGCTTCTATAGTTGTTAATTTAGGTGATGTAAGAACCTATGTGATCCATCCTGCAAGTACAACCCATTTGGCATTGTCGGAAGAACAACAAAGAGAAGCAGGAGTAACACCTGAATTAATCAGGGTATCTGTAGGAATCGAAGATATTGAAGATATAATAGCAGATTTTCAGCAGGCTTTAGATAAAGTCTGAAATAGGTAATTTTAAAAATACAGAGGTGTAATATATGGGTATAAATAATATAGAAGTAACTCCAAATGTGAAATCAAATACTGTATATATATCTGAAACATTCTTTTATAAGGATGCTCAGGGGGTGGATATTTTTACTGAAAAGTGGTATCCGACTAAAGATAAAGATATATATGGTGTTATACAAGTAGCCCATGGTATGGGAGAAACTACTGATTATTATAGAGAATTTAGCCAGGAGATGGTTAAAGCTGGTTTTATTGTATATATTAATGAGGGACGTGGACATGGTAGAACAGCAGGAGACATAAATGAACCATCCTATGCAGAAAATGCAGGATATATGGGAGAAGATGGAGTAAATTGGATGGTTGAAGATATAAAGTTGTTGACGGATATTATAAAAAGGCAGAACCCGTCATTGCCAAATTTTCTTTTGGGCCACAGTTTAGGTTCAGTTTTAGCTCAGATATATGCCTATAAATATGGCAGTGAGGTAAATGGAATCATATATTCTGGGACTACAGGCCCGATTCACATAAAAAAAATAGCAGAGTTAATTGAAACAGCAAGTAAAGAGGCAAAAAAGATTGGAAGAAAGGCTGTGAGTATTGAAGCTTCAAATATATTTTTTGAGCATTTTAATGATGAATTTCAACCTTCTAAAACAGATTATGATTGGCTGACAAGTGATTCTAAAATGCTTGAGGATACATTAAATTCTCCTTATGCTGCAGTAGAATATAAGGTCGGCTATTTTGAGGATTTATTTAATTCTTTAAAGGATATACACAAGCCTTCTGTTGTGGAAAGAATACCTAAGGACTTACCTATATTTTCAATATCCGGGAGTAAAGATCCCTTTGGAGATAATGGAAAGGGTATAAAGGAACTGTTTAAAATATATAAACAATATGGTATTAAAGATGCAACTTATAAGATATATGAAAATGGAAGGCATGAAATGCTTAGAGAGGTAAATAGAGACGAAGTAATAAAGGATTTGCATAATTGGCTATATAATCATATATAATTAAAATAATATATAATTTTAAAAAATAATATTTGCAAAGCTCACTGGTAAACCAGAGGCTGCATCCCTAAAAAGATGCGGCCTTTTTATATAAAATTAATTTTAATAAATTTTTAAGGGGGTTTTTTAATGTCAGAAGAAAATTTAAGATTTGATACCATAAAAATAAGAGGAGGTTATAATTCTAAAGAACATAATCACTCTGTATCAGTTCCAATCTATGAAACTGCAGCATTTGATTTAGGAAGTACAGACAGGGCAGGAAGATTGTTCTCATTTTCAGAACTGGGATTTATCTATTCAAGACTTAGTAATCCCACAGTTGAAGTATTAGAAAAAAGGGTTGCTGCTTTAGATGGAGCAGCAGCAGCCATTGCACTAAGTTCCGGTATGGCCGCTATAACCTATACACTTCTTAATGTAGCTGAAGATGGAGGAAGGATACTTACAACTCCTTATCTTTATGGAGGAACATTGGATGGTTTTAAAAAGTTATATCCTAAATTTGGTATTGAAATAGATAAGTTTGATGATTTCAATAATCCAGAAGCTCTTGCAAAACAAATAAAGCCGGATACTAAGGCTATATTCGTAGAAAGCATAAGTAATCCAAATGCTGCTGTAGCAGATATAGAAAAAATTGCAAAAGTAGCGCATGAACATGATATACCACTTATTGTAGATAATACACTAGCTACACCATATCTTCTTAATCCAATAAAATATGGCGCCGATATTGTAATTTATTCAGCTACCAAAGCACTTAATGGTCATGGCAATGTAATTGCTGGAATTATACTGGAAAGTGGCAAATTTAATTGGGAAAGTGGCAAGTTTCCACAATTTTTGGAACCTTACTATACTCTAAGAAACCCTGAAGGTAGAGCGAGGAATTTTATTGAGGTATTCCCAGATTTTCCATTTATCACGAGAATAAGACTTAATTATTTGAATTATTTTGGTGCAGCACTTAGTCCTTTTGATGCTTATCTGGTGTTATTGGGCCTGGAAACCTTATCTGAAAGAATAGAAAAGCAGTTGTCAAATACTAAAAAAATAATTAGCTATTTACAAGAAAACAGTAATGTTCAGTGGATAAAATATCCTTCGTTAAATGATAGTCCCTATAAAGAACTCAGTAAAAAATACTTGCCTAAAGGAGCTGGCTCTGTATTTTCCTTTGGACTTAAAGGCACAGATGATCAAATAGATAAATTTTTAAATTCAATAAAATTATTTAGTTATCATGCCAATATAGGCGATTCTAGATCTCTCATTGTAAATTCACCTAAGACAACTCACAGTGAGCTTACTCCGAAGGAAAAAGAATTTTCACATATAGAATCCAATACAATAAGGCTTTCCATAGGACTTGAAGATGCAGAAGATCTTATTTGGGATTTGGAGCAGGCATTTGAAAAAACCTTCTCAGAAGAGCTTCAGGAAGTATTAAAATAGAAAGATGAGGGGATTATCATGAAAAGATTTAAAAATTTAGCTGCTATTTTTTTAATAGCAGCTTCTATTCCAGTTTTTACTGCATGTGGGCAAAATAACTCTTCTACTGGATCTACAGGAAAATACAAATATGGAAAACTTCAAATTCAGGCTCTTGGAGGAGGAGTTTGTGGTGCTCCAGCTTATATAGCCAAGGAAAAAGGATTCTTTGCTAAAGAAGGATTTGATGTAACTCTTGTAAGTGGAACATTTGAAGAACAAAAAACCGGACTTGCAAGTGGTGGGTTTACTGTTACCAATGGTGATTTTCAATTTTTTCCTTCAGTTCAACAAGGCCTTGATATTAAAGTTATAGGTGGGCTGCATAAAGGTTGTATTAAATTGGTTGTACCTCCTAATTCCCCTATAAAAACTGCAAATGATTTGAAGGGAAAGAGAATAGGGGTGGATGAAATAGGAGGAACTCCAATGGCTATTACCACTCTTGTACTGGCTAATGCGGGAATTGATCCAACCAAAGATGTTAAATGGATACCTTATCCACTTGATCAATTGACAAAAGCTGTAGATAAAGGCGATGTGGATGCTTTTGCTGCATGGGATCCATTTGCCACCCTAGCTGAACGAGATAATAACTATAAAGTTATAACGGATATTGCACAGGATCCATTGTTTAAAGGAAAATCATGTTGTTTTTTATATGCATCTAATAAAGAAATCAAAGAGAATCCGGAAAAAATTGCAGCTCTTGTAAGAGCATATAAAGAGGCAGATGACTGGATAGCAAAGAATCCAGAAGAAGCTGCCAAAATTGAAGTTGATAAAAAATATGTATCAACTACGGATGTAAAACTTGTTACTGAACTTATAAAAAATTATGATTTTCAATATACTACAGATGCTGCAAAAGAAGATGTTAAATATTTTGTAGGACAGTTAAATAAAACTGGATTCTTAAAAAAGGATACAGATCCTGAAAAATTTGCCAATGATGTATATTATGATGCATCAGGCAAGTAAAGTATTGGCATATTTTCACATATATAGTAGGAAGGAGAATTAAAGTGAGCATTTTAAGTGAATTGGTGAGTTCAAAGGCTATATCCAAATCAAAAATTTTACCAGAGGGCACTGATAAAATAAATGTAGTAAGAGCGCCTGATACAGTAAACTGGAAACCCAGATCAAAAGTTTGGACAGTTTTACAAATTGTTGTTTTTATTGTAGCTTTAATTGAAAATTTTGCACTGCCTACAGTGCAGGAAGTTAATTTACTACCCTATAGAGTTATGCTGATACTCTTTATAGTTTACCTGGGAATAACATATATCATATCCTTTTCAAATGAAAAACTAAGAGCAAAATTTAATCATAAAGCCCAATTTTATTTTGCTATAGGAATTGGATTTACAGCATGGGATATATTGTCTACTAAAACTAATATACTGCCTCTGCCATTTTTCCCTGGACCAGCTCAGATAATTCAGGTAATTGTTGAAGATTGGAGTACACTTTTGATGAGTACTGCTTATTCCATGAGACTTTTAGTTATAGGTTTTATAGTAGGAACATTTTTAGGATTGGTAACAGGAATTCTAATGGGATGGTACAGACAATGGTATTATTGGTTTTTCCCTGTACTTAAAGTCATAGGAGTAGTTCCTGCAGTAGCATGGATACCTGTAGTAATGGTAATATTTCCATCAACTTTGGTTTCAGAGGCAGCTCTAATTGTACTTTGTGTATGGTTTCCAGTGGCTTTTATGGCTTCTGGAGGTATAGAAAATATACCTAAATCCTATTTTGAAGCAGCTAAAACCCTTGGAGCAGATGAAAAATTCTTAATATTTAAAATAGCTATACCCGGTGCTATGCCATCCATATTTACAGGTATTTATACAGCTACAGGACTTTCATTTACTACACTTGTGGTTTCTGAAATGGTAGGAGCAAAGGCAGGGCTGGGGTGGTATATAAACTGGGCTAAAGGCTGGTCGAATTATGCAAAAGTTTATGCGGCCATAGTCATAATGGCAGTAGTTTTTTCTATTGTATTGGCAATTATATTTAAAATTAGAGATAAGGTACTTATATGGCAAAGGGGGCTGTTAAAATGAAAAAATCTCCAGCTTTCAATAATGCTGCTATTGAAATAAAAAATGTAGATAGAACTTATATAGATGCAAATGGCAATTTAGTTGAAGCCTTGCGTAATGTAAATCTAAGTATTAGAGCGGGAGAGTTTATTTCATTTGTAGGATCATCCGGGTGCGGCAAGACAACGCTTATGAGACTTATAGCAGGCCTTGATAAGCCTCAGTCTGGAGAGTTGTTTTTAGATGATAAAAAGATAGAAAGCACTAATTTTGAAAGAGGATATGTATTTCAACAGGCAAATTTATTTCCCTGGGAAACCATTGAAAATAATATTGCAGCAGGACTTAAGGCCAGAAAGATTTATAGAGAACATAAAGGTGAAGTTGAAGAATATATAAAACTTACAGGACTTCAGGGATTTGAGAAATCATATCCTCACCAGGTTTCAGGAGGGATGGCCCAAAGAGCTTCTCTTGCCCGTGCACTTATAAATAATCCCAAAGTACTGCTTCTTGACGAACCTTTAGGTGCGTTGGATGCTTTTACGAGAATGGATTTACAGGATAAATTAATAGAACTCTGGCAAAAAAGAGGAACAACTATAGTGCTTGTTACCCATGATGTAGATGAGGCAATTTATCTCAGTGATAGAATAGTAATTATGACTCCACGTCCAGGAAAAATAGAGGATGTGGTAGAAGTAAAAATTAACAGGCCTAGAAATAGAAATGAATCCGAATTTATTGAGATCAGAAAACAAATACTTGAAAAGTTACATTTAGCCAATAAACATTAAAATCAAGTGATTCTTAGGTTCAGGTGGAGTTTGCTTATAAGAACTGCTTTTCTCCAGCTGAACCTTAGAAGAACTTATCCAGGCGCGTAGCACTGCTTATCCTCCATTTTGATAGAAGATGGGGTGTTAGCAATGGTAGCGATCGGATAAATTATATAATAAGATGTAAGGTGAGCATTATTAATTGAGAAAATGCTCACCTAAATTTTAGTCCAATGAGAAAAATTAATATAAACCCTTCAATTATTTTACCTATGTCAGGTTATCAAGATTTACCTTTAAATGAAGTTCCGCAGTTTTTGCAGGTTATAGTTATTCTCCCCTTTTTTTTTGGTACTCTCAATTTTTGAGCACAATTTGGACATTTGAATACTTTATAGGGATTATGTGGATTATTTGAATTTATAAAATTTTTTACTTTATAAATTAAAGGCGAAATAAAATTCTCATAAGCCTGTAACTCCGTGAACCTTTTATATTTATTCTTTGAAATACATCTCCAGCTGCTGTATATTATAAATACAAGCCCTAATGTGTAGGCAGGTCTTATAAGGAGAATTATAATTCCTCCAATATAAAGATGTTTAGAAAGTTTATCCATACCATAGCTGTCTCTGAAATAATAGGAAATTTTATTTAAAAATTTGTTCAAAGTTATCACCTTGTATAATGAACATATAGTAAAAATTCATTATACTTTTCCTTTCTTAGAGATTTTTACTATAATTATCATAAGACGCTGTGGATTAGTTTTATCACCTATAGCTGGACTATTTTAATTGAGGATCTAACCACTGTCTTATGCTTATCTGTTAATTAGTTAGATAACGCATGACGTTTTATATATAGCAAGGATACATTTGCATGAGATTTGTGGAACATGGCGTATAATACTATAAAGGAGTTGTTCTTATGATTTATATTGGTATAGATATAGCAAAAAACAAACATGATTGCTGTATTATAGATTCAGATGGTGTTGTTTATAATGATTCTTTACGTATATCCAATTCCCGTCAAGGGTTTGAATTACTTTATTCTTCAATACTTTCCATTCTGCCTGACAAGGATATTTCCAACGTAAAAATAGGACTTGAATCAACAGGTCATTACAGCACCAATCTCCAAAACTTTTTGTATGCTAAAGGCTTCAAGCTCTCCATTCTCAACCCTTTAGCTACAAATCTCTTCCGTAAAGCCCAGTCTCTTAGAAAAACTAAGACTGATAAAACGGATGCATTGGTTATTGCTAAAATGCTCTTTTCTGATGATACAAAATCCTATTCTCCTGTATCATACCAGATTCAAGAGCTAAAGTCATTAACCAGGCATAGATATCGCTTAATTGGATATAGGTCTAAGTTGAAAACATCTGTCAATAGATTGGTAGATATTATGTTCCCCGAGCTGCCCGATCTTTTTTGGTCAATTCATCAATCTTCTTCCTATGCCCTTTTATCCATACTTCCAAGCCCAAAAGATATAGCTGCCTGCCACCTGACCAAGCTAACAAACATACTAAATACAGCTTCCAAGGGCAAGTATGGAAAAGATAAAGCTATTTCTCTAAAGGAGTCTGCTGCAAATTCTATTGGCACTAACTCAAGGTCTCTAAGTTTTGAACTCAAGCAAACCATTAGGTTAATACAGTCAGTACAACACGAGATTGATTCCTTAGAGCTTCTCATAAAAGAAATCGTTGTTGAGATCAATTCCCCACTTATTAGTATTCCAGGAATTTCATATACCCTGGCAGCTATAATATTGGCAGAAATCGGCGATATTAAAAGATTCACCACTCCCTGTAAACTCCTGGCCTTTGCCGGATTAGATCCCTCCACCTATCAATCTGGAAAGTACACTGCATCCCATACACCCATGGTCAAACGGGGTTCTGCCTACCTTAGATGGGCCATACTTATGGCTGGGAGAACTGTTTCAATGAGAGATGCCACTTTCTCTGCATATTTGTCGAAGAAACGCTCTGAAGGCAAGCACTATTATGTTGCCATGAGCCATGTTGCTAAAAAATTGATACGTATAATATTTCATCTTCTAAAGACCAATGCAACTTTTGCTCCACAAATATAAACTTATCCATAAAAATTAATATTTTTCAAAAAGCAATTTTCCATTGCTCTTTTTGTCATGCTTTCTTTTTTCAATTAAATAACTATAAAAATCTTTTGATTTTTAACTTGACTTCATATAGTTAGTCTCTGGGAATAAAATTTTAGAATCAAATATGAGTTTACATAATAAAACAATATATTTTTAGATAATTATACAATATAATCTTCATTTTTGCATTATTTTAAATATTATATTTGAATTTATTTTATAGAAATAATATTATTAATGGATAGAGTAATGTTAGGGGTGTATAAATTGGAATTGATGAAAAAATATATAAATAATTACTGGAAAGGATTCTGCCTTGCTATATTTTTTCTTTCTATTGAGGCATTATGTGATTTAATGCAGCCTACTATAATGTCCAAAATAGTTGATATAGGTGTGGCAAACAAACAGATGGACTATGTAATTCAAAAAGGTTTGATAATGCTTATGGTCACAGTTGTAGGGGCATTGGGAGCCTCGGGACGCAATATACTATCTGGGAGGGTGTCTCAAAAATTTAGTGCGGAGTTAAGGGCAGATTTATTTGAAAAGATTCAAAGTTTTTCTTTTGACAGCATTGATAAATTTGAAAATAGTTCTCTTATAACACGTCTTACAAATGATGTGACTCAAGTGCAAAATTTTGTAAATGGGCTTATGAGAATATTTGTAAAATCACCTCTTGTGTGTATTGGAAGTATTATTATGGCATCAAGGCTTGATTTACACCTGGCAGTAATACTTTTCATTGTAATACCAATTGTAGCTGTATTTATATTTTTCAATATGAATATAGGATACCCGTATTTTATGAAGGTTCAGATAGCTTTAGATAGGGTAAATTCTGTGATGAGAGAGTATTTATCTGGTGTAAGGGTAGTAAAAGCCTTCAACAGGTTTGATTATGAAAATGAAAGATTTAAAGAGGCAAACGAGGAATTAGGAAGATTATCTGCCCTTGCAATGCGTGTAATGGCTGTATTTTCTCCTACTAGAAGCCTGGTTATAAATATAGGAATAGCATGTGTTTTGTGGATTGGAGGAAAATATGTCAACAGTGGAAGTATGCAGGTAGGACAAATAATTGCATTTACAAATTATATGACCCAAATATTATTTTCAATTATGATGATATCTGCAGTTTTTAATATGTTTGTAAGATCTAAAGCTTCTGCAATACGTATTTTTGAAATAATTGAGGAAAAAAGCAGTATTAATTTTAATGAAGGTGTTTCAAATTTAAGAGAAATTGGAAGGGTAGATTTTGAAGATGTGAGTTTTTCTTATGCAAACGGCCATGAAGTTATCCATAATATTAGTTTTACCTGCATGCAAGGGGAAACCTTAGGCATTATTGGAGCTACAGGTTCAGGCAAAAGCAGTCTTGTAAATCTTATTCCAGGATTTTATGATGCTGTCTCTGGTAGGGTAAAAGTTGATGGAGTAGATGTACGGGATATAAATAAAAGAATTTTAAGAGAAAAAATAGCCCTTGTACCCCAGAAGACAATGCTGTTTACAGGAAGTGTTCTGGAAAATATAAGATGGGGTAAAGAGAATGCCTCGCTGGAAGAGGTTAAGAAGGCAGCTGAAATTGCAGAAGCGGATGAGTTTATCTCTGGATTTCCGGAACAATACAATACAAAACTTGGACAGGGAGGAGTGAATTTTTCAGGAGGTCAAAAACAGCGGGTTTCCATAGCTCGAGCCTTGATTAAAAAACCTGAAATACTCATACTGGATGATTGTACAAGTGCTGTAGATGCATCAACCGAAGTTAAGATAAGAGAAAAGCTTAAAAAATATTCAAATAATTTGACTTGTATAATAATTGCCCAGAAAATATCATCTGTAATATCTGCAGATAAGATAATCGTGCTGGATGAAGGAAAGTTGGTGGGTATGGGAAACCATGGCCAGCTTATGAAAAATTGTGAAGTTTATAAAGATATTTTCTTGTCTCAGGTTGGAAAGGAGGTAATTTAATATGGGTGAGAGGGACAAATATAATAAGAGTGATATAAAAATGCCTCTGGGACCGAGAAGAGGAGTAAGAGGAAGAGGAAGTATTGGTCCTGTGGAAAAACCAAAAAATTTTAAGAAAACATTATTTAGACTTTGGAAGTATTTTGGAAGTGAAAGAAAACTTTTAGTTATAATATTTATATTTGTAATAATAGATTCTATCATAGGGCTTCTTGGACCCTATCTTATAGGAAAGTCTATTGATGCTATGTCAGAATTAAGGGGAAAAGTGAATTTTGATATACTATCTGTAATGGTTATATTGCTTTTATTTACATATGTATTAGATGCCATTTTGACTTTTTTTCAGGGGTGGCTCATGGCTGGTACTGCTCAGAAAATAGTGATGAATCTTAGAAGAAGCTTATTTGACAAACTTCAAAAATTACCAATTTCTTTTTTTGATATGAATACTCATGGAGAAATAATGAGCAGATTGACTAATGATATAGAAAATGTAAGTTCTACCATATCTCAATCCACTACTCAACTTATGTCAGCAGTAGTGACAGTGTTAGGATCTTTTATTATGATGCTTATTTTAAGTCCTATTTTGACTTTTGTAACTCTTATTACAGTGCCTATGGTGTTTTTTCTTACTAAGGGTATCGCAAAAAATACCAGTGTATTATTTAAAGAACAGCAGGTACAGCTTGGAAAACTCAATGGACATATAGAGGAGAATATATCCGGCATCCATGTAGTAAAAGCTTTCAACCATGAGCAGAAGGCTATAGAAGAATTTAAAAAAATAAATTACAGTTTAAGTCAGGTAGGATTGAAAGCTCAAATTTGGTCCGGATTCTTAATGCCTATTATGAATGTAATAAACAATATAGGTTTTGCTGCTGTAGCTGGTGTAGGGGGGATTCTGGCTGTAAAAAATATTATAACCATAGGAATTATAGCCAGTTTTCTAAGTTATTCCAGACAATTTGCAAGACCATTAAATGATATAGCCAGCATATTTAATACACTTCAGTCTGCTGTTGCCGGTGCCGAGAGAGTATTTGATATATTGGATGAAAAAGAGGAGATAAAAGACACTGCTGAAGCTGTAACTCTTGAAAATACAAGCGGACAGGTTACTTTTGAAAATGTAAATTTTAGTTATAGAAAAGATTTTCTAATATTAAACGATATAAATTTTAATATTAATCAGGGCACAAGTGTTGCCCTTGTTGGACCTACAGGAGCAGGGAAGACAACTATTGTAAATTTGCTTGTCAGGTTTTATGATGTATCCAGTGGGAGAATTTTAATCGATGAAATAGATATAAGAAATTATACAAGAGATAGTCTTAGAAAGTGTTTTGGCATAGTTCTTCAAGATACCTATCTTTTTACAGGTACAATACTTGAAAATATTAAATATGGTAGATTGGATGCAGATTTTTCTCAGGTTAAAGAGGCAGCACAGGCAGCAGGTGCAAATCAGTTTATTGAGAAATTTCCTCATAAGTATGATACTATGTTACAGGAAGGGGGAAGTAATTTAAGTCAGGGAGAGAGGCAGCTAATAGCTATAGCAAGAGCTATACTTTCAGATCCTTCCATACTTGTTTTAGATGAAGCTACAAGTAATGTGGATACAAGAACGGAACTTAAAATACAAAGAGCCATGCGTAATCTTATACGGAAAAGAACCAGTTTTATAATTGCCCATAGATTGAGTACTATTAGAGATTCAGATATTATAATGGTAATAGATGGAGGAACAATAGTAGAAGTGGGAAATCATAGTGATTTAATAGGGAAAAAGGGCATATATTACAATATGTACTGTAACCAGTTGATTAATAGTTAATAAGGTATGTTAAAATCAATAACAATCCAGAAAGAGACAAATTACATTAAAGTCTTAAAGTACAAAATGTGTTAATAAAAATGTTGAAAAATGTTAATTGATTTGTAATACAACTATAATATAGTTATTTTAACCGGAGTATTTTAAAAGTTTTTAGTGTGCCAAAATATTATATGGAGGTGATAAAGTGTTTAAAAAAATATACAAGTTTATGATAATAGGTATGTTAGTTATATTGTTATCCTCTGGTGAAATATGTTATGCTGCAGAAGAATATAAAATTTGGAACAATAATAGCATCTCTACTGTAAGCGATAAGAAGATCTGGACTATTACTTTTAATAAAGATATTGATTTAGATTCTGCAAAAAATTTTATAAAAGTATATGAACAGGGGAGTAGTACGCCTTTAGAAGTTAATATTATAAATACCTCTTCAGATACAATACAGGTTTCTCCTATAAGTTCATATGCAGAGGGAAAACAATATGTTTTGGTAATAGATAGTGGATTAAAATCTGTTGAAGGTAAAGAATTAAATGAAGGGGTAAAATATAATTTTACAGTACAGAAAAGTAATTTAAATAACTCAATTGATATAGAAAATTATTCACAATACTATAATGCATTAAAAGATGCATTGTATAATTATGAAGATACTTTAATTTTAAATATAAGTAATTATGACAAAGATAAATATAATCTAGATGTTATAAACAAGATATTAATTGACTATTCTGATTTAAGGACAAGATATTCAGGAGCAGCAAGCAATGTTGAATATACAAGTCCTGCAAAAGTTACTATAAATTTTAAGTATACAGATACAAAGGAAAGTTTAATAGAAAAAGAGAAAATCGTGCAGCAAAAGGTTAGTGAACTTATAGACACTTTAATTACTTCTGATATGGAAGATTACCAAAAGGAACTGGTACTTCACGACTATGTAGTTAATAATACCAAATATGATGAAAGAGCATATAAAGGTAATATGCCGGAAGACTCTTATACAGCTTATGGGGTTTTGATAAATGGAGTTGGAGTATGTCAGGGTTATGCAGATGCTGTGGATAGACTTCTTGTGGCGGCAGGGGTAGAGTGCAGGATGGTGATAGGGGATGCAAATAATGGTACTGAATGGATTGGACATGCATGGAATATAGTGAAAATACAGGGGGAGTATTATCAATTGGATTCTACCTGGGATGATCCCGTTATAAGTGATGGCTCAAATAGGCTTTCTCACTCCTATTTTAACATAACCGATGATCAGATTGCCAAAAATCATAGGTGGAATACAGATGAGTATCCTGAATGTACCAGTACAGAATACAGTTTTGACAACCTTAATGTGGTGGAGAAGGATGTTTACGGCAATGATATAAAAGTTGTTGATAACTATAATGATTTTTATAGTGCAGTAGAAGAGGCATTATCACAAGGGGAAAATTCTGTAAGTGTAAAAATATTGAATTATAATTCAAGTGAGTATAATATAACCCAGACTTTAAATGAAATATGCAAAAAGTACAATATTTCAGAGGAAGTTACTATAACTACTTACTCAGATGAAATTTCAGGAGCAAAGTATGTTGTCATAGTAAAATCTTAAGTTATTGTCAGTTATCAATGTAAATTTTTGTAGTATTTATAATTTAAGTCAATAAAATTGTATTAAAGATTACAATTTTTTTAAAAGTTTCTATTGACAAGTGAAAAAAAGAAGTATATATTAAAACCATAGTTAAAACTTAATAATATGCTTTCGGGGCAGGGTGAAATTCCCGATCGGCGGTATAGTCCGCGAGCTGATTATCAGCAGGAACTGGTTGGATTCCAGTACCGACAGTAAAGTCTGGATGGAGAAAGTGGAAGTTTTTTGTAGTATGTATTTTATGTGCTAGGTTGTTCTTAGTATGTTTATTATCCCCCTGAAGGTATTTTCGGGGGGATTTTTGAATGGGAAAAATCTGAAGGTAGTACTTATAGCTGTAACTTATCTGAGGGCAGGCAGTTTATTTCCATATTTGAGAAGTTGGGATATTACTATTGGTAGCTTGTACATAAAAGCCGCGGGTGTTTTGCCCTTTTACTTGTAAAATTTATATAAAAAGTAATAATATTCTTTTGAAGTGGAGGATTCAATTTTATGAATTATGACAATAAAGATGAACATTATATGAAAATTGCTTTAGAGCTGGCATCAAAGGGAGAAGGTTTTGTGAATCCAAATCCACAGGTGGGAGCCCTTGTAGTAAAAGAAGGCAATATAGTAGGAAGAGGTTATCATAAATTTTATGGAGGACCCCATGCAGAGGTATATGCATTAAAAGAAGCAGGTGATAAAGCTGCAGGCGGGCAGATATACGTGACTTTAGAGCCTTGTTCTCATTACGGAAAAACTCCACCCTGTGTAGAAGCCATAGTAAAAGCAGGAATAAAAAAAGTAGTGGTTGCATTAAAGGATCCTAATCCACTAGTGTCAGGTAGAGGCATAGATTTTTTAAGGAGTAAGGGAATAGAAGTGGTTACAGGTGTTTTAGAAAAAGAAGCCTTAAATATAAATGAAATATTTATAAAGTATATTACTGAAAAACACCCTTTTGTAATATTGAAATCTGCAGTAACTTTAGATGGTAAAATAGCAACAGTTACAGGACAGTCAAAGTGGATAACCTGTGAAGAATCCAGAAATTTTGTACATCACATAAGAAATAGGGTTATGGCAATTGCAGTGGGCATAGGTACCATACTTTCAGATAATCCACTTTTAACTACAAGGCTGGAGAGAAAATGTAAAAGTCCTATAGCTGTAATCTTAGATTCTAAATTAAGGATACCTATGGATTGTAGGATTTTTGATACACTTAAATATAGGAAAATCATAATAGCTTGCACAGAGGGACATGATAAAGATAAAAAGTATGAAATTGAGAAAATGGGAGTGGATGTAATTATCTGTCCTAAAGATGAATCTGGTCATGTGAATCTAAAGATTTTAATAGAAAAGTTAGGAAATATCGGTATAGATAGTTTGCTTATAGAGGGAGGGGGCTCACTTAATTTTTCTGCTTTAAGTTCAGGAATTGTAGATAAAGTTGTTTATTTTATAGCCCCTAAAATAATAGGTGGATTAGAAGCTAAAACTTCTGTAGAAGGAAAAGGTATTGAAGATTTAAATAAAGCCGTTAAATTAAAAAATATTAGCTATTCAAAATCAGGAGAAGATATGATGGTTCAAGGATATGTAGAAAAGTAATTAAAAAAGGGGAGGGGAATATTGTTTACAGGTTTAGTAGAGGAAATTGGACAAATACTGGAAATAAAAAATGGAGAAAATTCTTCTAGAATAACTATCTCTTCAGAGAAAGTTTTAGAGGAAGTTAAATTAGGAGACAGTATAGCTGTAAATGGAGCCTGCCTTACGGTAACAAGTTTTACAGGAAATTCTTTTACAGTAGATGTAATGGCTGAAACACTAAGAAAAAGTAATTTAAAACTTTTAAGAAGAAACAGTGATGTGAATTTAGAAAGGGCAGTGAAGGTAGGAGAAAGACTGGGAGGGCATATAGTAACAGGACATATAGATGGAATCGGCAGGGTAAAGGACATAAAAAAAGAGGATATAGCCACCTGGCTTGTTATAAAGCCTCCTTTGGGATTATTGAAATATATGGTTTCAAAAGGTTCTGTGGCTTTAGATGGAGTGAGTCTTACCATAGCAGAAGTGCATGAAGACTGTATTAGTGTATCCCTAATCCCACATACCAAAGCACAGACTATTCTGCAGTATAAAAGTGCAGGAGATGAAATAAATGTAGAATGTGATTTAATAGGAAAATACATTGAAAATCTTATTTTAAGAAAAGAAACAGAACCTGTAAAAAATTCCAGCATAACAGAAGAATTGTTAAAGGAAAATGGGTTTTGGTAAACAAAAATTTGGATTTGTGTTGTAACTAAAGTAACATGACTAATTAATAGTATTTTTAAAAGAGGAGTTGAAAATTATGAGCAATAAATTTAATAGTATTGAAGAAGCTTTAGAAGATCTTAAACAGGGTAAAATGATTCTGGTGACTGATGATGAAGATAGGGAAAATGAAGGAGATTTAATCTGTGCAGCAGAATTTGCAACCCAGGAAAATGTTAATTTTATGGCAGCACATGCAAAAGGACTTATCTGTATGCCTATGAGTAGTAAAATGATTTCTAAATTAAACCTTCCACAGATGGTTTCAAATAATACAGATAACCATGAAACAGCTTTTACGGTATCAATCGACCACGTAAGTACAACTACTGGCATTTCGGCTGCAGAACGTTCCATAACTGCATTGAAATCTGTAGAAGAAGGTGCAAAGCCAGAGGATTTTAGAAGACCTGGACATATGTTTCCACTGCGTGCAAAGGAATATGGAGTTCTGGAGCGCAATGGACATACAGAAGCTACTGTTGATCTTATGAAACTGGCAAATCTGAAAGAGTGTGGACTTTGTTGTGAGATCATGAGAGATGATGGTACCATGATGAGAACTTCCGAACTAATGGAATTTGCGGAAAAATATCAATTGAAGTTTATTACAATTAAGGCTCTGCAGGAGTATAGAAAACAAAGAGAGAAACTTATAGAACAGGTAGTGCATACAAAACTGCCAACCAAATATGGAGAATTTGTAGCCTATGGATATATAAATAAAATAAATGGAGAAAATCACATGGCACTTGTGAAAGGGGATATTTCAAAAGGGAATTCAGTTTTGTGCAGAGTACATTCTGAATGTCTTACAGGAGATACTTTCGGCTCTGTTAGATGTGATTGTGGGCAGCAGTATGCAAGAGCTATGACCCAAATTGAAGAAGAAGGACAGGGCATTCTTTTATACATGAATCAAGAGGGACGGGGCATAGGTATAATTAATAAATTGAAGGCTTATGCACTGCAAGATAAAGGCTTAGATACCGTTGAAGCAAATATTGCACTGGGTTTTGAGGAGGATTTAAGAGATTATTATGCTGCTGCACAAATTTTAAAAGATTTAGGTGTGGAAGATATACGACTTATGACAAATAACCCGGATAAAATAGAACAGTTATCCAACTACGGTATAAATATCACAGAAAGAGTACCAATCCAAATGAAGGCATCTGCCTATGATACTTTTTACCTTAAAACAAAACAGGAAAAAATGGGACATATTTTAAATTATTAATATATCAAAGGAGACTGAAAAGATGAAAGTTTATGAAGGAAAGTTAAATGCAGAGGGGCTAAAATTTGGAATAGTTGTGGGAAGATTTAATGAATTTATAGTATCTAAATTATTGTCTGGAGCCTTAGACTGTTTAAAAAGACATGGAGCAGAAGAGGATAATATAGATATAAGTTGGGTACCGGGAGCATTTGAAATACCTATGATTTCAAAGAAAATGGCTTTTTCTAGAAAATATGATGCAGTAATATGTTTAGGAGCTGTAATCAGAGGATCTACCCCTCATTTTGATTATGTATCCAGTGAAGTTTCAAAGGGTGTAGCTCATGTTTCACTGGAAAGTGATATTCCGGTTATATTTAGCGTACTCACTACAGACAATATAGAACAGGCTATAGAAAGGGCAGGAACTAAAAGTGGAAACAAAGGATATGATGGGGCTATGGCTGCTATAGAAATGGCTAATTTAATCAAGGAGTTAGAATAGAGAATATATTTTAAACAGGTCATTAGAAGGATGTATACTTTTAATGACCTGTTTTTGTTATATGAAATATTTTATGTAACTATTGACAATTGTAATAAACAGATATATCATTATATGTATGATAATGATTTTCATTATCGACTATTTCAGGAGCTTGAGGAGATGATAAAAATGAGTAAAGTAAATATTATTTATTGGACAGGAACAGGTAATACAGAGGCCATGGCTAAATTAATAGAAGAAGGTGCTAAGGAAAAAGGCGCAGAAGTTAAACTTTTACATGTTTCAGAGGCTAGTGTTGATGATGTAAAAGGTGCAGATATGGTGTTATTAGGTTCTCCTGCCATGGGTGCAGAGGTTATTGAGGAAAGTGAAATGGAGCCTTTTGTGGACTCTATTGCTTCTTCTGTATCCGGCAAAAAATTAGGTTTATTTGGCTCTTATGGATGGGGCGATGGAGAATGGATGAGAAGCTGGGTAGAGAGGATGGAAGGCTATGGAGCTAATCTATTAAATGAAGGATTAGTTGTACAAGAAGCCCCGGAGGGAAGTTCAGAAGAAGAATGCAGAAATTTTGGACGGGAAGCAGCTGCCTATTAATATTGTAGGGTATATTTTCATGTTAACATAGGTAAATAGCGAAATTTTTATAAGATTAAATTTAAAAATTGGATATATGATAATACCTGTAGGATTCTAAGTTTAAATATATTTTTTATCAAATATTTTTGTCTTGGAATCCTAGTGTTATATTAAAGGGAGTTGGTAGAATGTGAAAAGTTTAAATCAGGAATTTATTAAGTTTATGTACAATGCAGATGAAAAAGAATATATGATGAGCCTTATAACCTATGCTTTATCTCCTACTATTGCGGGATACAAACCATCTTCTATAATTACTATATCCAATAAGAATAAAAATATGTATGATCTGTGGTGCAAATATGGAAGTGAATATTTAGAAAATATAAATTTAAAAGTATTTGAAATTAATAGAAAGGAAAATGCCATAGTACTTTTATTTTATAATGAAAAGATGCTCTCTGAAGTATTGTGTTATAAGGATAATGCTGAGTTTTTAAGTAAATTTGGATATTTAAATTCTATGCCTTTAATTGACAAGCTAAACCTTCTTAAAAATAGATATGAATATAATTTTTGTCCGCATGAGATGGGAATCTTTTTAGGTATACCAGTTAAAGATGTAGAAGATTTTATAAATTGCAGTGAAAAGGAATGTGTATGCTGTGGCTACTGGAAGGTTTATAATGACAGAGAAAAAGCCCTTGAGATCTTTGAAAATTATAATAGATCAAAACATAATTTTTTGAAATTGATTCAAAATGACATAGGCATTACAAAGGTAGTAAAAATATTATCTTCTTAAAGTACTCTATGTTTTTACAATTTGGTACTTTTTATATTGATAAATGTAGTATATTATATTTATTAGTATATTGAAAAGGAGATTTTAAATATGAAGTGTAGAATATTTACAAGTAAATTATTGATATTATTTATGGTTTTATCGGTGGTATTAATAGGGGGTGTAAATAAAGTACAGGCAGATGCATATAAAGTGGTTACTTTGGGAGGAAATCTTACAGAGCAGCAAAAAAATGATATGCTGGAATATTTTAAGGTTAACAAACAGGAAGTTAATGTGATAGAAGTAAATATAGATGAGGAAAAAAAGTATCTAGGAGATGTGGCAAGCAGTGAACAGATAGGAACTAAATCTATATCTTGTGCTTATGTAGAACCAACTTCCAGTGGAGGTCTTCAAGTATCCACCAATAATATATATTGGGTCAGCAGCAGTATGATAAAAAATGCCCTTATAACCGCAGGGATAAAAAATGCCAATGTTAAAGCGTCAGCTCCTTTCAATGTATCTGGAACTGCAGCTCTTACAGGTATTTTAAAAGGCTTTGAAAACAGTACTGCAGGCAATAAAATTGATGAAGAGACCAAAAAGGTTGCAAATGATGAATTGGTAACCACAGGAAATTTGGGAGATAAAATAGGGAAGGATGAGGCTGCGGGTTTAATAAATGAAATAAAAACCGAGGTAGTTAAAGAAAATCCTAAAACAGAAGGGGAAATAAAAAACATAGTGCAAAATGTGGTTAACAATTATAATTTTAACTTATCCTCTGAAGATGTGGATAAAATAGTATCTCTAATGAGTAAAATAAATGGTTTGAACTTAAATTTTTCTGATTTGAAAGATCAATTAAACAGTGTGGCAAGCCAATTGAAAGGAAGTATATCTTCTGAAGAAGCTAAAGGATTTTTTGCTAAAATTATAGAAGCCATTAAAAATTTTTTCAGCGGTTTATTTTAGAATTTGATGCTGTAAGTACAATAAAATAAGTTCATCCCTATGAAGAACCTGTAATAAATGTAATACCTCTTATTGAAATATGTGACAAATAGGAACTTGAAAATTTTAAAATGAAATGGTTGAAAAATGCAAGGAAATTTTTATTATAAACCCCTTATATAGGAATATATGGAGGGGTTTATAGCATTATATTGTGATTATACACAAATATACGGTATAATAAAGTAATGTAGTAAATCAATTTGTAATTAATGTGTATTTGTATTGGGGGAGGGGTAGTTGCTTATGAAAGAAAAAAGATCTAAAAGGCGTGAACTAAAAAACGACAAGTTAAGTCGGAGCTTTTTTAGTTCTTATTTATGGTTTTTAGGTATAATTGTAACCTCTATAATTATAATAGGATCTGTATGTTTTTATAATACCAAAAATGAACTTACAGAATTAGGAGAAACTGCTATAAAAAATAGAATTCAAATGGGTATTGTAACGATGGAGCTACTTGAAGAACAGGTCCAAAAAAGAAAACTTACACGGGCTGAAGCTCAAGAAGCATTTAAAGGTAAAATGTTAAATCCAAAACAGTCTGATGGAAAAACAAGGGGACTTAATTCAAATTTAGAATTAAATATAGAAGCCTATATGTATGCCATCAATAGTAAGGGAGTTGAGATGATGCACCCTTACAAAGAAGGAGAGGATATATCAAGTGCTAAGGATTCAGATGGAAACAGTTTGGTACAGCTTATAATGGATGAAGCTAAGAATCCTAAAAGTGGAGGAATAGTACATTTCAACTGGAAAAATCCAGGAGAAACCCGAGAAAGACCTAAAATAAATGCTGTAGCTTATTTTGAACCCTGGGATTGGTACATAAATGTAGGATGCTATGATGAAGATTTTTATAAACCTCTATATAAAATTTTAATAATCATAGTTACAATATCTGTAATTATAATATTGGTTTCTGTACTATTTATAGGCATTCTTATGAAAAACAAGGTAAGACCTTTAGGTGAAATAATAAATTCTATGAAAATGGCGTCTAAAGGTAATATGTCTGTAAAAGTAAATATAAAGAATAAAGATGAAATAGGAATTATAGCACAAATATTTAATGAAATGATAGATGAGATAAAAAATGTTCTTGTAAAGATAAAGAATACATCATCTGTAATAGATGAAAAAGTAGTTAACATAGGTTCCTTTACTGAGGTTACTTCTGAAAATTCAAGCAGCATAAAAGACGCAATGGAACAAGTATCTTCAGCTGTAAGTGATTCTGCAAAAGACATGCAAAATAGTATTGAAAGCATGAGTATTTTGTCAGAAAATATAAATATGGTGAAAGAAAACAGTATTACTATGAAAGAAGATGTATTTAAGGCCAGTAAGTTAAATTCAAATATTATAAATATACTTAATGAACTTGAAAATAAAAATAAGGAGAATATAGAAGCTTCCAAGGAAACCAACAGTAATATAAAAAAATTATTGAATAAATCCAATGATATAGTAAGCATAGTAGAAACTATAGAAGGAATTTCAAATGAGATAAATTTACTTTCTTTAAATGCATCTATAGAATCTGCCAGAGCAGGGGAAGCAGGAAGAGGCTTTGCCGTGGTGGCGGAACAGATTAAAGAACTATCAGATGAAACTTTTGAATCTGTAAAACAAATTAATGTACTTATAAAGGAACTTATAGATACAGTTAATGTTTCTGCAGGCAGCGTGGAAACTTCAAGTAAAGTGATAGAATCTCAGGTTGATACTATAAATGAAACAAAGCAGACATTAGGCAAGGTAATTGATTTTATGGAGAATATGCCAAAGGTAATTGAAAAAAATGTGGCTCAGATAGAGGAAGTTTATGAAAATAAGGATGTAGTTAGTTCTTCTATGGACTCCATACTTTCAGTTACACAGGAAATAGCAGCATCTTCAGAGGAAATAACAGCCTCTACCCTTGAAGTAAGAGAGAGAATGGAAGATGTAAAAAAGCTTACAGCGGATTTGGAACAGGTTTCCGGCGAATTAAAAGAAAAAGTAAATAAGTTTTTATTATAGAAAAGTTATTTATCTATTGACAGCAAATCTAATTTATAATATACTGACAGGTATATAGATGATTATAAAAACTGAGATGGAGAACAGTAGGTGTGTTTATATTTTAAAGAGATTGGGGAAAGGTGAGAACCCATAGATAGTACACATTGAACTCGCTCTGGAGTTGTAGGCTGAAATTTTAGTAGGCTGTGCCGGCAGTATTGTCGTTATTTAATTAAGAAAAAATTTGGGTGGTACCGCGACAGACTTCTCGCCCCATGAGAGGTCTGTTTTTTATATTTAAAAAGAAAAAATCTATAAATTGTGCATTGTGAACTGTGCATTATGCATTGTAAAAACTATGATAGGGAATAGTAGACATGTCAATGGATTTAAAAGAGAGTGGGAATAGGTGAAAACCCATAAATCATACAGGTTGAACTCACCCTGGAGTTATAAGCTGAAATTTTAGTAGGCTCTATCGGTTTACGCCGTTATTTAATTAAGAAAAAATTTGGGTGGCACCGCGACAGACTTCTCGCCCCATAGAGAAGTCTGTTTTTTATATTTTGAATTATAAAAAGGAGGAATTTTTATGACAAAGAAAATATATATATTTGATACTACGTTAAGGGATGGAGAACAAACACCTAAGGTGAGCCTTAATATAAATGATAAAATTACCATTGCAAAACAACTTCAAAAATTGTCTGTAGATGTTATAGAAGCTGGATTTCCTAAGGCTTCCCATGGAGATTTTGAGGCAGTTAAGGCTATTGCCGAAAATATACAGGGTCCCGTCATAGTGGGACTTGCGAGAGCTTCAAAGGAAGATATAGACTGTGCTTGGGAAGCTCTTAAAGGTTCCTTAAAACCGAGAATTCATATTTTTCTTGCCACATCGGATATTCACATGGAGCATAAGTTGAAAATGAAACCAGAAGAAGTTTTAAAAAGGGCGGCAGATATGGTAAGATATGCTAAGGGACTGTGTCCCAGCATAGAATTTTCACCAGAAGATGCTACAAGAACAAGACCGGAATTTCTATATAAAGTTTTAGAGGCTGTTATAGAAGCAGGTGCAGATGTGGTAAATATACCAGATACGGTAGGATATACCACTCCCGTAGAGTATGGTGCATTCATTAAAGGAATTAAAGAAAATGTAAAAAATATTGAAGATGCAATTATAAGTGTACACTGTCATAATGATTTGGGTCTGGCTGTGGCAAATTCTCTGGCAGCCATTGAAAGTGGTGCAGAGCAAATTGAATGTGCCATAAATGGACTGGGAGAAAGGGCAGGAAATGCAGCCCTTGAAGAAATTGTAATGGCAATCAGTACAAGAGCGGATAGTTTCAATTGTCATACGGATATTGTAACAGAGGAGATAACTAAAACCAGCAGTATAGTAAGCCATGTGACAGGTATGCAGGTTCAAGGAAACAAGGCAATAGTAGGAGCTAATGCTTTTGCTCATGAATCCGGTATACACCAACATGGGGTATTAAACTGCAGAGAAACCTATGAAATTATGACACCGGAATCCGTAGGACTTAAGAAAAATTTTATAGTGTTAGGCAAACATTCTGGGAGACATGCTTTTGTAGAGCATTTACATGAAATGGGATATAAAGATTTAAGCACAGAGAAAACAGATGAAATTTTTAAAAAATTTAAAGAGCTGGCAGATAAGAAAAAGCATATATCCGACGAGGATATAGAAAGCCTTGTGAAAAATGAAATATTTCATGTTCCAGAAGTATTTAAGTTAAAGTACTATCAAGTTTTTACAGGAAACACTGTAGTGTCTACTTCTACTGTGGAGATTGAATGTAACGGAAAAAAATTAAGTGAAGCTTCCTGTGGAGATGGACCTGTGGATGCTACATTTAAAGCCATTGAAAAAGCCACTGGCATAGATGTTACTTTAAATGACTACTTTATAAAAGCTGTAGGAAGTGGAAAAGATGCAATGGGAGAAGTAACTGTGAGAATTGAAAAGGAAGGGAAAATATTTTCAGCAAAAGGTATAAGTACAGATATTGTAGAGGCCAGCGGTATAGCTTTTATAAATGCTGTAAATAAATTGTATTATGAAACTTATTCAAAGGATTTACAAAAAATTTCAGCTAATTAGTAGATATTTAAATTAATATAAAATTTTGATAGGAGTGATTTATGTGGCAATGACCATGACGCAAAAAATACTAGCTTCCCATGCAGGGCTGGATAGTGTAAAAGCGGGAGAATTAATAAAAGTAAAATTGGATTTAGTACTTGGAAATGATATAACTACCCCGGTAGCTATAAATGAATTTAATAAAATTGGAAGCAATAAAGTTTTTCACAAGGAAAAGGTTGCAATTGTTCCAGATCATTTTACTCCTAATAAGGATATAAAATCAGCAGAGCAGTGCAAATGTGTAAGAGAATTTGCAAAGGACAAAGATATTAAAAATTATTTTGAAATAGGTCAAATGGGAATTGAACACGCTCTTATTCCAGAAAAAGGATTGGCAGTGTGCGGAGATGTAATAATAGGTGCAGACTCCCATACCTGCACCTATGGTGCACTGGGAGCTTTTTCCACAGGTGTTGGAAGCACAGATATGGCTGCAGGAATGGCCACAGGAGAAGCCTGGTTTAAAGTACCTGAAGCTATAAAATTTGTACTAAAGGGCAAATTAAGCCCCTGGGTAAGTGGAAAAGATATTATTCTCCATATTATTGGAATGATAGGAGTGGATGGAGCGCTTTATAACTCCATGGAATTTACAGGAGAAGGGGTAGGAGAATTATCTATGGATGATCGATTTACCATATCTAACATGGCTATTGAAGCAGGAGCTAAAAATGGAATTTTCCCGGTAGATGAAAAGACTATAGAGTATGTAAAAGAACATTCAAATAGAAGTTATACTGTATATGAAGCAGACGAGGATGCAGAATATGTTAAAACAATAGAAATAGATTTGTCAAAGATTCGTCCTACAGTGGCATTCCCTCATATACCTGAAAATACCAGAACCATTGATGAGGTGGGAGAGGTAAAGATAGATCAGGCAGTCATAGGCTCCTGTACCAATGGCAGAATAGGAGACTTAAGGGCGGCAGCTAAAGTGCTGAAAGGCAGAAAAGTAAATTCCAATGTAAGAACCATTATATTTCCTGCAACTCAGAGCATATACCTTCAAGCTATGAAAGAGGGACTTTTGGAAATATTTATAGAATCGGGAGCAGTGGTAAGCACGCCTACCTGCGGTCCCTGTCTTGGAGGACATATGGGTATACTTGCAAAAGGAGAAAGGGCTGTAGCCACCACAAACAGAAATTTTATAGGAAGAATGGGACATGTAGAAAGTGAAGTCTATTTAGCAAGTCCAGCGGTAGCAGCGGCTTCTGCTGTAACGGGAAAGATTTCATCACCAGAGGAGGTAGTATAAAATGGTAAAGGGAAAAACTATTAAATATGGAGACAATGTTGACACAGATGTTATAATTCCAGCCAGATATTTAAACACCAGTGATGAAAAGGAACTTGCTTCTCACTGTATGGAGGATTTAGATAAAGATTTTTTAAAGAAGATAAATAAAGGAGATATAATTATAGCAGGTAAAAATTTTGGATGTGGTTCCTCAAGAGAACATGCCCCTATAGCTATTAAGGCATCGGGAATTAGCTGTGTAATAGCAGAAACCTTTGCCAGAATATTTTTTAGAAATTCTATAAATATTGGGCTTCCCATAATGGAATGCAGAGAAGCTGCAAGGGATATAGAAGAAAAGGATGAAATATCTATTGATGTAAATTCAGGAGTAATTACCAATATGACCAAAAATAAGACTTATAAAGCAGCTCCTTTTCCAGAATTTATGCAGAAGATAATAGAATCCCAGGGACTTATAGGTTATATAAAAAAAGAGGTGGAAAACAAGTGAAAATAGCTATTATACCAGGAGATGGAGTTGGGAAGGAAATAATTGCACAGGGAAAAAAAGTTTTAAAGGCTGCAGCACATAAATATAAATTTGATTTTGAATATGAAGAGGTACTGCTAGGAGGAAGTGCCATAGATGAAAAAGGAACACCTCTTCCAGAGGAGACTATAAAGATCTGCAAGAGCAGTGATGCAGTGCTTTTGGGGGCAGTAGGAGGACCTAAATGGGATAAACTGCCCGGAAATTTAAGACCTGAAGCAGGACTTCTGGGCATAAGAAAAGTCCTTGGGGTATTTGCCAATTTAAGACCTGCCATATTATTTCCAGAGCTTAAATCCGCTTCAAATTTAAAACCTGAAGTGCTTGGAGAAGGACTTGATATAATGATAGTGAGAGAGTTAACCGGAGGAGCATATTTTGGAGAAAAAGACAGGATAAATGTAGAAGGGGGACAAAAAGCCTGGGATACTATAAGTTATTCCACCTTTGAAATAGATAGAATTGCCAGAAGATCTTTTGAAATTGCTAGAAAGAGAAATAAGAAACTTACCTTGATAGATAAAGCCAATGTACTTGAAAGCTCTAAACTGTGGAGGGAAGTTGTAGGTGAAATTGCAAAAGAGTATGATGATGTGGAGCTTAATTACATGTATGTAGATAATGCTGCCATGCAGCTTATTAAAAATCCGGGGCAGTTTGATGTAATTTTAACAGAAAATATGTTTGGAGATATTTTAAGTGATGAAGCCTCAATGCTGACGGGTTCCCTCGGAATGCTGCCTTCTGCCAGTGTACGGGAGGATTCTTTTGGACTATATGAACCTATACACGGCTCTGCACCGGATATTGCAGCGCAGAATAAAGCTAATCCTATTGGTACTCTTATGAGCATATCTATGATGTTTAAATATAGTTTTAATATGGATGAGATTTCACATAATATAGAAAATTCCATATCAAAAGTTTTAAAAGAAGGGTATAGAACTTTGGATATTGCCACAGAAGGTTCAAAAATTGTAGGAACAGAGGAAATGGGAGATTTAGTAGTTAAAAATTTGTAGTTTATGTTATTAATGAATGAAGGAACTGTATAAAAATAAACCTTTTTATACAGTTCCTATTATTTATACGCTCAATTTATAGCTGTATTCACCATTTTCATTCACATTATAAAAATCAGAATAATCTATATCAAAAATATTTTTGTGAATATGACTTATATCTATCTTATTCTTTATAAGATGTCCAAGTACTCCCGAGTAGGATATATCACCTACTAACAGTGCACCTGTAATTATACCGTTTTTGTGAATTATTTTTTTATAAACACCCTCCCATTCCAGAGTGTTTATGGTATAGGTATCATCGGCAGCATTGACTTTCCCAAGGGATACACAGGGAACTCCAAGTAAATTCATAGAATTTTTCATGCCAAAATTATCATCCAGTTCTTTTTTTATAGATGCCATGTTGTAAGCGGCAATTATACCTTGTTTTACTGCTATGGGCCATATTGGTGCAGTGAAGGTTACGTCTCCTGCTGCATATATGTGATCTGCCGTAGTTTTGCAGTGCTTATCTATTAAAATTCCCTTTTCAGCTTTTATATCTGTATTTTTTATAAAGTCTATATTAGGACGTACACCAGCAGCTGCAATTATCATGTCACAATCTATAGAAGATGAATTTGACAACACTGCTTTTTGAACATAACCATTTTTATCTAGAATCACTTCTTCCAATTTGGTCAAGGTAAAGATATCCACATCTTTTTCTTTTAAAAGTTTTTCGTATATAGAGGATGCCTTCTTGTCAAGCTGAAGGGGAAGAATTTTATCTCCCATTTCCACCAGAGATATTTTAATACCTTTTTCCATAATACCTAAAAGGGCGTCTATTCCAACTAATCCTGCACCAAGTATTACTGCATTTTTGGACTCTTTGGCTCTTTCTTTTATAGAAATTACGTCTTCAAAATTTCGAAGACAGTATACGCCTTTTCCCTCTCTTAAATTTTTGACAGGAGGAACAAAAGAAGAGGCTCCAGAAGCTATAAGAAGCTTGTCATATTTAAAGTTCCTTGTATCTTTCAAGTGTACTTTTTTACTTAAACTGTCTATATGGTCAACTTCAACACCTTTTATCCAATTTATGTTGTACTTTTTGAAGAAATTATCTTCTATAAAGCTTATAGTGTTTAAATTTCTACTCCCATCAAGTACTCTGTGGAGCATGCACCTTGAATAAACACTTTTGTCTTTTGAAATAATTGTTATGCGGGAATTACTGTCTAGTCTTCTCAAGGTTTTGGCGGCATTTATTCCAGCGGCACTGGCTCCTATTATCAAATATTTGTTGGGGTACAGTTTTTTTATTAAATTCTTCATAAAAGCCCTTCCTCCTTTTCCATATAAATTGCTCCCGTAGGACAATTTTCAACACATCTTGGAGTATCTCTATCACCGCACAAATCGCATTTCACCACTTTACTCTTTGTTTTAGTATCTGGTTTCAAGACTCCATATGGACAGGACATGACACACATGAAACAGCTGGCACATTTGTCTTCATCATAGGAAACCATACCAGTTTCAGCATCTTTTGTCATAGCTCCACTCATACAGGTTATAACACATTCAGCATCATCACAGTGGCGGCAAAATATAGGAAGTTTATTTCCATATTCATCTTTGGATATATGATTTCTGCTTTCAAGAGAAATGTCCTCAAGATCCATATCAAAAAAGGATTTACCATTTTTGTTGTGCTGTGCCATACAGGCCAAAGTGCAGTTTAAGCATCCGGTACATAAATCTTTATTTATCATTATCCTTTTCATAAAAACCACCCTTTAAATTTTAATTAAGACCTAAACTTTTTCTTCTTTCAAGTATGGTTTCTTCTAATTTATCTGCAGCTTTTACTATATCGTCCTCCACTATAAGTTTTCCACCTGTAAGATTTACCATATCCTCACAGAGAACTTTTGTAACAACTTTGCTTCCTCCTATGAATGGGGATATGGCAAGATGAAGAGGGAGCCCAAGTGCAAGTCCGAAACTTCCGTCTGCCAGAGCTTGTTCTTCAAGCCACTGAGGTGCTGAAAGAACTAGTGGAAGCTGAGGAATATCTATATTCAAGTACTCTGCCAATTCTTTTGCCACAATTTCAAGTCTTCCAATGGCAAGACAAGGACCAAAATTTAATACAGGAGGTATACCAAGGCTTTTACATACTTCTTTTAAACTGTTTCCTGCAAGTTCTGCAGCACCAGGTGACATAAGTCCTACATTTTCAAGACCGCCGCTGGAGCACCCTGCAGAGAGAATAATTATATTTCTCTTTATAAGTTCTTTTGCAAGTTCTACTGTAAATACATCATGGCCTTTAGCAGTTAGATTTGAGCAGCCTACTATTCCCGCTACACCTTTTATTTTTCCGGAGGCTATGAGATCTACAAGAGGTTTCCAACTGCCTCCTAAAAATTCTCTAAGAGAAGTTTCACTTACACCAGTTATTACATCATCAAAACCGTGATTTTTAGGAATATTAATTTTGATTTTAGCTCTTCTTTCCGTATAGCTTTCAAGTGCTTCATCTATAATATGACTGCTTATTTTTTCTCTATCTTTGTAGGAGTATTCTATATATTCTGCATTGGATTTTTTACTTACATCATCAAGGCATATCATTTTAACTAGGAACTTATCGGTTATTGGCTCAATGCCGGGAAGAGTGCAGTTAAATTCTGATACTATGGCATCTATACCTCCTGTAGCTATTAGAGCTTCACTTGTAAAATTATTTCCAGCATGACCTGAAAAAACTTCAGTATAGTGTTTGCCTCTCAATTGTAAATCCTGTCCCACACAAGTACAGCCTACTAATCTAAAGCCTTTGGCACCAATTGACTGAGCTTTTTTGATAACTTCAGGTTCTATAAGTTTATCTTGAAGATGGGCAATCATGGAGTGCTGATGACCTGTTATCATCAAGTTTATATAATCTGGGTCTACTACTTTAAAACCAACCTTTGCAGGTCTTATTTCAGGTTCACCTAAAATGATGTCGTTCAATAAATTGGTAAGGGTAAGGCCATAAATTCCAGTGGATATTCCAAGCTTTAAACAGGTTAAAAGCATGTTGACAGGATCACTATTTAGATTTGTGGAAGTTTCTACCACACCATCAAAAACCTCTGATTTTGCACCTCCAGGCATTATATTTAATTCTTCCCAATTCTTCAGTCTAGGTGCATAGGCTATTTTATTTATAACTTCCATTTTTTCGAATTTTGGTTTATATAAATCTTTCAATACTTCATCCGCTACTAAGACAGCCTTTTTGTGGCTATCTGGTTCTGTTATACCGAGTTTTTCTGCTAGATTATTTAAGGCATTTATTCCTTTTATCTCTCCACCGGTTTCTCCAAGGGATTTTACATTCCTAGCTGTATTTTCTACTATATGAATATAACAGCCACTTCCTGCGGCCACAGCCCGTAGAAAATTTCTGGCAACTATGGTATCTGCATTAGCACCACATATTCCTTTTGGAGATGTAGGTGTTATTCTACAGGGACCATTGGCACACAGTTTACAGCATACTCCCAGTTGTCCAAAACCACATTTGATTTTCTGACTGTCCACTCTGTGGTGTGAAGTTTGTACATTATCTAGAGAACTTATAAAATTTTCTAATATTTTATCTGCTGATTCACAAATTTTGTTATTTGACATAATAAAACCTCCTAGTTATATTCTTATAATAATGCTTATTATTCGATATATATGATTTATAAATATCACTTATCCATAAATTTAATATAAAGCTTTTTAAATTTTTTGTCAATAATAAATATGAAGAAAAAAAGAATTCTTAAGAATAGTCTTTATTAATATAATATATTTTTGCGTTAATTTTCTAATGAGATTTTAATCTTTTACTAATTTTATTTTAATCATTAATCCTTATCATATAACTATAAAAAGTATTTGCAGATAAGAAAAATTTAATATGATAGTAAAAATGAATTGGAGGAATTTAAAATGTCAATTAGTATTGAACAGATTGACCTATTGAGGAAAAGAGCTAATGTAGGATATAAAGAAGCAAAAGAAGCACTGGAAAAATGTAATGGAGATATAGTTGAAGCACTTTCCTATCTTGAAGAACAAGATAAGATTAAACCGGAAAAGGAATGTACTGGCAATTCAGATTTTATGGGAAAAGTAAAAAGATTGATTACTAGGGCCAATAAAATAAAATTTGTAATATCAAAGGATAAAAAGACCATATTGAATATACCATCTACTTTAGCAGCAATATTTGCCATAGTGGCAATGCCAGTGGCGGCAGTATCTCTTATAATTGCCCTAGTTACAGGTTGTAAAATAAGATTTCATAGAGAAAATGGAGAAGATTTAAATATCAACAGTAAAATAGACAAGGTTACAAATGTAGTCACAGATGTCAAAGATAAAATAACAAAAGAATTTAATAATGCCTAAACCGGGGCCTGCTTGTGATTTTTCATAGAGCAGGCTTTAAATTTTATCCGAACGCTGTAATTAGCTAACACCCCAGCTTCTTCAAAGTGGGGATAAGCACTGCTACGCGCCTGGATAAGTTCTTCTAAGATTCAGGTGGAGAAAAGTATTTCTCATGAGCAAACTCCACCTGAACCTAAGAATCACTTGATAGTATAATAAATTTAGCATACACTAAGTACAATAGATTGTGAATTGTGAACTGAAAAGGGGTGTATATAATGGCCGGTGAAAGAATTCTTATTGTTGAAGATGAAATAAAAATAGCCAGATTTGTTCAGCTGGAACTTGAACATGAAGGGTATATGGTTGATCAGACTGGAGATGGGAGAGTGGGATTAGAAAAAGCCTTAAAAGGAAGCTATGACCTTATAATACTTGATGTTATGCTTCCCTCCATTAATGGAATGGAAGTACTTAGAAGACTCAGGCAAACCTCGGAAATTCCCGTTATTATGCTTACTGCAAAGGATAATATTACAGATAAGGTTATGGGACTTGATATAGGTGCAGAGGATTATATGACAAAACCCTTTGCTATAGAGGAACTTCTTGCAAGAATTAGGGTGGTGTTTAAACATAAAAGCAATAATAATGTAAAAATTAATAATATTATTAACGCAGGTAGTCTGCAAATGGATATTGGCAGACATATTGTTACATATGAAAACTCAGGAATAGATTTAACAAAAAAGGAATTTGATCTTTTAAAGTATTTAATGGTAAATAAAGATATTGCACTTTCCAGGGAAAATATTCTAGAAAAGGTCTGGGGATATGATTATTTAGGAGATACAAATATAGTAGATGTATACATTCGTTATTTGAGAAGTAAAATTGATGATAAATTCAACAAAAAGTATATATATACCATTCGTGGAGTGGGGTATCAATTTAGGTATGAATAATAGAAAACCTCTGTATAAAATACTGTTTAAAATCATAAAAATACTATTTTCATTTTCAAAGGTGAGTTTTAAATTTTTATATGATCTTATAGAAGATATTGCTTGGAATATTTTAGAAAAATTTAGATTTTCCTTAACTTTTAAAATTACAATAACTTATGTATTCAGTTTCATCATGGTTTTCTCACTAATAGGAGTCTGTATAATGGCCAGCTTCAAATACTATATAGATAAGGGAATAAATGCTGATTATATGTCAATTTTAGGAGGTATCATATTTATATCCAATGTTATAGGATTATTTATTATTACCATTGTAGTTTCAAAAGCCAGTAAAAAATTTTTATCTCCATTGAAAAGTATGACAGATACTGTAAGGGAAATATCTATAAATGCCCTGGATAAACGTCTCAATGTAAAGGGTTCAAAAAATGAATTAAAGGATCTTGCAAAGACATTTAATGAAATGCTGGATAGAATTGAAAGTTCTGTAGAACAACAGAATCAATTTGTATCTGATGCATCTCATGAACTCAGAACCCCCATTTCTGTAATTCAAGGATATGCAAATCTTCTGTACAGGTGGGGAAAGGATGACAGGGAAGTTCTAGAAGAATCCATTAATGCAATTAAAAGTGAATCGGAAAACATGAAGGAGCTAGTGGAAAAGCTCTTATTTCTTGCAAGGGGAGATAAAAACGCTCAAAAAGTTCAAAAGGAAGATTTTATACTTAGTGAACTTATTGATGAATTGATAAGAGAGACAAAATTAGTCCATAAAGATCACCACATAGAAAGTGATTATAATGAAAAATTTAGTGTATACGCAGATAGGAAGCTTATTAAAGAGGCACTAAGAATATTTATGGATAATAGCATCAAATACACTAAAAAAGGGGGAACCGTCAAACTGGATTCCCATCTTATACAGCATACAAATACTGCTGTTATAACCGTAGCAGATACAGGTATAGGCATTTCCAAAGAGCATATTCCCCATATATTCGAAAGGTTTTATAGAGCAGATAAGTCAAGAACAAAATCCAGCGGGGGTACAGGACTTGGACTTTCTATTGCAAAATGGATACTTGATATGCATCAGGGTACAATAGATGTATGGAGTGAACTTGATATAGGAACAGTTATAAAAATCAGCTTTCCTGTAAAATAAATTTGCATGTTCTGAGTATTATTTATATAATAATTTTAAAGTTGCATACCTTCTTTAACAAATAGAGGGTATTTTTTCTTAGAACAGCTTAGTATTTGAAGGAGGAATTTTGTGGGAGATAAAATAAGCAGCGTTTATGATGTTAGTTCATTAACTTCATTAGAAAAACTTGAACCAGTACGTGTCAGGCCAGGTATGTATATAGGATCTACCGGCAGTAAAGGTCTCCATCATTGTATATGGGAAATACTAGATAATTCCATAGATGAAATTTCCAATGGATTTGGAGATAAGGTATGTGTCATATTAAATGAAGATGGAAGTGTGTCTGTAATAGATAATGGCAGGGGGATACCTACGGGAACCCATCCTGTAACCAAAAAAAATGGAGTTGAAATGGTGTTTACGTCCCTTCACACAGGAGGTAAATTTAATAATGATATATATAAGACTTCTGGAGGACTCCATGGAGTTGGAGGAGCGGTAGTAAATGCTCTCTCCAGCTGGATGGAAGTTGAAGTAAAACAAAATGGACATATATATAAACAGAAATTTGAATATGCCTATGATAGTACACTTAAAAAAATTATGCCGGGAACTCCTGTAACAGGCCTTAAAATAATAGGAAATGCTGATGATACGGGAACTAAAGTAACATTTATGCCAGATAATAAGGTGTTTTCTACAATAGATTTTAAATTGGACATAATAGAAGAAAGACTGAAAGAACTAGCTTTTCAGAATAAAGGTATAACTTTGAAACTTATACATTGGGAAGAAAAAAATAAAGTTGAAAAAGAATATCATTCAGATAGAGGACTTTTAGATTTTATAGAATATCTAAATGAAAGCAAAACACCTCTTCACAAAGAGCCTATACTATTTCAAGGAGAGAGAAGTGTTGAAGGCATAAAAATGAAAGGGGAGGTGTGTATACAGTTTACAGATTCTACTACATATCACATAGCAAGTTATGTAAATAATATTCCAACTACAGAGTCAGGGACTCATGAAAGTGGATTTAAAACAGGTATGACCAGAGCCTTTAAGGAATGGGCTAAAAAGTTAAACTTGATAAAGGAAAAAGACAGAGAATTTGAAGGAGAAGACTTAAGAGAGGGAATGACAGCTATAGTTAAGGTGAGCATAAACAATCCCGTGTTTGAAGGTCAGACTAAGACAAAGCTTGGAAATAGTGAAGCATATACTATAATGAATGATCTTTCCTATACTAAACTTTCAGAATGGATAGAGGATAACAAAAATACTGCTTCCATTATAATAAATAATGCCCTTTATGCTGCCGCAAGGAGAGAAAAAATAAAAAAGATAAATGATGCGGAAAAGAAGAAAATAGGTAAAGGGGCGGCACCTCTTGCAGGTAAGATTGCAGTATGTACTTTAAAAGATTCTTCAAAATGTGAGTTTATAGTGGTGGAAGGAGATTCTGCAGGTGGATCTGCAAAACAGGCCAGAGACAGAAGATTTCAGACTATAATGCCTTCTAAGGGCAAGATAATGAATACAGAAAAACAAAAACTTGAAAATGTTCTAGGCAGTGAGGAGTTAAAAATATTTAATACTGCCATAGGTACGGGGATACTGAAAAATTATAATGAAAAAGACCTTAAATATGACAAAATAATAATATTAAGTGATGCAGATGTAGATGGGTATCATATAAGAGCCCTTTGGATGACTTACATATATAGATATATGAGAGAACTTATTTTAAATGGACATCTTTATATAGCACTGCCTCCCCTTTATAAGGTGTATAAACAGGTAAGAGGCAAGGAGGTAGTAAAGTATGCCTACAGTGATAATCAGCTCCTGCAGGCAAAAAGAGAAATAGGTTCTAAAGCTTTGATACAGAGATATAAAGGTCTTGGAGAGATGAATCCGGATCAGCTCTGGGATACTACTTTAAACCCTGAAAGTAGAACACTGCAGCAGATAACTATAGATGATGTGATAAAGGCAGAAAAAATGGTGTCTTTACTTATGGGAGACGTGGTGGCACCTAGAAAAAAATATATGTACAAACATGCAGAATTTTAGACAGTTCAAAATTCACAATGCAGGATTGATAATGCACGATGCACACTGCACAGTTCACAATCAATGAAGTTTTGCCTTCAGGCAAAATAAATTTAATCAGTTTTTCAGTATGACCTGAAAAACTTCCACAATTGTGAATCGTGAACTGTGAATTGTGAATTGAAAAGAGGAGGATTTTCTTGGCAAAAAATACATTGATTCCAGAAGATAATAATATAATAAAAATTCCCATAGAAGAAGCCATGCCGGATAATTACATGCCCTATGCGGTAGAGGTGGCAAAGGACAGAGCACTTCCTGATGTGCGAGATGGATTAAAACCTGTGCACAGGAGAATAATCTATGGAGCGTATATGTTAAAGGCATTTCCAGACAGACCCTATTATAAATCTGCAAGGATAGTAGGAGATATACTTGGAAAATACCATCCCCATGGAGATACCTCTGTCTATGATGCCATGGTAATACTGGCCCAGGATTTTACAACCAAAATGCCTATTATAGACGGCCACGGAAATTGGGGCAGTCAGGACGGAGATAGTGCTGCAGCCATGCGTTATACGGAAGCAAGACTCACACCTATTGCCATGGAAATGGTAAGAGATATAGAAAAAGATGTAGTAAATATGGTAGATAACTATTCAGGCTCTGAAAAAGAACCGGAAGTACTTCCGGCAAGGTATCCTAATTTGCTTGTAAATGGAGCTTTTGGTATAGCCGTGGGACTTGCAACTAATATTCCGCCCCATAATTTAAAGGAAGTAATAGAGGCTGCCTGTGCTTATATTGATTGTGAGGATATAAGCACGGAAAAACTTATGGAGTATATTAAAGGACCTGACCTGCCTACGGGAGGAATAATTATAGGTAAAGAGTCTTTAATTTGTGCCTATACTACAGGAGAGGGAAAAGCTACTTTAAGGGCTAAAACTTCCATAGAAGAGCTTGATAATGGAAGACTTGGAATAGTAATAACAGAGTTTCCATATAGGAGAAGTAAGGCCAGGTTACTTCAGACTATTTCGGAGATGACGGCAGATAAAAGGCACATAAAGGCCTTAGAACCTATATCCGATATAAGAGATGAGTCTGATAGAAACGGCATAAGAGCGGTAATAGAATTTAAAAAATCTACGGATAAAAATTTAGCTCAAAAAGTTTTAAAATACTTATTTAAAAAGACGGATCTGCAGTGCAATATATTTTTTAATATGGTGGCCCTGGCAGATGGAAAGCCTGTTACACTGGGATTAAAGTCTATACTGGAGCACTATATAAAATACCAAAAACAAATTATAAAAAAAAGAACTGAAAAAGAATTAGAGGGAGCAAAAGTCAGATTTCATATTGTAGAAGGATTTATAAAAGCCATTGGGCTTATGGATGAGATTATAAAGACTATCAGAAGTTCTAAATCAAAAAAAGATGCGGCTTCAAATCTTATGGAAAAATTTAAATTTACCAAGGAGCAGTCAGAGGCTATTCTAGAACTTATGCTGTACAGACTCACAGGACTTGAAATAGTATCCTTTGAAAAGGAGCACAGAGAACTTTTAAAAATTATAAAAAAACTTACAAAAATATTGGATAGTGAAAAGGAAATTTTAAAAGTTATAAAAAAGGAATTGACAGAGATTGCAGAAAAATATGGAGAGGAAAGAAGAACTGTCATTATTGAAGAGGAAGAAGAGGCAAAAATAGATGTGGAAGAAATTTTAGTAGATGAAGATATAGTTATTACCATGTCTAAGGAAGCATTTATAAAGAGAATTTCTTTGAAAAGTTACAATCGTTCTAGCAGGGAAGTTAAGGATATAGAATATAGAGAGGGAGATTTTAATAAATATGTTATAGATTCCAGTACAAAAGATACAATTATGTTTTTTACTGACAAAGGGAATATGTATAAAATAAAGGGAATGGATATTCCAGAGTTTAAGTGGAGAGAAAAGGGAGAAAAACTGGAAAATATAATAAAAGGTATTAATCTTTCAGAAGAAAATATTGTGGCAGTTTATAGTATAGAGGATTTTAATTCACCACGGGATTTTATATTTTTCACTAATATGGCAGGTATAAAGAGAACTGAAACAAATGCATTTGTTACAAAGTATACCAAACTTATGGCACTAAGGCTAAAAAAAGAAGAAGAACTTATAGATGTAAAGCTGGTGAATAGAAATGAATCCTTAGATTTTATTAAAGTAGAAACAAAAATTGGACTTAAATTTACTGTAAAAGTACAGGAACTTGCCCTAGAGGATAGAAATATAGTTGCCAATGAACTTTGTTCTCTGGTTAAAGGGGATAAGATAGTAAAAATGGACCTTTCAGAAGAATCGGGGTATGAAACTTTTTATATAAATGTAAATAAATCAGGGATAATTAAAATTTCAAACAGCGGCAGAACCTTCAAAAATGTATTTACAAATTCTTTAAGCAATATATTGGTATTTACAGTTTGCGGGAGAGTTTTTTCTATGCCCTCTTTTATGTTTGAACAAATTGAAAGCAGCGGCATAAATATTGGAGAACTAATGGGAATAAGTGCTCAAGATATATTAAAAATGATTTCTGTAGAAAATTTTGATTACGGACATATTTATTTTTTTACTAAATATGGTATGATAAAAAGGACAGAACTGAATGAGTTCAAAGATGTAAATGGATGGAATACAGCACATAAATTTAAAAATAATGAAGATTTTCTTGTAAATGTGGAGTATGGAAAAGAAAAAAATGAAATACTTTTAATAACTGAAAAAGGTATGGCTATAAAATTTCAGGGAGATTCTATAAATTCTATGGGAAAGTCAGCCTCTGGAGTGACAGCTATAAATTTAAAGGAAGAAGATAGTGTAATATACTCTATGGTTATGGAAGAAAAAGCAAATTGCAAATTAAATTTAACTTCTGTAAAAGGAGATAAAAAACAGATAAGATCAAAGGATATTGCCCTTCAAAATAGAGGGGGCAGGGGTTCAAATATTATGCTTGTGGTTATGGAAGATAGAATTGCAGAAGTTAAATATATAAAATAATAAGGAGTGGGTTATAATGAAAAAAGCTATAATTTTACTTGCTGAGGGTTTTGAGGAAATAGAAGCTTTAACTTGTGTAGATGTTTTAAGAAGAGGAGAGATAGATTGTAGAATTTGTTCTATAAGTTCTAAAGAAGATGTAAAAGGAGCACATGGGGTAGTAGTTAAAGCAGAGACTCTAATTCAAAATATAAATGAAGATGAATATGAGGCCATTATACTTCCAGGGGGTATGCCAGGAGCGGTAAATTTAAGGGATAATGAAAAAGTTATAGAGATGGTAAAAAAATTTGACAGGGAGAATAAAATAATAGCTGCAATATGTGCAGCACCTATAGTTTTAAAGAAGGCGGGAATAATTTATAATAGAAAAGTAACTTCTTATCCTGGATTTGAAGATGAACTTCAAGCTTATAATTACAGTGAAGAAATAGTAGTTCAAGAGGGAAATTTAATAACGAGCAGAGGTCCTGCTACAGCACCTTATTTTGCCCTTAAAATTTTAGAAAACCTCTCAGGCACGGAAAGTGTAGAAAATTTAAGGAAAGATATGCTATTGAATTTAGTTGGGAATTAAGAATGAATGGTGAAGATAAATTAACTCATAACTCTTAACTTTTGAGGCAGGTGAAATAGTGGAGAAATACATATTTGACAATGGACTTAAATTATTATATGAGTATAGACCAGGGAAAGTATCTTCTGTTTGTATAGGATTTAATGCAGGAGCTTTAGAAGAAGGGGAGGATTTTTCAAAAGGTACTGCTCATGCACTGGAGCATGTTATATCAAAGGGCACTAAAAAGAGAAATGAGGATGATATAAACATTCAGCTTGACAGGATATTTGGATTTGAAAATGCTATGACAAACTATCCCTATACCATTTATTATGGAACTTGCTTTTCTGAAGATCTACATAAAGGAATTGAATTATACAGCGACATGATTTTAAACGCTTCTTTTCCAAAGGCTGGTTTTAAAGAAGAAATGAATATAATATTTCAGGAACTAAAAGAATGGAAGGATAATTCTTACCAGCACTGTGAAGACTTGCTTTTTAAAAATTCATTTAAATTAAGGCGCATAAAGGAAACCATAATAGGAAATGAACATAGTATTAAAAACATCACTTTAGATGAAATAAAAAGATTTTATCATAAATTTTATGTGCCTGAAAACTGTGTTATATGTATTTGTTCTTCCCTGGAATTTAATTATATTTATAATCTTATAAAAGGCTATTTTGGACATTGGAAAAAAAGTTGTGAAAAAAGTTTTATAGAATATAATAAAAATTCAGAGGTACTGTATGAAAAAAATAAAAAAGGTATATTTATAGAAAATGTACCGGGCATAAAAGGAGTAAAAATACAATATATATTTGATATTCATCACTTGAACTTTAAAGAAGCCAGGGTTCTTCCTGTAGTTAATACCATTTTTGGTCAGGGAGTGGGGAGCTTGCTTTTCAATGAAATAAGAACTTGCCAGGGTCTTGCCTATGAGGTGGGGAGCAGTATGAAAAATGAAAGGGGAATAAAACTTTTTTCTATAAAAATGGGAACTTCTGTGGAAAATATAGATAGGGCTATATCTACAGTAAATAGTGTTATAGAGAAGTTTAAGTATTCCACTTTGTATTTTGAAAACCTGGAAATAAAGTATAAGATTAAAAGTATAAAATTAAAAGATGAAATTAAAAGAGAAAAATCCATTGAGTTTTGCAAGGAAAATGTCATAAAAGAACTTATGGATGAGAACTATTCTCTTGATAAAGGGGAAGAGGCATTCAAAATTAAACCTTGGCATATAAATGAAGTTGCCGGTAAGTTTATGAATGGGCCTTCCATACAGATTCTGAGGGGTTAGATTTAAAATAGTATTTTTTGCAGCTGAAGGGGGGATGTAATATTTGAAGAGAAAATGGATGCTTAAAAGGTGTAATAAAGATGTAAAATATATTTCAAAAAAGGCGGGAATAAGTGAAATTATGGCAACTATTCTCGCAAATAGAGGCATTGTGGAAGAGAAAGAAATAAAAGACTTTTTAGATCCCTCTATAGACAATTTACAAGACCCCTTGTCTATGAAGGACATGGAAAAAGGTACGGATATAATATATAAGGCCATAATGGATAATAAAAATATAGCCATATATGGTGATTATGACGTGGATGGAGTAATGAGCACATATATATTATACTGTGGTCTTTTAAAATGCGGGGCAAAAGTTAAATATCATATACCAGATAGAATAGAAGAGGGGTACGGTATAAATATAAAAAGTATAGAAAAGTTAAAAGAAGAAGGATGTGAAGTTATAATAACCTGTGACAATGGCATTTCTGCACTGGCTCAGGTTAAAAGAGCTAAAGAACTTGGCATTGCCGTGGTGATTACAGATCACCACCATATATTTTTTGAGGAACAGGAAAATGGGGAAAAGACATATTTAATACCCGAGGCAGATGCAGTTATAGACCCTAAACAGGAGGATTGTTCATATCCCTTTAAACATCTCTGTGGTGCAGGGGTGGCTTTTAAATTCATTCAAGTACTTTATAAAAAATTTAATTTTAAAAAAGAACAGTGTTATAAATTTATCCAATATGCTGCTATAGGAACTATATGTGATATAGTCGATCTAATAGATGAAAACAGAATTATAGTTAAAAAGGGCCTTGATATGATAAATAATACTGAGAATCTGGGGTTAAAAGCACTTATAGAGGAGACCTCTCTAAAGGGTAAAAATATCACTTCCTACCATATAGGTTTTATTATAGGACCTTGTATAAATGCCACAGGGAGACTTAAAAGTGCAGTTTTGGCCCTGGAACTTTTGCTGTGTAAAGATGCAGAAAAGGCCGGTAAACTTGCAAAAAAACTTCATGAGTTAAATATACAGAGACAGGATATGACGGTTAAAAGTTTAAATAATATAATAGATAAAGTGGAAAATTCAAATTTAAAAAGAGATAAGGTACTTGTAGTATATGAGAAAGAAACTCATGAAAGTATAGCAGGCATAGTGGCAGGGAGACTTAAAGAGAGATATAATGTACCTTCTATAGTAATAACATCGGGAAGAATTATGTCAAAAGGTTCAGGAAGATCAATTGAGGGCTATAACATGTTTGAAGAACTTGTAAAATGCAAAGAATTAATGGAAAAGTTCGGTGGACATCCCTTGGCAGCGGGATTGTCCATAACAGAAGAAAATATAAATAGATTAAGAGAAAATTTAAATAAGAATTGTAATCTTACAGAAGAGGATTTGATACCCAAAATTAGGATAGATAAAAAACTTCCTCTTGAGAACATATCTTTTCACATGCTGGAAGATATAAAAAGACTGGAACCTTTTGGAAAAGGTAATTCCACTCCTTTATTTGGAGAAAAAAATATAGATGTATTTAAAATTTATTTTATGGGAAAGGATAAAAATGTATTAAAATTATTTTGCAGATTGAAAAATAGTTTAAAAAAAATTGATGCAATAGCCTTTGATGGGGGAGAAAAATTTAAAAAATTAATACTTGAAGTCTATGGAAGTAGTGGTGCAAGTAAAATTTTTAATAATAATTTTACCAGTTTAAAAATGGATTTTATATTTTTACCCAGTATTAATGAATTTAATGGTGTTAAAAATCTTCAACTTGTGATAAAAGATTTTAGACTTACGTCAAAAAATAAATAAAAAAAAGGTAGACTTAAATAAATTTTTAATTTAACATAGAATTACATGGTATGCAGTTGACATGAGACAATTTAAAGTGTACAGTAACACTTGACACTTTAAAGTAATAATTTTAAAATTCTTTATAATGGAATTCTGTTAAGATTATTATACATTAAAAAAATCACAGAATTTTCTGTATGTACGAGAATTATAAAATTAAACTTGCAAGTTGTAAGATTTCCCTTAAATTTTAGAAGTATAACCTAGAAAACTATTGCACATCCTGACTGTTTAAAAACAGCGTTAGGTACTGCAAATCATAAATTGTGAACTATGAATAGTAAATTGTGCATTGTAAATAGTGAACTGTGCATTGTATTAAGGGGGAATCACGTTTTGAAAAAGATAATATTAACTGGAGGAGGTTCTGCCGGTCATGTTACACCAAATCTGGCACTATTTCCAAAGTTAAAAGAATTAGGCTATGAAATACAATATATAGGTACAGAAAGTGGCATTGAAAAAGAAATAATAGAAAATGAAAAAATAAAATATCATGTAATCTCCAGTGGAAAACTTAGAAGATATTTTGATATAAAAAATTTTACGGATCCTTTTAAGGTAATTAAAGGAGTATTTCAAGCCATATTCATAATGAGAAAGGAAAAACCAAATGTTGTGTTTTCAAAAGGAGGATTTGTATCGGTACCTGTAGTTTTTGCTGCATACATAAATGGTATTCCTGTTATTGCACATGAGTCCGATATAACTCCAGGACTTGCAAATAGACTTTCCACGCCTTATTGCACCAAAGTCTGTGTTACTTTTCCTGAATCTTTAAAGTCTATAAAAGGTGATAATGCTGTGCTTACAGGGACACCCATAAGGCAGGAACTCTTAGATGGAAGCAGAATAATAGGCAGAAGAATGTGCGGCTTTGAAAATGACAAACCTGTACTGCTCATAATAGGAGGAAGTTTGGGATCAAAATTTATAAATAATACGATAAGAAATTGTTTAAATGAACTTTTAAAAATTTATAATATAATTCATATATGTGGAAAAGGAAATTTGGAAGAAAAGCTTACAGAGAGGAATGGCTATGTACAATTTGAATATGTAAGTGAAGAAATGCCTCATATAATGAATGCAGCAGATATAGTAATATCAAGAGCCGGGGCAAATGTTATATTTGAACTTCTAGCCCTTAAAAAACCCAATTTACTTATTCCCCTGTCTAGAAAATCCAGCAGAGGAGATCAGATTTTAAATGCTGCATCTTTTGAAAAAAGTGGATACAGTATGGTACTTAAGGAAGAGGATATGACCCCAAAGCTGCTTTTAGACAAGTTAAAAAAATTAGACATGTCAAAGCATACTTATATAAATAAAATGAAGGCAAGTTCCGCACAAGATGCAACAAATAAAATTATAAATTTAATAGAAAAATATAAATAATTTAAAATATTTAGCATAAATAAAATAAATAGTATGTACATATCACTATAAATGGTATATTATAAATTAATATACCTCATATATGATATCTTTATGCTACATTATTTTATGTTAGGTTGATAAAATATAAAATAAATAAAATTTATCTTTATACACATATTTGTTATTTAATATCATTTTAATTCAGTTTATAAAAATGCAGTTGTTTTATACTGCAATCTCAATTTATAAAAAATTCAATTGTATATCAAATATTAAAAAGGAGAGGAATTTTTATGAGTAAAATGAAAACTATGGATGGAAATACCGCAGCAGCTTATATATCTTATGCTTTTACTGATGTAGCGGCTATTTATCCAATAACTCCATCGTCACCTATGGCAGAACATGTTGATGAATGGGTTGCCCAGGGCAAAAAGAATGTTTTTGGACAACAGGTAAAAGTTATGGAAATGCAATCAGAAGCAGGAGCTGCGGGAGCTGTACACGGATCTCTGCAGGGAGGAGCACTTACTACTACCTACACTGCATCCCAGGGATTACTGCTTATGGTACCTAACATGTATAAAATTGCCGGAGAGTTATTGCCAGGTGTATTTCAAGTGACTGCAAGAGCCATAGCTGCAAGCTCTCTTAACATATTTGGAGATCATCAGGATGTTATGGCTACAAGACAGACTGGATTTGCACTACTTGCTGAGAGTTCAGTACAGCAAGTTATGGATCTTGCTGCAGTGGCACATTTATCTGCAATAAAGGGAAGAGTTCCATTTGTAAACTTTTTTGATGGATTTAGAACTTCACATGAAATTCAAAAGATTGAAGTACTTGAATATGAAGACTTGGCAAAATTAGTGGACTATAAAGCTGTAAATGATTTTAGAAGAAGAGCTTTAAATCCTGATCATCCAGTAACTCGTGGTACAGCTCAAAATCCTGATATATACTTCCAGGGAAGAGAAGTTTCCAATAAGTACTATGAAGCACTCCCTGAAATAGTTGAAGATTACATGAAAGAAATAAGCAAACTTACTGGAAGAGAATACCATACATTTAATTATTATGGAGCAAAGGATGCAGAAAGAGTTATAGTGGCTATGGGCTCTGTTTGCGAAACTATAGAAGAAGTAATAGATTATTTAGTGGCAAAGGGAGAAAAAGTTGGATTAATTACAGTTCACCTATATAGGCCATTTTCAATAGAATATTTCCTTAACAAGATGCCAAAGACTGCTAAAAAGATTGCAGTTTTAGACAGAACAAAAGAACCAGGTTCAACAGGAGAACCTCTATATTTAGATGTTAAAAACTCATTCTATGGAAAAGAAGGACAGCCAGTAATAGTTGGAGGAAGATATGGTCTTGGATCAAAAGATACACTTCCATCACATATTCTTTCAGTATTTGAAAACTTAAAATCAGACAGTCCAAAGGACAGATTTACAATAAGCATAATTGATGATGTTACAAATACATCTTTAGATATAGCAGAAGATATAAATACCACACCAGAGGGAACCACAGCTTGTAAGTTCTGGGGACTTGGTTCTGACGGTACTGTTGGGGCAAACAAAAGTGCTATAAAGATCATAGGAGACCATACAAATATGTATGCTCAGGGATACTTTGCCTATGACTCTAAAAAGTCTGGAGGCATAACAGTTTCACATTTAAGATTTGGTAAATCTCAAATAAAATCACCATATCTTATAGATAAAGCTGATTTTATTGCAGTTCATAATAAATCCTATGTTCATAAATATAATGTACTTGAAGGACTTAAAAAGGGTGGAAAATTTCTGCTTAATACTACCTGGACGGAAAAAGAACTGGAAAGTGAATTACCAGCTTCCATGAAAAAGTATATAGCAGAAAATGACATTGAATTCTATATATTAGATGCAGTTAAAATAGCGGAGGAAATTGGCCTTGGCGGAAGAATAAACATGATATGTCAGGCTGCCTTCTTTAAGCTTGCAAACATAATACCTGTAGAAGATGCTGTAAAATACTTAAAAGATGCTGTGGAAGGTTCCTATAGTAAAAAGGGACAAAAAATTGTAGACATGAACAATGCAGCCATAGACAAGGGAGTTAACGCGCTTGTTAAGGTTAATATTCCAGCTTCATGGAAAGATGCAAAAGAAGGGGAAGCTGCAGCTGCGCTTGAAGTACCGGAATTCATATCAAAGATAGTTTATCCGATGAATAGACAAGATGGAGATAAACTTCCTGTAAGTACTTTTGTTGGAATGGAAGATGGTACATTCCCACAGGGTACAGCAGCTTATGAAAAGAGAGGAATAGCTATAAGTGTTCCAGAATGGCAGTCAGATAAATGTATACAATGTAATCAATGTTCCTTTGTATGTCCTCATGCAGCTATAAGGCCTGTTCTTACAAATGCAGAGGAATTAGCTAAAGCACCAGCTGGTTTTGAATCCAAGGCCGCTTCTGGAGCAAAGGGATTAAACTTCACCATAGCTGTTTCACCTCTTGACTGTACAGGATGTGGAAACTGTGCGGATATATGTCCTGCAAAGGAAAAGGCTCTTGTTATGAAACCTATAGATACACAGTTAAATAAAACAGATGCCTGGGATTATGCTATGTCTGTGTCTTACAAGGAGAATCCTCTTAATAAATTTAGCGTAAAAGGAAGTCAATTTGAAAAACCTCTTCTTGAGTTCTCAGGAGCTTGTGCAGGATGTGGAGAAACTCCATATGTTAAGCTTGTAACTCAATTGTTTGGTGATACAATGATGGTAGCAAATGCTACAGGATGTTCTTCCATTTGGGGTGCATCAGCTCCGGCTACTCCATATACAACAAATCACAGAGGACATGGACCATCTTGGGCCAACTCTCTATTTGAAGACAATGCTGAATATGGACTTGGAATGTTCCTTGCAGTTAAACAGGTAAGAGATAAGATTGCATTAAACATGAAAGAGGCATTAAAAGGTAATTTAAGTGCAGAACTTAAGGCTGCCTTTGAAGATTGGCTGGAAAACATGGATAATGGAAAAGGTACCAGAGAGAGAGCAGATAAAATGGTAGAATTGCTGGAAAATCAGAAAAAAGAAGATGCTTTATTAAATGAAATATATGAAAATAAGGATTTTCTAATTAAGAGATCCCACTGGATGTTCGGCGGAGACGGATGGGCTTATGATATAGGCTATGGTGGATTGGATCACGTTCTGGCATCTGGAGAAGATGTAAATGTACTTGTACTTGATACAGAAGTTTATTCAAATACAGGTGGACAATCTTCAAAAGCAACTCCTACAGCTGCAGTGGCTAAATTTGCTGCCAGCGGCAAGAAGACTAAAAAGAAAGATCTTGGAATGATGGCTATGACTTATGGTTATGTTTATGTAGCACAAATTGCCATGGGAGCAGATAAAAATCAAACATTAAAAGCTATCCAGGAAGCAGAAGCTTACAAGGGGCCATCACTTATAGTAGCTTATGCACCATGTATAAACCATGGATTAAGAGATGGAATGGGTAAGAGTCAGAATGAATCTAAGAAAGCTGTTGAGTCTGGATATTGGGCACTATACAGATATAATCCAGAATTGAAGGAACAGGGTAAAAAATCCTTTAGTTTGGATTCTAAAAAACCAACTGCAGACTTTAAGGAATTCCTAATGGGTGAAGTTAGATATTCTTCCCTTGCTAAACAATTCCCAGAAACAGCAGAACAATTATTTGAAAAGACTAAAAAAGATGCCTTTGACAGAATTGCAGGTTATGAAAAACTGGCAAATGAAATATAATAAATAAAAAGATACCAGGTAAGGCCTGGTATCTTTTATTTAAGTTAAGAATTAAGAGTTAATAGTTAAGGATGATTTTCTGAAGTTTTAGCCTCAGAAAATCTAAAATTTTTTGTAACAAAGTGGAGAAAAATTCTCCATAACTCTTCACTCTTCACTTTTAATTTTTAACTAAAAAAATATTTTTTTAAAAATACTTTTATTATAGTGCAATTAAGGTTAAAATTAGAACATAATAGTAAAAGGAGGTGAAGATTCCTGATAGACTGTGCGCAAAAAATATTCTAATTTTTAACATAATTGTGCTAAAAAGTAAATCAGGTAGACTTTATGGATAATGAAAATTTAAATAGCTGCGGCTGCGATTCCAAAGAAGAAAATTGTGGAGAGCATACACATGAACATGATTGTGACTGTGGCTGCGATTGTGGAGAACATGAAAATCTCGTGGTGGATTTAGAAGATGAAAATGGAAATTTAGTTTCTTGTGAAATAATTGATGAATTTGAATATAAAGATAATCAGTATGTTTTAGTTCAAAATCCTGAAAATAATTCTGTATATTTATTTAAAGCAGAGATGGGAGACGATGGAGAAGAACTTATTATACCAGAGGATAAGGAATTTGAAGAAGCATCTGCCCACTATGCAGAGTTGATAGAAGAGTCAGAGGATTAAGGCGTTTTTAAATAACTAATCTAAAATCAAAGACTGCAGACAATTTTGTTGTTTGCAGCCTTTTATTATCTCCATTTTAGTATTTTTATATCGGGGTGTTCTTTTCTATAATTTATAAGATAGGGATTTCCAACCATATTAAAAAGAGGTAAGTCAGATAGTGAATCTGAAAACATATAGGAGTTTTTAAAATCCACCTCTATATTATCTTCTTTTAAAGAGCTCATAAGTCTTTTTACTTTTTCTTCCCCTTTACAGTTTTCTCCTGAAATTTTTTTACTGTGATTCCCATTCAGTATAGTAAATCTGGTGCCTATTATTTTATCTACTTCTTTTATTCTGTATAATTCATTTAAATAAAACTCTGCAGAGGCAGATATAAGGTATATTTTACACCCTTCCTTTTTTAGTTTTTTTATAGTACTCAGGGCATCTTCATAAATTATTTTACTTAATCTTTTTTCATAAAATTCTTTTACTAGAAGTTTCATATCATTTTCGCTTATTCCATTTATAAATGCAATGAAATTTTCCTTGGCCTTCGACGCAGGAAATAGTTTTATGAGATATAAAATAGCAGAAAAAATACTAAAAGGTGCATATATTATAAGCTTAGGATATTTTTTCACCATAAATATGTAAAATTCCATTAAAGTCTCCCTTTTAGTCAAAGTAAAATCCACATCAAATATAGCCAGTTTTTCCAAGTAAATCACTCCTTCATACTATAATATGATATCATAAATTTAAAAAAATTTAAAAATATAATTTATATTTTTGCATAGAGTGTATTTTAAATAAATAATATCGATAAAATAAATAGAAAAGTATAAGGAAATTTTTTCAGATAATGATAAAATAAATTATAAACAATGTTAATATTTAATTAAATTTATTTAAAAGAAGGGATTAAAATGGAACAATATTCAAATAATTTTTTTTTGTATAATGATGAAATAAAAAATAAAGAAGAATCTCTAGAAGATACATCATATAATGGAAAATCTATCTATGAAGTTATAAGGATAATAGATGGCAAACCTCTATTTTTAGAACCTCATTTAAGACGTATGGAAAATTCTTGTAAAATAACTGGTTTAAGGATCTGGCTTACAGGAGATGAGATTAAAAATAGAATAAAAAAGCTGGTGGAAGTGAATAAGGCTTATATCGGAAATATAAAAATTATTTTTAATTTTTCTCGTGAAAATGTATTTATGGCATACTTTTCAAAATATTTTTATCCACCTCTAAAATATTATAAAACAGGGGTAGATACTATCTTTTTTCATGGGGAAAGAGAAGATCCCAATGCTAAAGTAATAAATGCTGCATTCAGGGAAAAAGTGAATGAAAAAATTAAAGAAAATAATGTGTTTGAAGCAATACTTGTAGATAATAAGGGAAATATTACAGAAGGAAGTAAGTCCAATATATTTATGATAAAAGGTGAAAAGGTAATAACTGCTCCGGTGGGAGATGTACTTCCAGGGGTCACAAGAGATGTTATAATAAAAATTTGCAAAGATATGGGGTTTGAAGTCATGGAGGAAAAAATAAATTATAAACAAATAGAAAAGTTAGATGCTCTTTTTATATCAGGCACTTCTCCTAAGGTACTGCCTATAAAAAGGGTGGAAAATATAGACTTCCATTCCCCTGAAAACAAGGTGCTTATGAGTATAATGAATGCATATGACCATGAGATGGAAAAGGATATAAAAAGCTTTACATATTCTGAAATTTAAGGAGGGAAAATATGAAAAAAGTATTTCAAGACACTTCACTGGAAAATTGTCTGCAGCTTGCAAGATATGAATTAAATATACCAGAGGATAAATTGGAGTATAAAGTACTTGAAAACAAAAAATCTTTTTTTAGGAAAAAAGTAGTAATAGAGGTGACCTATGATGAGGAGAAAGGAGAAGGAATTTCTAGAGAGGAAGAAGAGAATAAATTAAATGAGGATCAAGGTATTGTAAAAGTTGTAGAAGGTAAGATAATTGTAAAAGACCCCATAGATGGGGAAAAGCCGGCTGTAATAGTAAAGGGAGAACATATGTCCATTTTTGTAGATGGAGTTGAAATAAAAGGAGAATGTGAAGTTCTAAGCAGCAGTAATATAGAAGTGATTTTAGAAGAAAATGTTCCCAAAAGGGAATTGAAAATAGATATTTCACAAGATGCTATGGAAGCCTATGCAAAGGTTAATTACACATCTAAAAGTGTTTATGTGCTTAAAGATACAAAAGAAAGCAATAAATTGAATTTGGAAGTTCATATAGTTGAAACTGTGGAACCTCCTAAATACAATGAAAATGACATAAAAAATGAACTTGTAAGTAATAAAATTGTTTATGGTGTAATTGAAGAAAATTTTAAGGATGTTCTACAAAGTGGAAAAAGAGTATTAATAGCAAAAGGTAAAAAACCCGTAGATGGGGAAGATGATGTTATAAATATCAACTTTCAAGATTCTGTAGACTTCAAAGAGGATGTGGGAGGTAATGTAGATTTTAAAAGTATAGGCATTGTAAGTACTGTAAAAAAAGGTGATATTATTGCTGAAAGGCACAAAGGAATTGAAGGAGAAAATGGATTTGATGTAAATGGGAAAACTTTAAAATTTAAAAAAGCTAAACATAAAAAACTTACTGCAGGACAAGGGTGTATGATTAAAGATGAGGATAAAGTTGAAGCAGTTATAGAGGGAAAGCCTTTTATAAAAAGTGGTACTTTTTATGTACATCAGGTTCATGAAATCAGTAAAGATGTGGATTTAAGTACGGGGAATATAAAGTTTACAGGAGATGTAATAGTACAGGGTAACGTAAGAGAAGGAATGGAAGTTGAATGTGGAGGAAACCTTAGTATATATAAAGAAGTGGAAAGAGCTAAGATTAAAGCCGTGGGGGATATCTTAATAAATGGAAGTATTGTAGGCTCGGAAATATATGGTGGGGGAGATTGTGTAAATAAAATCAAAACCATAGATCATCTTGCAGAATTTAATGTTAACCTGGAAGAGATGATTGAAGCCGTAAAAGAAATAAAAATGTATGATCTGCTTGGCAAGAATAAAAAAGATGGGGAGATAATAAAAGTATTATTGGAAAATAAATTTAAAGGACTTTTAAAGCTTGGAATAAATATAATTGCAGATTTGAATATGGACCCTGAAGAATGTGAACAAAGTTTGGGAAAGGAAATAGTAAAAATTATAAGGACAAGTCTCATGGGTATGGGGCCTATAAATATAAAAAACTACTCAGAGTTAAATTATCTAAAAGAAAAAATTGAAGCTGAAATTGAACATTTAAATGAATGCCTTGCTCTTCCTGTAAATTTAACTATAGCCTATTGTCAGGATTCTCATATAGAAAGTTCCGGCAGCGTAGTAATTACGGGAAAAGGAGAGTATATATCTGAAATTACTGCAAATGAGTCTATTGAATTTTTGCAGGAAAGAAGTGTAGCAAGAGGGGGAATATTAAAAGCGAAAAAAGAAATTAAATGTAAAATTGTAGGTAGTATGGCAGGAGTGTCTACAGTACTTCATGTAGAAGATGAAGGACATATATGGGCGGATATTGCATATCACAATACTATAATCAAAGTGGGAAAGAAAAAACTTATGCTGGATTCTCCAAGTAAAAATTTGCATGCTTATTTTAATGAGGGCAATATTGTAGTAGACAAATTTCTTCTCTAAAAACCTATTATAAATACATCAAATTATGCTATAATTGTGTAACAAATTGAATTAAATGCTAGTTTTAAATATTATTTAAGGAGGATATTTAAATGAGCCAGGAAGAAATAAAAGTATTAATATTTAGCATAAATGAAGAATATTATGCTACAGATATCATGGAAATAGAGAGGATTCTGGGATATGAAGAAACCACAAAATTACCGGATTCCCCTGATTTTGTAGATGGAGTTATAAATTATGAGGGAAATATACTTCCTGTAATATGCCTTACCAGAAAATTTGGATTTAGTGGAGAAGAGAAAAGGGACGAGTCTAAGATTATAGTTACAAAACAAGATGGAAATAAGATAGGCATAATAGTTGATGTGGTATCTGAAGTAAGGGATGTAAATGTAAGCAGCATTGAAGCCCCACCGGATATAGTAGCTGGAATATCCAAAAGATATATTAAGGGACTTATTAAAATAAATGATAAAATAATAATATTTTTAAATCTTTCTAAAATATTAACAGAGCAAGAGAAGGAACTTATATAATTTAAAATCGAAAGGTGCAATATTTATGGAGATAAAAGAGATAAAGGTAGGAATAGCAGATATGAATACTGCCGGCTCCCCTCATAGACTTATAACTATAGGGCTTGGTTCCTGTGTTGGTATAGCTTTGTATGATAAAATAAAAGGTATAGGTGGACTAGCACATATAATGCTGCCGGACAGCACACAATTCAGTAACATAAAAAACCCTGTAAAATTTGCGGATTTAGCTGTCCCTCTTTTAATAAAAGATTTAGAAAAATTAGGAGTAAATAAGAGAAATTTAAAAGCCAAAATAGCAGGTGGAGCATCTATGTTTAATTTTTCAGATAAGAGCATGATTATGGATATAGGCAATAGAAATAGTGCTGCTGTGAAGAAAATATTGGAAAAATGTTCTGTTCCTATATTATCCGAGGATCTGGGAGGTAATAAAGGAAGGACTATGATATTTGATACCTCCCAGGGTGGGGTAAAAATACGTACTGTAGGAATGGGAATAAAAGAAATTTAAAAATTTAATGGAGTGATAATAGTTTGAAAAAGATTAAAGTTTTAGTAGTAGATGATTCAGCACTTATGAGAAAAATTATCTCAGACATGATAAAAGAGGACAGTTCCATAGAAGTAATAGGCACCGCCAGAAATGGACAGGATCTTATGGATAAATTTTCTTCTAGTTTTTATAAAACTATGCCAGATGTAATAACCATGGATGTAGAAATGCCAAAGATGGATGGTATAACTGCACTTGGAGAACTTAAAAAGAAAAATATAGACATACCTGTAATAATTTTAAGTAGTATTTCAAAAGAAGGTACAAAGCTCACTATGGAATGTTTAGCAGCAGGAGCCTTTGATTTTTTACCTAAACCCTCTGGAACCATATCCCTTGATATAGATAAAGTAAAAGTTGAATTGATACAAAAAATTAAAGTGGCTTATTTTGGTACATCCAATAAAAATAGCCCTATTAAAACCATAAGTGCAGCTGAAGATAAAAGTTATAAAGAAATTGCCGCAGTGCATATTGCAGCTGAAAATACTAAAAAGGTAAGAGAGAGTAAATTTCGACCGGGAAGAATAGATGCTGTAGTAATGGGGGCGTCTACAGGAGGACCTAAGGCACTTACTTCAGTTATAACAGAACTGCCAAAGGATATAGGAGTACCTGTATTTGTGGTACAGCATATGCCTGTAGGCTTTACCAAAGCTTTTGCAGAGAGACTGAATTTAAGTTCTCATGTAAAAGTAGTAGAAGCACAAGAAGGAATGACTGCTGAAATAAATGTTGTATACATAGCTCCAGGCGGGTATCATATGGAGGTATGGAATGATAAAAAAATACACCTAAATAAAGAACCTGCAATATGGGGAGTGAGACCTGCGGTGGATAAGCTATTTGTATCTGCCTCAAAGGTGTATAAGGAAAATATAGTTAGTGTAGTTTTAACGGGAATGGGTAAAGATGGTGCAGAAGGAACTGTGGAAATTAAAAAAAATGGAGGTATCACTATATCACAAGACGAGTCTACCTGTACCATTTATGGTATGCCAAAGGTTGCATATGAAACGGGAAAAGTAGATTTGGTTTTACCGTTAAATGATATAGCAAAAGAAGTGTTGAAAATAATAACATCTGGTAGGAGGTAGACTTTATGGATATGGCTTATTTTGAGCAGTGGGTTTTAAAAGAATTTAATATAAACCTGTCAGCCTATAAATCAAATCAACTGCATAGAAGGATAAATAGTTTGATGTCCAGGGTAGGAGTAAGCAGTATAGATGAATATGTAATGCTTCTAAAGAAAGATGGTTCTCAAAGACAAAAATTTTTAGATTTCATTACAATAAATGTATCTGAATTTTTTAGAAATCCAGATATATTTGAAGAACTTAAAGTTATGCTAAAACAAGAATTGCTTTCTAAAAACAGCTCTTTAAAGATATGGAGTGCAGCTTGCTCAATCGGGGCAGAACCTTATTCCATAGCTATATATTTGAACGAATTATCTAGAGGGGCAAGGCATAAAATACTGGCTACAGATATAGATAATACCATAATTGAGAGGGCTAAAAAAGGAGAATACACAATATCTGAAGTGAAAAATGTAAGTAAGGAGTATTTAAGCAAATATTTTACTCTGCGGGATGATAAATATATTATAAATTCTGAAATAAAGAGTTTAGTTAATTTTAAAAAGCACGACTTAATATTAGAGAGTTATGAAAGCAATTTTGATTTAATAGTATGCAGGAATGTGGTAATATATTTTAATCAAGATATAAAAAACAACATATATAAAAAATTTAGCCAATCCTTGAAAAAAGGCGGGTTATTGTTTGTTGGAGCTACTGAAAGTATATATAATTTTAAGGATTATGGCTTTGAGAAAGCTTCTACCTTTATATATAGAAAGCTATAGGGAGGGAAAGAAATGGATACATCACAGTATATGTCTATGTTCCTAGAAGAAGCAATGGACAATCTGCAGATTTTAAATGAGTCACTACTTCAACTTGAACAAGAGCCTCACAACATAGACAAAGTAAATGAAATTTTTAGAGTTGCACATACATTAAAGGGAATGGCAGCTACCATGGGATTTAATGAAGTAGGAGAGTTAACCCATAAAATGGAAGATGTATTGTCCAGGTTTAGAGATGGCAAACTAAAGGTTACTCAAGATGTGGTGACAGTTTTATTTAAATGTCTGGATACCCTTGAGCAGATGATAAAAAATATAGAAGATGGTGTGGAAGAAGAAGTTCCTATAAAGGGTATTATAGAAGAATTGGAGAATATAGCTAATTTACAAAATAATGATAAAGAGAAGGAATTAAAGGAAGATATACAGGAAGAAAAACAAAATGACAGTGCAAAGAGTACTAAAAACATACAGGTAGAATTAAATGAATATGATATAAACGTAGTTAAGCAGGCGCGAGATAAAGGATTTAATTCTTATCAGATAAGGGTAACCATTAGTGAAAATACCCTGCTGAAATCTGCCAGAGTATTTCTCATATTCAAGAGTCTGGAGGAAATGGGGGAGATAATTAAATCTGTTCCAAATACAGAAGACCTGGAAAATGAAAACTTTGATTTTGAAGTAGACCTTACCTTTGTTACCACAAGTGATGAAAATAAAGTGTATGAAAACTTGATGAATATATCTGAAGTGGAAGAGGTATCCATAGAAAAAATAGATATAGAAGCAGAAAAAATAAAAAAAATGCAGACTAAAGATACACAAAGTGAGCAAATAAAGTCCATAATTCAAAGGGGGGCTTCATCCAAAGTAGAAGATATAAAGCCAAAGCCTGCTCTTGTACCTGATAAAGACAAAGGAAATAAAAAGGCGGCAAAAAAAGAACCACATAAAAAGGCGCATCAATCTGTGAGAGTGGATTTAGAGAGACTGGATAAATTTATGAATATGGTATCAGAGCTTGTTATAAATAGAACAAGACTTGAACAGATAAGCAGTAATTATAAATTGAATGAATTAAATGAAACTTTAGAGCAAGTGGCCAGAACCACTTCAGATCTTCAAGATCTGGTTATGAAAATTAGAATGCTGCCTCTTGATACGGTATTTAACAGATTTCCAAGGATGATAAGAGATTTATCTGTGGAACTTGACAAAGAAATGGAACTTGTAATTGAAGGAGCGGATACGGAACTTGACAGAACTGTAATAGATGAAATAGGAGAACCTTTGATTCATCTCATTAGAAATGCGGCAGATCATGGCATAGAATCAAAAGAGGAGAGAATATCAAAAGGCAAAGATCCTGTTGGAAAAATAAGTCTTATTGCCTATCAGGAGGGTACCAATGCAGTAATAAAGGTTGTAGATGATGGAAGTGGAATACCTGTGGACAAGGTAAGACAAAAGGCTGAAAATATGGGTATAAACACCGAGGGCATGTCAGACAATGATGTGAAAAACCTTATATTTTTGCAGGGATTCAGCACCAATACTGAAGTAACGGATATTTCAGGCAGGGGAGTAGGTATGGATGTAGTTAAGACAAAGATATCCGCCCTGGGGGGAACTGTAGATGTGGTAAGTGAAAAGAATGAAGGTTCTGCCTTTGTAATAAGACTTCCTCTTACACTTCAGATAATACAGGTGTTATTGGTAGGAGTAGGAAATGAGACTATGGCAATATCCCTAAGTTATGTAGATAGAGTTATAGACTATAAAGAGGACTTGATAAAAATGACCAACAATAAAGAGGTCATAATATATAATGGAAATGTAATATCTCTTGTAAGGTTATATGATAAACTAAGGGTTGAAAAATCTAAAAACAATAAAAATTATATAGTAATAGTTAAAGTAGGGGAAAAAACTGTGGGACTTATGGTAGACTCACTACTTGGACAAAGGGAAATTGTTATAAAACCTCTTGGAAAAACATTGCAAAATCTGAAGGAATACATGGGAGCAACAATACTTGGAGATGGCCTTGTAACATTGATATTGGATGTTGCTGCTCTGGTATAAGGAGGATATATATGGACTACAAAAGCCTTACATCCATGCAGCTTGATGCACTAAGAGAAGTTGTAAATATAGGCACGGGAAATGCAGCTACAGCCTTATCCCAGCTTATAAATAAAAAGGTGGATATTACAGTGCCAGATGTAAATATAGTACCCTTTGACGACATCTTTACCAGTATTGAAGGAGATGAAATAGTTGTAGGAGTGATAGTAAGAATTTTAGGAGATGCACCAGGAAATATATTATTCATATTTGAAAAAGAAACTGCCCTTGAGCTTATCTCCATGTTAATGGGTTATAAAGAAGAATATTTAAATGATATGGGAAACTCAGTGCTTTGTGAGGTAGGTAATATAACATCCAGTTCTTATATGAATGCAATATCCAAACTTACGGGACTGTACATGATACCTTCAGTGCCTGCGGTTACATGTGATATGCTGGGAGCAATACTTTCCACTACATTTATAGAGTCTGGACAGTTTGATGAATATGTGCTGGATATAGAAACATTGTTTATACAAAATAATTCTAAGATAAGCGGACATTTTTATTATGTCCCTATGCCTGGTTCACTTGAGAAAATTTTTAATGCTTTAGGAATATGATGATATTAGTAGTAAATAGTTTGGAGGGAAAAAAATGGCTAAAATATTAATTGTGGATGATGCTGCATTTATGAGAATGATGATAAAGGATATACTTGAAAAAAATGGTTTTGAGGTAGTAGGGGAGGCAAATAATGGTATAAAAGCTGTGGAGTTATATAAAAAGGAAAAACCGGATGTGGTTACCATGGATATAACCATGCCTGATATGGATGGCATTGAAGCTGTAAAACAAATAAGAGCTTTTGATGCCAGTGCAAAGATAATAATGTGTTCTGCCATGGGACAACAGACTATGGTTATGGATGCCATAAAAGCAGGGGCTAGAGATTTTATAGTAAAACCGTTCCAGCCAGACAGAGTACTGGAAGCTATAAATAAAGTTGTAGCATCTTAAAAATTAAAGTGAAATTTTAAAATTTAAATTTTTGAATTTATATAAAGATAGCATGGTTTATAACGAAAACATTAAAGTGGATAAAATTTTTATTAAACTTTAATGCAGTGCAGATAAATATTTGTATAACTTAGTTAAAAAGAGTCAAACCTGCTATTTTATGTATAAATGTTATTTATATACATAGTCTTGTATATCTCTATAAAGGGAGGGGTAAATATGCAGGTTGTCATATTCGGATTAAACAATGAGCAATTTGCTGTAGAAACAGCCAAAGTTCAAAGTATAAATGATGCTATGGAAATAACTAGAGTTCCTAAGGCACCAACTTATATAAAAGGTCTTATAAATTTAAGGGGAAATGTGATATCCCTTTTAGATATAAATTTTTTAATGGATATTCCTAAAAATGACAAGAGCGAAGGAAATGTAATAATACTTGAAATGGAAGATGAACTGGTAGGAATAAGTGTAGATCAAGTAGATGAAGTTTTAGATTTAGAAGATAGCATTGTAGAAAAGGAAAATGATGAGAAAAAGCAGGCCTATATAAAGGGAATAATAAATTTAAAAGACAGAATAATTACCTTGATTGATATAGATAAGCTTCTTTCGGATTAAATTGACCTTTGCATTTATTAGTTTCATATACTTGAAATTTTCTCAAGAAATGGGGGAAGAAAATGGCAGATGTATTATCGCAGAATGAGATAGACGCCCTTCTTGCGGCTCTTTCCACAGGGGAACTTACCCCGGATGAGGTACCTCAGGAGGAGGAACAGCAGAAGGTAAAACCTTATGATTTTAGGAGTCCCCAGAAATTTTCCAAAGATCATATAAGAACTCTGGAGCTTATTCATGACAACTATGCCAGAATAATTTCCAATTATTTAACTGCACAGGTTAGAAGCAATGTAAAAGTAAAAGTAGAATCCGTGCAGCAAATAACCTATGAAGAGTTTATTCATTCTGTGCCAAACCCTACTATTTTGACCATATTTAAAATGCCGCCTTTAAGTGGAACTGTATTGTTTGAGATAAATCCTCAGTTTGTGTTTGAGATTATAGATTTACTTTTAGGTGGAAGTGGAACAGGAAAATATAAGGCCAGGGAATTTACAGATATAGATAAGAATATTATAAAAGTGGTAAATGAAGGACTCATATCAAACTTGAAATTGGCCTGGGAAGATGTAATGGAAGTGGAAACGGAAGTAGAGGGAATAGAGACAAATCCTGCACTGAATCAGACCCTTGCACCTAATGATCCCATTGCTCTTATAAGTTTTTCAGTGGAACTTGGTAAAAGTACTACCTTCATAAATATATGTATTCCTTATTTAAGTATAGAAAAGGTACTTGATAAACTAGTGGTTCAATACTGGTTTCAAGATGGAGATGAAGAAGTGTTAGCTGAATCCCGGGAAAAACTTAGAGAGAGATTAAACATAGTAGGAATTCACCTTACGGCGGTTCTTGGAACTGTAGAAGTAACGGTAAATGAATTCTTGAATTTGAATATAGGAGATGTACTGACATTGAAGGAGAAAACTACAGATCCTGTGAAACTTATGCTGGAGGATAAGATATACTACTATGGAAAACCTGGCATAATAGGAAAAAATATGGGGGTTGAAATATTGGATATTATAGATAAGGATGTGGAAAATTATGAGTAATGGCTTCCTTTCACAAGAAGAAATAGATGCACTTTTAAATGGGGGACAAGAAGATGAAAATACTTCTCCATCGGAAGTAGCAATAGAAAGTGAAGATGGGTCAGAATTGTCAGATGTAGAGAAAGATTTACTTGGGGAAATAGGCAATATATCCATGGGTTCTGCATCCACAGCACTTTCTACAATAATAAACCAACAGGTAAATATAACTACTCCGGTGGTGACTTTGACCACACTGAGAAAATTAAAGGATGAATTTGAAATTCCAAATGTGGCACTGGAAGTTAAATATACAGCAGGGATAATCGGGGAAAATCTTCTGGTTATGAAGGTTACAGATGCCTATGTAATAGCAAATCTTATGATGGGTGGAGAGGGGAAAATTGAAGGGGAAGTGAAAGAACTAGGTGAGATAGAAACCAGTGCGGTATCTGAGGCCATGAATCAGATGATAGGGTCTGCAGCCACTTCCATGGCAACCATGTTCATGAGAGAAATAAATATTTCTCCTCCTGTATCCAATATATGGGATGATGGTACAGAACCTTTGTCCCAGGAGATATCGGAAGATGAAACTATTATAAAAGTATCCTTTTCTCTTAAGATTGGGGAATTGGTGGACAGCCATATAATGCAGTTATTCCCGGTGAATACGGCTAAAAAAATAATTGCCATAATGATGGGAAAAGAGGAAGAAGAAAAAGTAGAAGATAAGGTAGAAGATTCTAAACCGGAAGCACCTGTTAAAACTGAAAATACCAGCTTACCTTCCCAAAGTCCTCAGCCACAGGTGGAGGCTTCAAATAATATATATGAAAAACCTATAGAAACCAATATAAACAAACAGCCTGTGGAGGTGCAAAAGGCAGTATTTCAGTCTTTAGATTCTGCTCCTTCAAGAGGTAATATACCAAGAAATATAGATTTGATACTGGATGTACCACTTGAAATATCTGTTGTTCTTGGGAGGACTAAAAAGAGTATCAAAGATATTTTAAATCTTGGTACAGGTTCTCTGGTAGAGTTGGACAAACTAACAGAAGAACCGGTGGAAATATTGGTAAATGGAAAAAAAGTAGCTTATGGAGAAGTAATTGTAATAGATGAAAATTTCGGGGTGAGAATAAAGAGCATTATAAGTAGTGAAGATAGAATTAGTTCTCTTAAATAGAGGACATCAGATCTTAATTTAAGCAGAGGTAATTCTCTGCTTTTAATCTTTTATATTATTAAATTTATGGCTTCATTAAAGTGGGAAGATAAAGGGATTTTGGCATAAAATTAACCTATTTATCTTCTTATAAAAGTATAAATATTAAATTTATATACCCGATAATATTAGTAATTATTACAGAAGAACATGTAAAGCTGTTAAGTTTAAGGAGTGTATTTTATATGAAGGTTAATGGAATCAGTTTAAATAAAATATTGAATATCTATGAAAAAAGTAAAAAGGAATATGAAACAACCAGGGTTTCAGGACAAAAGGATTCCATTGAAATTTCATCCCTTGGAAAAAGTTTAAGTTCTTATGTCAAGGGGGATGAAACCATAAATTCTAAGGAAAAAGTAGAAAATATCAAAAAAGCTGTGGAAAATGGCACTTATAATGTAGATAAGAAATTAGTTGCGGCTAAAATTATAGAAGCTATGAAGGGAAAATTGTAATATGCCCCACAGGGGAGGTGAAACAGTTTGCTTTTAGAATTAAAGCATATAATGGAAGAGGAATATACAGTTTTAAAAAAGCTCTTGGAAGCCTTAAGAGAACAAAACAGATATCTTGTAAGAAGAGAAGCCTTTAATTTAGATAAAATAGTAAAAATACTGGAGGAGAGAAGCAAAAACGTAGCTCTTCTTGAAATGAAGAGAAGAAAACTTACTAAAAACAGACCCATGAGAGAAATAATAGAAGAAGCAAAGGATGAGAATTTGAAAAAGATTTATGAAGACATAGTAGAAGTACTTCAAAAAATGCAATTTCAAAAGGATACCAATGAAGCACTTATAAAGCACGGTATGATTTTTACCCATCAGATGTTAAGAGCTCTTAATCCAAATGTGGAGGCAAAGACCTACAATTCCATTGGAAGGAGCAGATGATTAATACAATTCACGATGCACGATTCACAGTTCACAATTTATAAAAATTAAATTATAGATTTTTCGTAGAAAAATCTTCCTAAACTGTGAATTGACAATTGTGAATTGAAATAGTGAATTGAAAAAAAGGAGATGATTAAATGCCGGGGTTGTTTTCAATATTCAACACCTCAAAAAGCGGGCTCTTTGCCCAGCAGACTTCAATAAATGTTACTTCACATAACATAGCAAATGCAGAGACAGAAGGGTATTCAAGGCAGAGAGCTACACTCGTTACTACCACTCCCTATACCATGCCTTCCATGAATGCGGCAACTATTGCAGGTCAGCTGGGAACGGGAGTAACAGTAGCATCCATAGATAGAATAAGGGATAGTTTTTTAGATTATCAGATAAGAGTGGAAAATGGAGTTAATGGTCATTATACTGCTAAGGATAAATATTTAAGTCAGGTGGAAAATGTATTAAATGAGCCCACAGATAGTGGGATATCCTCTCTTATGAGTGAATTTTTTAATTCCTGGCAGGATCTTTCATCCTCACCCCAGAACACCAGTACGGTAGCTCAACAGGCATATCAGCTTACCAATGATTTAAACAGTGTTTATTCTCAGCTTACAAGTATAAAAGACAATGCTAAAAGTGAAATAAAAAGTGCAGTAGTGGATATAAACAGTATGCTTACTCAGATTTCACAGCTGAATCAGCAAATAAAGGATGTAAAGATGTCCGGCAATAATCCAAATGATCTTATGGACAGTAGAGATTTGCTGCTGGATCAACTAAGTGAGAAATTTGGCATAAGTATTGATCCTAGAAAATATGAAGGAATAGATGTAACCACCTCCAACAGTTCCATATATGGAGATGCAGATGACAATGGTGCGGCACCTTTGATTTCAGAGGGAGGATCCCCTCTTAATATAGTCCAGGCAAATGATGCAGATAACATAAACGTGGCCACTTTTTCCTGCGTCACCAGCATAACTAAAAAGACAGATACTGATGGAACTACTGGAAAAGCCACCTATGAGGTATCTTACTATAAAAAGGGGGATACACTTTCAGATGATAATAAAGTTACCATGTATGTAAGCATGACTGAAGAGGAAGCAGACAAGTTAGATACAAGCAGGGTGCTCTGGGCCAATAATGAAGGAACTGCCTACAAGGTGAAAGATGGGAAAGATGCTTCTGGAAAAGACGCCAAAGTAATTGACGGCAGTTTAAATAATAATAGTACTACGGTTGACAGTCCTATAAGTTTTAACCAGCTGGCGCTTTTTACACCACCTTCTGGAGAATTAAAAGGATATGTATCTGTTCAAAATAATGTGGCAGAATATCAAGATGAACTTAATAGGCTGGCGAAATCCCTGGCTGTTTCAGTAAATGCCATAGTAAGTCAGAGCAGTACCTGGGTGGCAGATAACAGCGGCTCCCCGGAGGGAGGAATTAATAATTTCTTTGTAAATGGAGATACTGATGGAAATAACTCAGAAGAGGATGAAAACAATATAAATGCAGGCAACATAACTGTAAATATAGATATATTAAACGACCCATCCAAGATAAAAATAGCTACCAAATATGATTCAAATGGAAATTCTCTGGGCACCGATACAGATAGCAACAGGGCACTGGCTATAGCGCAGCTGGCAAACAGTCTCATGAATATTCAAAGCGTTACAGAAGGTTCCTCAAGAGAAGAGCTCATAGGAGATATTTTTGCTACAAATGATACTTTAAATAACGTGTATGCTGTAGGAAGTGTGAATGGCGGTTCAACTTTGGATAATTATTTTAATAATCTGGTAAATAAAGTGGGTATGCATGAGGAAGAAGCTAAAAAGCAGGTAGATTATGAAGCTACTCAGCTTGAGAGTTTTACCCAGTCCAGAGAATCCACATCAGGGGTTTCACTGGATGAGGAAATGACAAATCTCATACAGTTCCAGCACTGTTATCAAGCCAATGCAAAGATGATATCCACTGTAGATGAACTTTTGGATGTGGTAATAAATGGACTTAAACGATAATTCACAATTCACAGAGCACAGTTCACAGTTTTAGGAGGATTTTTCTTAGAAAAATCTATAATTAGGTGATCTTTATCAATTATGAACTGAAAATTGTGAATTGAGAACTGTGAATCGTGAATTGAACAAGAAAGGGAGGTAAAGTTTTGAGAATAACAAATAAATACCTTACGAATAGTTTTCTTTCAGATATGAAGAAAAATCTTAATAATTTAAATAAAATACAAGGGCAGCTCTCATCTACTAAAAATTTTTCCAAGCCCTCTGATGATCCCTTGAACGTGCAAAAGTCAATGCAGCTTAATACTTCCATAACTGTAAACAGTCAATATGGTACAAACATAAAAACAGCACTGACCTGGATGGAAGCTACAGATACTACTCTAGGGCAAATAGGAACAGTACTTACTAATATAAGGAATAATTTAGTAAAAGCAGGAGATGCAGCTTATGGACAGGATGACAAAGATAAAATCAATGATGAAGTAAATCAACAGATATCTCAATTGGCACAGCTTTTCAATACAAATCTAGGAGGAGAATATATATTTGGAGGTACCCAAGGACTTTCAAAGCCTGTAACTACAGAAAGCTACAGTATAACCCGGGAAATAACAGATGATGATGGCAATACAATCACTGATAAATATGAAGGGTGTATTTCTTTAAAATATGCAGACAAGGATGGAAATGTAATAGAAGCACTTCCGCAGGTGGTATCAGATGATTTTAATGTGAATAACTGGACTGGAAAATCTATAACTTTTAATGTAAATGGAACGGATTACTCTGTAGCTTTAAATGCTTCAGATGAAAGTATAGATGATGTGATAAAGGATTTAAATGATAAGATACAGAGCAATTCTGCCCTTAAAGATAAAATAAATGTAGTAAAAACCAATGATGGAAATATAAAAATTTTAGCTGTGGATGAAAGTGACACCATAAAAATTACCACAGATATATCAGATATGGCATCTAGTTCCGGCAAACAACTTTCGAGTGTGGCTGTTGACAATATAGCTTCAGATAAAAATATAGAAGTATCCCAAGGAGTAGTTTTAAGTTATAATGCCACAGCAGTAGAGGTAATGCAGTATGGAGAAGGACAAGGAAATGATATAAGGGCACTTATGGATAGAATAGTACATCATTTAGCTGGACAGGTAGAATCCGATACAGATTCAAATGGTGATCCTGTAGATAAAAATACAACAGGTGCAATACTAGGTTCAGATGGCAAGTATTATGTATGGAAAAATGATGCAACCGAAGCAAAAGAAAAACTTACAAATGAAGATCTTGTGGATATAGACGCAGCTTCAAAACAGGTACTTAAGGTTCGTTCTGAAATAGGAGCAAAAGAAAAAAGGATGGAAAATTTAAGTGATCAAAATGATTCTGCAAAGATAAGTTTAACTGAAACTCTTTCTAAAATAGAGGATATAGATGTAACGGAGAAAACCGTAGAGTATTCCACCATGATTACAGTATATATAGCCTGCCTTCAGACCAGTGCAAAAATAATGCAGTCTACTCTTATGGATTATCTCAATTAAATGGCAGCTTTTGAAAAAGGAGAAGGACTATGAAGTTAAATACGAAATGCCATGGTATATTAGAGTACAGTGAAAAAGATATTATAGTTTTTAAAAAAGGTATTCCGGGTTTTGAACATCTAAAAAGGTTCATATTGGTTCCAACTGAGGAAAACAATTTATTTTATATACTTCATTCCATTGAAGATAGTAATATTGGAATTATAGCAGCATCCCCTTTTAATGTATTAAGGAACTATGAATTTGAACTAAATGAAGATAAGGCAGCTGAATTAAAAATAGAAAGTATGGAAGATATTTTCATATTAAATACAGTTACTTTAAATTCTGTATTAGAGAATATAACTATTAATTTAAAAGCTCCCATAGTAATAAATATAAAAGAGAATATTGGGGAACAATTAATACTGGATAAGGTGGAATATCCTATAAAATACCCACTTTTTAAGGGGGAGGTCAGTTGTTAGTTATAAGCAGAAAAAAGGGAGAATCTGTACTCATAGGAGAAGATATAGAAATAACAGTTACAAGAATAGAAGAGGGTACTGTTAAGCTTTCCATATCTGCACCTAGAAGTGTTACCATACTTAGAAAAGAACTTTACAGGGAAATAGAAGAGGAAAATAAGAATTCAGCTGCTTCAGATATAAGTATATTAAAAAAATTAAAAGATAAAAAGTAAATTTAAAGAGGTGTTTTTAGCATGGAAGTTAAGGATATAGGTCAGGGAAGACAGGTATCTTTTGATACATCTAATAATGGTGGAAGTACAGAAATTTCCACTGATGTAGTTTCAGTAAACGATAATACAGCTAATATTGGTACTGGAGATAAAAATATAGACTCAAAAGATACAAAAAAAGCTGTAGACAAGTTAAATAAGTTATTAGAGGATACACCTACTCATTTAGAATATGAAGTTTATGGGAAATTAAATGGTATTATGATAAAAGTAGTAGACGATAATACCAAGGAAGTTATAAAAGAAATACCTCCCAAAAAGATAGTGGACATGGTAGATAAACTATGTGAACTGGCAGGACTTTTTATGGACAAAAAAGTCTAACAGTTTTTTCAATTCACAGTTAATAGTTCACAAATCACAATTTAATGTACAATGCACAGTTCACAAATTACAATTTTAGGATGATTTTTCTATGAAAAATCTATAATAGGTTATATGTAAACTGTGAATTAAAAATAGTGAATTGAAATAGTGAACTGTGCATGGTGAATTGTAAATTGAATAAAACGGGGTGATTTTAATGGAATTTAGATTGAATAAAGTAGACCCGGAAGTTCGTCAAAGAGTTAAACATACTACAAGTGCAGGAAAAGTTCATAATAAAAGAGGAATTTTTATAAATAAAGATTATAGAGATAGGGGAAAGGATAGGCAGGGGAATTTTAGTTCCGAGCTTAACAAGTATAAACAGGGAAAAAATAAAAAAGCTATTTTAGTAAAAGCTGTTAAGACAGAAGAAGTACAAATAGAGGCTTTTAAAGAACAGAAGGACAATATTTCAAAGGACAGGGAAAGAGGAACTATTTTAGATGTAAAAAAGTAATTTTAAAAGTTAAGAATTAATAGTTAATAGTTAATGAAAAAATTTTTTAACTTTGTTAAAAAATTTCAACCTTTACTCTTCACTCTTAATTATAAACTATTGACTCAAAAAAGGAGGATTTGCTATATGTATACAGCTAATGCTTACAGTACCTATAAAACTAACAGTATAAATTATGCATCCAAGGATCAGCTGCTTTTAATGCTGGTGGATGGAGCAGTTAAGTTTGTAAAAATAGGAAGACAGGCAGTGATTGACAAAGATATAAAAAAGGCCCATGAAAATATAATTAAAACACAGAATATATTCTATGAACTTATAGCTACATTGGATGTTTCAAGGGCAGGAGATTGGGGACAATCCCTTATGAGCGTATATGATTTTATAGTGAGAAGACTTATAGATGCAAATATGAAAAAGGATATAGCAATATTAGATGAGATAATTCCACTAATAGAAAATGTAAAGGACACTTGGGAACAGGCTTATAAAATTTCAAAAATAGGTACCATTAAGAAATAATTGACACTTGAATAAGTGAATAATTAAGAGAAGAGTATATAGTGATTGAAGATTTCCAGTGGTACCTGAAAATCCTCATTAACTTTATACTATTAACTCTACACTCTTAACTTTCTTAAAAATTGTGAATTGAAAAAGGAGGTAATTTATATGGCAACTAGTACAACTAGCAGTGTACCAGTAGGTTCAACCGGTGCTGGTGGAGGAAATACATTGAGAATTACAGGACTTAATACGGGACTTGATATAGATGCAATGGTAAAAAAGATGCTTATAGCAGATCAGAGTAAGGTAGATCAGGCAAAGCAGGCTCAACAGCTTATAAAATGGAAGCAAGAAGCCTATCAGAGTATTATAACAGATGTAAAAGATTTACAAAGCACGTATTTTGATATAACAAATAGTGAAAATTATCTGATGTCTTCAAATAGTTATAATAATATGACGGCGACAAGTTCAAGTGAAAGTACAGTGGGAGCTAAAGCTTCTTCTAATGTAACAGCTGGAACTTATAAAATACTAGTAAGTCAGTTAGCAAAAGGTGCCACTATAACAGGAGAAAGCAAATTAGAGATTACAACTGGAGAGCATATTGGTGATGATGTTACGGATTCTACTACATTAAAAGAGTTGGGTATTACAAATACCGATGGAAAAGTTTCTTTTAAAGTATCTTATGGAAGTAATGGCTCCACAACTTCTGAGAAGACTATTAATGTTAATGAAAGTTCTACAATTGGAGAATTGGTGAATGCTATTAAGAATGAAACGGAAGGAGCTGTTACTGCAAAATTTGATGAGCTTACAGGGAAATTTTCAATTCAAACCACAACTACAGGTTTAGGTTCTACTTTGAAGATTGAGGACACTAATAATGCATTAAGCAATTTGAAAATTAGTGAATCAGATAAAAACGTGAATAAAAATGGACAAGATGCCTTAGTTGCCATAAAAGAACCGGGGTCAGATAAATATGTTACAAGTACTCAGAGTTCAAATAATTTTACTGTAAATGGAATGAGTTATACTATATCAGATATAAATTCTACAGTTGATATTACAGGTAGTGGCATTGAGGTGGATGCAAATTCTACAGATAGTCCGGTGAGTATATCGGTAACTCAGGATACTTCGAAGGTACACGACTTGATTTCAAGCTTTATAGATAAATACAATAATTTAGTAGGAGAAATACAGGATAAACTGAATGAAAAGAAAGATTATGATTATAAACCACTTACGGACTCACAAAAGGAGGAAATGAGTGATACAGATATAACCAACTGGGAAGATAAGGCTAAGCAAGGTATACTTAGAAATGATGATAATCTGCAGCAGCTTTTAAATGATCTTACAAGTGCCTTTAATACCCCGGTTGTAGACAGCAGTGGAAAGAGTATATCATCATTTTATTTTGGAAGTATAGGTTCCAATGCTCTTGGAATTGATACATCAGATGATTACAGTCAAGGGGCTAAACTTTCTATAACTGATGATCAGCAGTTTACAGATATTATTACCAATCATATAGATGATATAATGAAGCTCTTTACAACTACATCTGATAGTAAGGATACTACAACAAAATTTAATGAATCTGGAATATTTGAGAGGATAAATCAGATTATAAATAACAATGTAGGTGTAATAGGTACTACGCTAAATAGTGGTACGCTTACAAAATATGCAAATCTACAAGATGATTATAGTGTAACAGGAGGAAGTGGAACAGGAACTCTTCCAGATCAGATATACCAGAAGCAGCTTCTTATAAATACTTTAACGGAGAGAATGAATGCCGATCAGACCAAATATTATAATCAATTTACACAGTTGGAAGTGGCTATGGAACAGTTAAATGCACAGCAATCAACTTTGTCACTATACCTTGGTTAATTGGTAATTTAGTTAAGAGTGTAGAGTTAATAGTTAAAAGTAAATGAAGAAATATTTTGATTCTATCAAAATATTTCACCCATTACTATATACCATACACTCTTCACTATTAACTTAAATAATTAGTTTGAATAATTGGCTGAGAGAGGGGAATGACTGTTATGAAAAGGACAGTTGAAGAAGTATTAATGAATTATAGAAAGTGTACAGAAAGGATTATACAACTGCTTGAAAAAGATGATATTGAATCTCTTCAAAGTGAATTGGAGAAAAGACAGGATACTTTAAATGAACTTATTTCTTACGCTGATAAAAAAGATGAGACCAGGGAAATTTATAAAAAACTTAATATAAATAAAATTGAAAATGAAGCTAGGGAGCTTATGAAGCAGAAAGCACTATTTATAAAAGAAAAACTAAAAAATATATCCAAAAATAAAACTGCCAGCGGTGCCTACGGCAATATAGGAAATTCCCCGAAAATATTCAGTAAAAAAATATAAAAAAGTATAAAGGCATACAATGCAAAGTCGATAATTGAACTAGAGTGATAGAAAAAGTTAAAAGTGTATGAGAATAGTTGAAGGTGGAGAGTTGAGAATGGAAAGTGTATGAAGAAATTTTTTAACAGAGTTAAAAAATTTCCACCAATACTATATATTATTGACTCCACACTCTTAACTAAAGAAAATTTTACTAAGGAAAAAATAAATTCAACTGATTAAATGTGAATTGATTTGTTGATAATGCTAATAAATCAATACATTTAGGAGGTTGAATGGTTGAAAGAAAGTCTGGTTTACAATAAAGCTTTTAAATTTTCCGTAAGGATAGTTGAGTTATATAAGTATTTATGTGGAGAAAAGAGAGAATATGTTCTTTCAAAACAAGTTTTAAGATCTGGAACCAGCATAGGAGCTAATGTTAAGGAAGCTGTACAGGCATCGAGTAAAAAAGATTTTTTAATGAAAATGAATATAGCCTTAAAGGAAGCTTCAGAAACTGACTACTGGTTGGAACTTCTAAAAGCAGCTAGATATATAAATGTAAAAGCATCAGAATCAATCGTAAATGACTGTAAAGAATTAAATAAAATGCTTGCATCTATAGTGAAGACAACTAAAGAGAAACTTAGATAATATTAGTTGAAAATTGAGAGTTGAGAGTTTACTACATAAATTACTTTCAACTTTCAATTCTCCACTCTCAACTAAACAAAATAATCTGTTAGTAAACTCCAATTAAGGCATAACTAATAATTAGTTATAATTTAAAAGGAGGTAGCTATAAATAAAAAGGACAAGGATGTCCAATACAAAAATCAAGGAGGAAATATTATGATTATTAATCACAATCTTATGGCAAACAATGCTCTGAGAAATATGAACATCAATTCAAATAATTCCAGTAAAGCTATGGAAAAGCTTTCTTCAGGCCTTAGAATAAATAGAGCTGGAGACGATGCAGCAGGTCTTGCAATATCCGAAAAAATGAGAGGACAAATCAATGGTTTAAACCAGGCTTCAACTAATTCACAGGATGCTATATCACTTATCCAGACTGCTGAAGGTGCATTAAATGAAACTCACAGCATACTTCAGAGAATGAGAACACTTGCTGTTCAATCATCAAGTGATACAAATACAGCTACTGATAGATCACAAATACAAAAGGAAGTAGATCAATTAGCACAAGAAATTGGACGTATTGGAAATACAACTGAATTTAACACTCAAAAGCTTTTAGATGGAAATTTTTCTGGAACTTTCCAAATAGGAGCAAATGAAAACCAAAATTTAACTCTTGATGTTAGTGATATGAGATCATTTGCATTAGGTATTACAGGTAAAGCTGAATTAACTAATTCAGGAACTTATACACCTGGTGCAGGAGTTGGTGATACATTAACTGATGGAACATATTCAGTTGCTAAAAATGGTGCTACTTATGAACTTCAAGATAGCAGTGGTAATGTTGTTGCAAAAAGTGCAGATGGATTAGATTATACCACTCAAGCTGCTGATGGATCTGCTGGTGATGATCACCTTGTATTCACTCAAGCAGTGACTTCCGGATCAGTTACAGTTGCAACAGATGCTGCAGGAACTACGACTTATAAAGGAACAGCTCAATTTACAAATTCGGGACTGCAGGCAGGAAATTACACTTATGATGATACAAATAAAACATTAGTAGATGGCAATGGAACAATAGTAGCAGTTACAGCAGATGGTGTTACATTTAAAGGTAATGTTAATGGAGCTTCAGTTACGGTATTTGCAGCAACAGTTGCTTTAACTGATGGGGATGCAGTTAATGTTGGCGGAATAAATGTTTCAGATCAATCATCAGCAAATTCCGCAATAACTACAATAAACAATGCTTTAGAAACTGTATCAACACAACGTTCAAAACTTGGTGCTTACCAGAATAGATTGGAGCATACAATAAACAATTTGGGAGTTTCATCAGAAAATTTGACTTCTGCGGAATCAAGAATTAGAGATGTGGATATGGCATCTGAGATGTCTGAGTACTCAAAGAACAGTATTCTTTCTCAGGCTGCTCAGGCAATGCTGGCTCAAGCAAATACTCAGCCACAGCAGGTATTACAGCTGCTTAGGTAATCTATTTGGAATTTCGGTTGAGTATTTATAGGGTCTCTTGGGGAGTAATCTTCAAGTATATTGGGTGAATTGCTGGAACTTCCTTAAGCTGTTTCCCTAAAACAAAGCTCGAAAGGGCAGGTGTAACAGGTTGAAAAGCAAACAGATTGGATAATCAGCAGCCAAGCTCCTGTGCCGAAAGGCTGGAGAAGGTTCAACGACTAGAGTATACCATCTAAGCAGGTGACAGTTCAAAGTGAACAATTGACAGTTATAGAAACTTGTATGGTGATGAAACTCGTAGGGATGAGGTTTCCCGAAGTGCCCAACCCCGGAAATTAGTTGAAAGTTGAAAATGGATAGTTAAGAGTGAATGAGGAAATTCAGCGAACTGAATTTCAACTATAACTGTTAATTCTTAATTCATGACTTTTAATTTAAAAAGCGGGTGAAGATATAGTCTGGCAGTGATTGAAAGATCATTGGTGATACGCAAGCAAATCAACAGCCTCAACAGGTTCTTCAATTATTGAGATAAGTTCTAATATGAGGAGACGGAGTTCCCTTAAAAAGAATCTGAAGTAAATAGAATTATTTTAGGGAGTCAGGGTAAATAACTCTGGCTCTTTACCATATAATTTATTTTAATAAAATTGAATAGGAGAGTCTATGGTGAAAACAAGAGTTGTATTAATGCCGCAATATATGGGAAAATTTCAATGTATAGGATCAAAATGTGAGGATAATTGCTGTTATGGGTGGAAAGTAAATATAGATAATAAAACTTATAAGAAATACAGGAAAAGTAATGAGTCATCTTTGAAGTTCTTGTTGAATTTAAATATTAAAAGAAATAGATCTAATGCTTCTCCAGAAAATTATGCAAAAATAAAGATGAAACAAAATGGCGATTGCCCGTTCTTGGAGGAAGATAAACTTTGTAAAATACATAAAGAACTGGGACCAGAATTTTTATCAAAAGTATGCAGGATATATCCCAAATTTACAAATATAGTAAATGAAGTGTATGAAGAATCAGCTACACTTTCCTGTCCTGAGATGGCAAGACTGGTATTATTGAATCGCGATATTATGGAGTTTGATGAATTGGAGGAATCTGCAGATATTGATAATAATATTATGAGACAGATTAATATAAATGATATCAGGTATTCTAACAAAGTAAAAAAGTATTTCTGGGAGCTTAGAATATTTATAATAACCCTTTTACAGAATAGGAAATATTCAATTACAAATAGACTGATTATTCTAGGACTTTTTCTAAAAAAGCTTCAGGAATGTGTAAATAGTGAAAAGATCAAAATTGTACCGTCAATTATTCAGGAATATAACAATATCATTGAAAGTGGAGATTTAGAAAAGTATTTGGATTCTATACCTGTTAATTTAAGTATCCAGATGGAACTTATGAAGGAATTTAATGACCACAGATTTTCAACTGGATTTTCCCAAAATGCCAGACCCTATATTAATTGTGTAACAGAATTTTTGAGTGGAATAGAATATACTGATAAGGCTAAAATAGAAGATATAGTAAAGTTATACGGAGAAGCATATCTAAATATTTATGAACCATTTATGAAAGATCATGAATACATACTTGAAAATCTTCTTGTAAATTATGTATTCAATCAATTATTTCCTATAGAGTCTAAATGGGGAGTTTTTGATGATTATATGAGATTAGTTATATATTATTCCCTTATTAAAATGTTATTAATTGGTATGTCAGCTTATAATGAGAAATTAGATGAAAGGCTCATAATCAGACTTGTATATTCATTTTCAAGGGCAGTGGAACACAATAATGTGTTTTTCAATAATACATTTGAATTGTTTAAACAGAATGGATACAACACTATGGCATATATGGCTATATTGATAAAAAATTAAGAAATTTAATAAAGTTATCCTAAAAATTGTGTGTAACTCATGAGTAAAAATAAATATTAAGTTGTTGTGAAGATATTTAATGAATTAATCTGCTTATTTCTGCTTATTAAAGTAATTTTAATGTTAAAATTTTTCGAGAGATTCATGGAATAAGTATGAAAGACGAAAAAATTCAAAATTTATTTTTATAGTGATTGTATTAATAATGGGTATTCGAAGTAAGAGAATATAATCTGGAAAGATAGAGCCACAAAAGCAGTTTAAATTATAGGCATTTTATAATTTGTGAGGTGTATTGAGATGGAATTAAGGAAGGAAAGAATAAAAGATGAAATGGATAATTGACCCGATTTCTATAATATATTTTATAAATGTGATGATTATCTAAAAAAGTTATTTTTTAAATTGGTTATTGGTGTTTCTAAATATTCTTGTAATAAGGGAAGCTACGTAAAAAATATGAGGGACACAGGTTTCAGATTTGAGAAGCCATATGCTACAGGTAGAAAAAATCAAAATTATTGTATGCTCACTTTAAAACCACAGTCTAATAATATTGATGTTTTTGTTAGAACAGATGGCATGCCTATAGATTCACAAATACTGGAGCTTAATAATGTTGGAAATAAATTTAATGGAGGATTTGGGTGGTATCAATTTTCAGTAAAAAATGAAAATGATATTGCTGAGGCTGTGAGAATTGCTGTTATATTATATAAATATGACTGATAAAAACTATATATATCAAGAATTACAATTTTAACCGAAGCAAAGATACAGATAATAAATTAAGTTAGGTTAAAACTCTGGATGAGGAAAACAGAAGAAATTTCAGATTACATTAAATCCTATTTTGAAGCTTTAACCTTCTAACTTTGTCTACTATGCCCCAGTAGTTTCTACCTAGATGAGATGCAATTTTTCTATCTGAAATTCCAGCTTGTTTTGATATTATAATGAAGTTTTCTTCATCTTTAGAATACTTGTTTTCTGTTATATTTTCAGACCAATTGTTTATATTTTTATAGCCTTGATTTATTAATGTCAATCTTTTTTCTTCAAATCTTTCTCTGAGCTTCATTTTATAGTGCATACAGGGTATTTGTTCTACAAAGGGATTTACTGTATTTATGAATTTTATTATTTCGTTTTTCTTATTTATTTCCAATATATAATGTTTTCCATCTTTACGTTTCTTTAGTTTTGTGTATATATTGAATTTTTTCGCTATATGATTTTTTAATATTATGTTTTCGTCTTTTGAAAAATTGAGAGTGTAAATGTATATTCTCGGGAAAATGTATATGGATCCATTTTTCCTTTTACTTGAATCTATAACCAATGAGCCGTCATCCATATAAAGACATGCGAGTCCTATTGGATGATCCAGAAGTAATATATTTTCTGGAGTAAGTACCTTTTTTCCATTTTTATAAAATAAGTTGTGTAGTTTGGTATAGATATTACTGCTGGGGGAACACAGCTTGGGATTCTTACAGTTTGTAAGTATTTTGAAGTCAAGATTTTTCAGTTTTTCAGCTTTCCATTTCCTATATGGAATTTGTTTTTCACATCCATGTTCCCTGTAATATGCGTTTTTACTTCTGCCATAAAGCGCAAGGCTGCCATCACCTAGAAGACTTCCTATGATTATGTTCCTTTCTATTCTATTCATTTTGTATACTTTGGTATTTTCAACAAAAGGCATTTCTTATTCTCCTGTCTTTAGATATATAATTATTATTTGTAATTATTCTTAAACATTCTCTTGCCACTTGTTCACTAAATCAATAACACTCTCTGGCATTTTTTGTGCCTGCTTTAAAATTGATTGAGCTGATTGTTCAATTATGCTGCCTTTGGTCATTTTCATTATTTCTTTTGCCATATCTGCATCAGATATTCTTGATTCTGCAGAAGTTATATTGTAATTATAGTTTTCCACATTATTTTTTATATGTTCTAAAGCGTTTTCATATGCACCGAATTTTGAACGCTGATTTGACACTAATTCTATGGCTTTATCTACTTTTTTCAAAGATTTTTCTGCCTCTTTAATTGAATCAACTTTAATACTATCTATTCCTAAATTTTTAGTTCTTGCATCAAAAAGCTCTACTTTAAATTCTTGTCCTGAATTTGCTCCTACTTGAAGATTTAATACTGGCATTTCATCCTCTTGCATAATTTCAGCTGAATCTTCCGCAATATTAGAAGCTAAACTACTTAATTGTGAAGCAAAATCTCCTGATAAATTCAAATAACTTCCACCAGTTGAATCGGAAAGCTTTTTTAATTGATTTTTAATATCTTCGTCTATGGATCCTACTACTGTCAATTTAATATTATTATTTTTTAAATCATCTGCCACACTGTCAATATCGTATAAAGATTCACCATCTTCTGAAAAGTTATGTACTTTTGCGTCTGTTACTAAAATAAACTGTTTAGAAGTAGTATCTCTAAAAGAATACATTAATGCTCCTTCCTCAATCCCTTCCAATCCAGATTCATTCATATCGCCTCCTCCAGATACAACAATTTCTCCAATGAATGTTTTAAAAGTTTCTACATCATTTGTAAAATCTTTTTTAATTATAGAATCTCCACCTTCTGATAGATTGCAGTCTCCATAAGTTACAAGCCCTAACCTAACGTCTACATTATTTGATTGTAATTGACCTACAAAAGATTCTATATTATTTTGTACATTAGTAATAGTGCCAGACATACTACCTGTTTTATCAATAATAAATACAATATCTGCTTTACCTGGAGCTGTTATAGGAGTTTCGGATATAGGAGGTCTTAAAAGCTTAATTGTATTAAATTCAGTATTATTCGCAATATCATTAATACCATTTCTTATTTCGTCTATTTCTTTTTGTATTATTTTTCTATCTTCATCAGTTAATGTTCCATTTGATGCCTTAACGCAAAGCTCTCTTATCCTTTGTAAATTAGGATTTTCTATTTCACTTAATCCACTTTCCGCTGTTTGAATAAGTGAAGTTCCATCTTGAATGTTTCTACCTGCTTGCTCAAGTCCCCTAATCTGAGCTCTCATTTGTTGGGAAATGGTTGAGTCAGCGGAATCATCTGCTGCCTTATTTATCCTCATACCTGAAGATAGTTTTTCCATGGCATTAGATTTTGTTTTTCCAGCTAAATTTGCTCTATTATAAGCAATTGTTGCATTTATATTATGATTGATGAACATTATTTATCTACCCCTCAACTTAAAAATCTATGACTTATAAATATACATATAAATTTCCTATAATAATTACATTTTATCACATTTATAACCAACGTTAAACATCAATTAAGAATCAACTGCAATTTATAATTTGAACTGATATAGAAAGTGTGGATCATCATAAAATATTTTGATAAAATAAAAATAGCAGATGTAGAATTTAATGTATAAGAACTTATGTTCTGGTATATACTAACAGCAAATAAGGATATTACCGGGAGGAAGATGGTATGGGGAAAAGCAGGGTTCACCATGAACATGACGTAGGGTATAAGTATATATTTTCCCATAAGGAAACATTTCTGGAGCTTTTACGCGGGTTTGTGAAAAAGGAGTGGGTTAACCTAATCAAAAGCGAGGATTTGATACTTGTTGACAAGTCATACGTACTTGAAGATTTCAGTGAAGAAGAGTCGGATATAGTATATAGGGTGAATATAGAGGGAGAGGAAATAATATTTTATATACTCCTGGAATTTCAATCTCGTGTGGATTACAGGATGCCCATGAGATTACTATTTTATATGGTAGAGATATGGAGAGAAATACTTAAAAATACTTCAAAGAATGACAGGAGTAAAAAAGATTTTAAACTTCCATCTATTATTCCTATGGTACTTTACAATGGTAAAAATACATGGACTGCCTGTAAAAATTTCAAGGATGTATTGAGTGGAAGCAAGCTGTTTGGTGAAAATGTAATAGACTTCAGGTATATGTTGTTTGATATTTACAGATATAATGAAGAACAGCTTGAAGATATGGCGAACATGGTATCTACGGTATTTTTGCTTGACAAGGAAATAAGTAAGGAAGATTTGGTAAAGAGACTGAGGTTGACAGCATATGTACTTAAAAAGATAACTCCAGAACAATTTGACATTCTTAAAGCATGGCTTAAAAGTATAATAAGCCGAGATTAGACAGTGAATCTAAAATAAAGATAGAAGAGATATTGGAAAAATCCAGTCAAGGGGAGGTTGATTCTATGGTATCTAATTTAGGTAAAACTATAGATAATATCATAAGGGAAGGCAGAGAAACAGGGTTGGAAGAAGGCAGAAGAGAGGGGAGAAAAGAAGGTAGAAAAGAAGGCAGAAAAGAAGGTAGAAAAGAAGGTAAGTCAGAATTGATTACTAAAATGCTTGTTAAGAAATTTACTAAACTTCCAGATGGTTATACCCATAAAATAAATAGTTTATCAGATGAAGCCTTGGATATTATAGCTGTGAATCTGTTTGATATGGAAAAGGTGGAGGAACTGGAAAAATACTTTTTAAATTGAATTTCATGAAAATATTGAACAAAGGGGCATAACACACTAGGGACCTGTCCCAAGGTCCCTAGTATTTTTTTATTTATAATCTCTTATATATTTAATAGTACAATTTGAAAGTGCATTTTGTAATAATTGTTTATCAGTATCACTAATTTGGTTATCTCCCAGGTAAAGTATTCTTAAATTATATAGTCCTTTTAGTACATTTATGTCACTTATTTGATTATCTGTTAAATCAAGCGTTTTTAAATTATACAATCCTTTTAGTGCACTTATGTCACTTATTTGATTTTTGTATGCACTAATATTTTGTAAGTTATATAATCCCTTTAGTGCACTTATATTGCTGATTTTATTATAATCTAAATCAAGTATTTTTAAATTATATAATCCTTCTAATATACTTATATTACTGATTAGGTTGTCCTCTAAATCAAGCGTTTTTAAATTAGTTAAGTCTTTTAATGCGCTTATGTCACTTATTTGATTGACATATAGATTTAATTTTTGTAAATTGGTCAAGTTTTTTAATGTAGTTATATCATTGATTTTATTATAACCTAGATTTAATTCTTGTAAATTAATTAAATCTTTTAATACAGTTATATCGCTGATTTTATTACCGTATAAATCAAGTTTTTGTAAATTGGTTAAACTCTCAATTCCACTTATGTCTTGTATTTCACCTAGTTCAATATTCAGTTCTTTAATGTTTTCAACATCACTTTTATAAATATTTCCAGTAGGCTTGTTTATTATAGTTCTTATTTTCTGTTCTAAATTTGCATCCTTAAATGTTACTATATTATTAGTATCTTTTTTAATATTAAAATGTAATTTGTATTCATTCTTTAATGCTTTACCTTTAATGGAATGGGCTTTGCTTCCAACATTCAAGATATAACTCTCACCTTTTGTATATCCACCTTCTGGAGCCGTCACTATAACTGTCTTACTGTCTTGTCCCAATTGAATACCTATATTTATTGTGACACCTTTGGTATCTGTTACAGTTATTCCTTCTTTGGTTGCACTATCAAATCTAACTTCATCCGTAAATTTGATTGTCCATGTTTTATTAGAGTCTACTGTTTGATTGTCAGTAAAGTTTGCTGCTTTTACACTAGGTGCCAATAGTAAAAAAGTGCTGACCAAAATTCCTATTATAAATTTATTTTTCATGAAATGTAACCCCCTTATTTCATTGCAGTTTTTGATTAGTCATCAATATTGTATCATAAACCATGGTGACAGGCACTTGAAAAGAGTAAAATTGTCAATAATCACATGTAATTATATGATAACTATTTTTTAAGTGTTTAAATCATGGATAATGTGATAAAATGTAAGAAAGAAAGGGCGAGAACTATGTAAAAGGTAATACAACTAAAAAAGAAATATCAAAATCAAATAGGGAAGTGACAATATTTAGATTTTTCAGAGAAAGGGATTTGATTTTTGATGAATAAGCTTAGATTGTATGATTTGATAAAAAATATAGAGGAAACAATAAGCCTTTTAAATAAAGCACTATTTAAATTAGAGGAAATTGAAATAGTAGGGTAACCGTTATTTAGAAAAATGGTGAATAAATTTCTAAAACTATTAGGATATTATTGCTCTGAGAGGTGTAAATTTTACAAAATAGATATTGGTATTAAAACATGATATAATATTGGAAAAAGGATGGTGGATAAGTATGTCAGCAAATATTAAAGTATATGATGATATTATTCCAATAGTAAATATGCTAAATGGAGGAAAAACTATAGATGAAAAAGTAAATGTTTCAATCGCTATAGGGTTATTTGCTGGGAATATGGTTACTTTAGCAAGAGCAGCAGAGTTATCAAAGCTTTCACTAGGTGAATTTATAGATGTTCTAAAAGATAGAGGAATCCCTTGGGGGGAATATACAGAAGAACATGAAAAAATGGATGATATAGCAATTAAAAGTTTACTAAGTAGAATGGAGAGCATTAATGATTAAAGTTATATGTAATTCTAGCCCTATTATTGGACTATCAGTTATAGGTAAGTTATTACAATCAATTGGTATTATAGGAGTATTAATTATAGCGAAGAAAAAGGGTAAGATAATAGAACTTAGAAATTATCTTGATTCACTTATTAAAGCTAATTATAGAATATCTAAGAAGTTGTATGAAAATGCGCTGAGAAAAGTTGGAGAATTAGATTAACGTAAATATTGTTAACCTATGCTTCAGCTTTTTTACTAGGGTGATAGGCACTGGGAAAAAAGTATGTAATGGAATTAGATGCAAAGGTATAAAGATTTCGTTGATAGAGAGAAGTTTGGATAAAGACTTACTGTACCTTTTATGTAAATACTAAAAATTATCTAAAATAGTTGTCAGTTGCAATGTGCACTCTGGCAACTATTTTTTTAAGTGTTTAAATCCTAAATAATGTGATAGAATGTAAGGAAGAAATGGTGGAGAACTATGGAAAAGGAGTGAATTTGTAATGTGCAGGTTAAATCCTAAAGTAGATTTTGCATTTAAGAAATTATTTGGAAGTTCCGAGAATAAGGACATATTAATTTCATTTATAAATTCAGTACTTTCAGAAGATGAGCAGCTTTTTTAAATAGGGCCTATGAAATAGATAAAGAAAAAATACCACAAGAACTGGCAGAAGATAGTGCAGTGAAAAAGGCAATAGAAAAGCTTGATATTATGTACCTGAATAAAGAGGAAAGAGAAATATATGAAAATGATTTAAAAAGACTTCGTATTCAAAAATCAGAAATTAAGGCTGCTGAGGCAAAAGGAAGGGAAGAAGGAGAAACTGAAAAAGCAATAAAGATAGCTGAAAAAATGCTAAAACGAGGAGATAGCATAGCAGATATAGTTGATATAACTGAGCTGCCTGAAGAAAGGGTAATACAACTAAAAAAGAAATATCAAAATTAAATAAGGAAGTGACAATATTACTATGGATGGTGGTAAAATAAATATATTAGATAAGCTAAAATCAAAAAAGGCAATAGATATATTTAAACAAAATAAAATAAACACAGCTGTAGTATTTGGCAGTATTTTAACAGAGAATTTTGAAGAATATTCTGATGTAGATATTGCAATTTTAAGTAAAAATAAAATTACTACTGATGTAATAATGATTATGGAAGAATCCCTTGAAAAACTTTTAGGTAGAGATGTGGATATAGTTGATTTAAAATCAGAAGATACTCAGTTAAATATGAAAGTTAGTATATATGATAATGGAAAAATTATATACGATGATGACCATTGTAAGTTATACAATTTAGATTATATGGAGGTGGAAAGGGTATATAAGGAAAATGAAACCTTTAGATTCTTCAGAGAAAGGGATTTGATTTTTGATGAATAAGCTTAGATTGTATGATTTGATAAAAAATATAGAGGAAACAATAAGCCTCTTAAATAAGGCACTATTTAAATTAGAGGAAATTGAGGATGAAGATTTAAATAGTTTGATAAAATCATCTATAAAACAAACCTTTTTAGAGTATTTTATATTAATTGAGAGTTTTACATCTATGTGTTTAAAAGAACTAAAATTGTATAAGATTAGTGATGATATGGAAAAATCTTTAATAAAACTATACGAAAATAAAATTATAGATAAAAACCTGCTGGATTTTTTAAATGTATATAGAAGATACAGAAATAGAATAGCACATGTTTACAAACAGCCTGGTATAGAAGAAATCATAATTTTTTTAGAAAAGAATAAAGATAAAATGGAAAAAGTAGTAAATATAATGAAGAAGATTTATAGAAAATTATAATACTATAGAAGAAATTTCAGAAGGTTTTACACAGGCAAGAGATATGATTTACCATCTTTAATAAAAATTTTATGGAGAATTTAATTATGATTCAACCATTTAATGCATTTTATCTACTTTCTTATTTGACACATATTTTTCACGGCTTTTATAAAAAGAGGATAAGGGAATTATATGATATAATTGATAAAAAATGAATATTTTTAGTATGGGTGATTAAAATTGATAGATGATAAATTAAAAACTGAGTTAGAAGTGATTTTTAGTAGATATACAGAGGTTAAAAAAGTTTTATTATTTGGCTCCCGAGCTAGAGGGGATAATAGGCATAATTCCGATATAGATTTATGTATATTTGGTGAAGGTGTAACTCATTTAATTTTAGCAAAGATAAATATGGATATAAATGAATTAGATACTTGTCTAAGTTTTGATATATTATCCATTAATGAGCTTAGCAAAGAAGAATTAATAAAAAATATACTAAAAGAAGGTGTCGTTATATATAATGAAGAGATTAGATCAAAGAATATATGATTTTACAAATGCATTAAGCCGATTAAGAGAAGCTTTAGAAAAAGACATTACAGATGATATAATAATAGATGGTATTATTCAAAGATTTGAATTTACATTCGAGCAGAGTTGGAAGGTTATGAAGCTATATTTAGAGGATCAAGGAGTATTAGATGAAGCTTTATCACCAAGAAGCACTATAAAAGTGGCTTTTAAGCATAAGATAATATCTAATGGAGATTTATGGATTGAGATGATGTTAGATAGAAATAGGACATCTCATATGTATGATGAAACAGTTGCTAAAAGCATAGTTGAAAGGATCAAAAAGATGTATATTAATGAATTTAATGATTTGGAAAAGTTATTAAAAGTGTATGAATGATGCCACATTGAATAAAATATCCGTTATTGAGAGATGCATAAGAACTTATGTTCTGGTATATATTAACATAAAATGAGGAAATTTCAAAAAAGCTAATTAGAAGGTTAAAGATGATTTTGTAATTTGTAATAGTTAAATAGAAAAAGGACGCAAGAAATAAAAGCATCATTAATCGTGAAATTTTAAAATAGTTGATATTTATGCAATATTACAACAGTAACAAAGCTATTAATGCTGAAAAAGTCTATGAATTTTTTGCATATAGATTGTTACAAAATTATAAAAATCATTGTCAAATATCTCTTTTTGTATTTCATTCAATTCTTTATTTAGTATAGATAAAAAATAATTTAATTAATATATAAAATATTACTAAAAGTATAGGCGTTCGTAAAAACGTGCCATATAATGTAATTAAAGAGGTGGTTGTATGAAGACTTTTAATGTTACTTCAGTTAGAAGTGATATATATAATATAATAAACCAAACTATAGTAAATTCTGAACCTATACAGATAACTAGTAAAAATGGAGATGTTGTTATGTTAAGTCTAAAAGATTGGGAAGCAATACAGGAAACATTGAATCTTGTATCAATACCTGGGATGAAAGAAAGTATTCTTGAAGGTAAAAAGGAACCCGTTGAAGAATGTAAAACATTACAGGATATAGGATGGAATATAGAGTAGTTTTTACAAAGCAGGCAGTAAAAGATGCTAAAAAATTAGATGCTTGTGGATTAGACAAAAAAGCTAAGGAATTACTAAAGATAATGATTAAAAATTCCTATCAAATCCCACCTAAATATGAAAAGTTAGTGGGGGATTTAAAATGGCTTTATTCAAGAAGAATAAATATACAGCATAGGCTAGTTTATGAAGTATTAGAAGAAAAGAAGATGATAAAAGTTTTAAGAATGTGGTCATACTATGAGTAAAAAAATCTATAAAAGTGTTTATCTGCTAAAAGCATAGTTGAAAGGATCAAAAAGATGTATATTATTGTAAGAACAGTCAGAAGTGGCTGTTCTTTTTTGTCGTCTTTAGATGATTGTAAAAAAGAACAAATGTTTGTACAAAGTTAACTTTCTATGACTATAATAAAAATATAAATTATAATGGAAAGATATTATTGTTATAGATTATAATAAGGGAGAAGATGAAGATAAGTAGATAGATGCAGGAATTAAAAAAATATATGGCAGAATATACTGATAAAGTTGGTAATAGATACAAGTGGGGTGTAAAAGTTATGGAAAAGGAATTTAATGTAACGGGAACCTGTATACCAGAAATGCACTATATGGTAGATATATCAAATAAATTAGATAAAGTTTTTAAACTTATTGAAAAGGGAAAATATTTTGTGATAAATAGACCAAGGCAGTATGGAAAGACTACTACATTATTTTTACTTAATAGGGAACTAAAAAAGGATAATAATTATTTACCTATAAAAATAAGCTTTGAGGCAATAGATTCAGAAACTTATAATGAAATGAAAAGTTTTTTAAAAAGTGTAATGACACAGATAATAAATTATTTTAAGTTTAGTAAAGAAAAAAATATGGTGGAGTTTATTAGAAAATATAATAATAAGGTAAATAAAATGGATGAATTCAGTGAATTCATAACAGACCTAGTAGAATATGCTGAAAAAAAAGTAGTTTTTATTATAGATGAGGTGGATAAAAGCAGTAACAATCAATTGTTTTTAGATTTTTTGGGAATGCTTAGAAACAAGTATCTACTCAGAAATGAAGGAATGGATATTACATTTCACAGCGTAATACTGGCAGGGGTGCACGATGTGAAAAGTTTAAAGATAAAGATAAGATCGGATGAAGAACATAAATATAACAGTCCCTGGAATATAGCCTCGGATTTTGATGTGGACATGAGTTTTTCAAAAGAAGAAATAGGTACTATGCTGGATGACTATGTAAAAAATAAAGGGGTAGTACTGGATAAAGAATATTTCTCAGAAAGACTCCATTTCTATACTTCGGGATATCCTTTCCTTGTAAGTAAGCTCTGCAAAATAATGGATGAAAAAATAATGTCAGAGGGCGATTTGAAGTGGAAAAAAGAATATATGGATATGGCTGTGAAGAAACTTTTAAATGATGATAATACAAATTTTCAGAGTTTAATTAAAAATATTGAAAACAATAGAGAACTATATGATTTTGTAAGAAATATAGTTTTAGATGGAGAAGATATAACATATGTAAAAAGTGATGAGATAGTAAATTTAGGAACATTATATGGTATTTTAAAAGAAGAAAATGGAAATTGTAAAATAAATAATAAAATTTATGAGCAGCTGATATATAACCACATGATGATGAAAGTGATAAGAAATAATGAATATGCTGAAATATCTAAATATAATTACAAGTCAAAATTTATAAAAGAAGACGGGAGTTTAGATGTGAAAAAGGTACTTATAAAGTTCCAGGAGTTTATGAAACATGAATACTCAAGAAAAAGAGAATCCTTCTTGGAAGCAGATGGCAGGTTATTATTTTTAGCCTTTATAAGTCCCATAGTAAATGGCACAGGATTTGCATTTAAAGAAGTGCAGGGTGGAGAGGAAAAAAGGTTTGACATAGTTATAACCTATAATAAAAAAATGTATATATTGGAGTTAAAGAGATGGCAAGGGGAAGAATACCATAAAAAAGGACTTGTCCAACTTGGAGAATATTTAGATCAATACAGTCTGCATAGAGGATATCTTTTGATATTTGACTTGAGAAAACTTAAAGGTGAAGCAGGAAAAGTGGATGAAGTAAGGGTAAAGATAGGTGATAGGGAAAAGAATATAGTGGAAGTCTATTGTTAAATATTTTCTTTTGATTAAGTGCTGAATGAGTTCTTAGGAAATTAAAATATGCAGCAAATAATGTTACAAATGCTACAGAACCATCTGAACTATTAAAACCACAGGTTGTCCTATAACTGCCTTTAAAGGTTCCATTAAGACGTTCAATTATCTGTTTTAAAGGTCTTGTATTCCTTTGAGACTTCATCTTAAAATAACGGACTTTTGAAAATAATTTTTAGGGTTAAATACTGTGTTGCATACCTTACAGATGGGGGTGTTAGCAATGGTAGCGATCGGATAAATTAAGGAAACAAGGGGCGCACTTAGATTTGTAAACTCAAATGTAGATACGTCCCTGTAAATCTATTCCTATTTTGGTAGGTGAAAGGGGTGGGTGCTTTTTTACAACTTATCTGCCATATGTTTATTCCGTAAAGAACTGTTTAACATTTCCATTTCTGAAGCAAGGCAATTTATGTGTGAATCTACAGCCATCATCATTTTCTTTTCATCCCTATTTTTTATGGATCTTATCATGTCTTTATGTTCAGCTTGAGCCTTTAATGCTCTATTAGGGTATAAAGAATTTAGTTTGTATAATTTTTTATCTGAAATATTGTTAAATGTATCTATAAGTAACACTAGAGTCAAATTGCCTGTACATTTTGCTAATTCTATATGAAAATTAATATCCTCCTGTGTAAATTTTGATGTATCTCCAATTGCAGATTCCATTCTATTATATATTTCTTCTAAATTTCTTATGTTTTCTTTAGTAGCTTTTTGAATGGCTCTTTTGGCCACAGCCTCTTCTAAAATTTTTCTTACTTCCAAAATTTCATTTAGATTTGATTTGCTAATACTTATAGCTTCTTGCAGTTTACTGGTTATTACATTTTCCTTGGGAATAGATACATAAGCGCCTTTGCCAATATGTATTTCAACCAGGCCCTTCTCAGCCATTACTTTAAAAGCCTCTCTAACTACATTACGACTCACATTATATTTTTCAGCCATTAATCTTTCAGATGGTAATTTTGTACCATCAATTAAATCACCTTTTTTAATTTTTGATTCTAAATCATCTACAATATTGGCATATAAGAATTTACTCATAGTGATTACCTCCAATACTTTAAATTTGTAATACCGGTAGTACCAGTTGATAGATCATTAGTCTACTCCTAATATTGTAGATTAATTATATGAAAAATAATTTAATACTTGTATAAAATCCTCATACTTTTCTGCATTTTTCAAAGTTTTTTTCTTTGAAAATTTATTGTTATATTAAATATTTAGATTTTTTTATATTATACTAAGAGATTATATCAACAGTACATCCTTTTTTATATATTGTCAAGGGCATTTTTTAATAAGCCCTTTTAATTTCAAGAACATTTTTATTTAATCACATTATATCGTAGGTTTTTAGGAACGTCCACATTTTCACCAATATTTTGTGGTGTAGTATGTATTTGTTGTGAATCCACTTTTTTCAGATTGAATTTGCTTGTGGAGCTTTTTATTTATATTATTACTTTTATGGTAAAAATGGGGTTTATATAGAAGTTTTGATATTAAAATTTCTAAAAATGCAGAAAAAATATTGACAATTATCAAAATCATGATATAATTATTAATAAATTAATAATTGGTATTACCGGTAATACCAATTGCGGCAAGGAGGATATGTATGAATTATATGGTACAGCTTAATAATATTCATAAATCTTTTGGCAAAAGTGAAATATTAAAAGGAATTAATATGAATGTAAAAAAAGGTGAGATTGTGGTAATACTCGGTCCAAGTGGTTCTGGTAAGACAACTTTACTTAGATGTATTAATTTTTTAGAAAGAGCTGATCTTGGCAGTGTAACAGTGGATAATTTTGAGGTTGATTGTAAAGAGGGCTCTAAAAAGGATATAAGGAAATTAAGATGTAAAACTGCAATGGTTTTTCAACTGTATAATCTATTCAGAAATAAAACAATTCTTGAAAATGTCATGGAGGGACTAGTAGTAGTAAAAAAGGTACCTAAATCTGAAGCAAGAGAAAAGAGTATAGAGTTATTGCAAAGTGTAGGACTTGGAGATAAGCTGCATAACTACCCCTCACAGGTTTCAGGAGGGCAGCAGCAGAGAGCAGGAATAGCAAGAGCTTTAATATTAAATCCTGAAGTAATATTATTTGATGAACCAACTTCGGCATTAGATCCAGAATTGGTGGGAGAAGTATTAAATACCATAAAAGAAGTGGCTAAGACAGGTATTACAATGGTGGTGGTAACTCATGAAATAGCTTTTGCAAAGGAAATTGCGACACATGTGGTGTTTATGGAAAATGGAGTAATAGTTGAAGAAGGATTACCTGGAAAAATATTCAATAATCCAAAAAAATTAAGGACAAAACAATTTTTATCCAGAATTATGAAGGAAGAGGGAAAATCCGTGTATAGTTAGCAAATTGTTAATGAATTTTAAAGAATAAAAGTATTTGGGGGGCAATGATAATGAAAAAAATATTTAATGTGCTAATTGGTGCAATAATGATATCTACCATATTTTTATCGGGATGTGGTAAATCTAATACAGCAGATAATACTTCAGCCAAACCTACCGCAGAGAATCCAAAAACAGTAGAGATTGCTATTTTGACTGGAATGGCACCTTATACATATGTAGATGATAATGGTAAGTTTCAAGGCTATGATTACGAATTTTTGACTATGGTTGACGATATGTTGCCTGAGTACAAATTTCATTATAATTCTGTTGAGCCAGATGCAGGTGCAGCGGCAGTTAAGGCAGGTACTTATGCCTTATCTTGCTCGGCACATTTTATAACTCCTGCAAGACAAGAAAATTTTATTTTGTCATATCCACAATCTTATTATCCTGTAAATTTGATATCCCGTAAAGCCGATAGCTTTACTAAATTTGAAGATTTAAATGGAAAAACATTAGTTCCCAATCCTCCTAATGATGGATTATATGTAGTATTGCATGATTTAGCTAAGAAATATCCTGATGTTAAATTCACACAGGAAGAGGTTTCAAACTATATACCCTATGCAGATGGATGCCGCGGCGTGGCAAATGGACAATGGGATTGTTGGTTTGGCGGGGATACAATGTTTTATGACATCATGGAAAAAGAACCAATGGAGCTTTTTTGTTCAGAACCTATATACTGTGCCCCATGTGTAGTTGTATTAAATAAAAATTATACTGATTTAAGAGACCAGATAAATAAATGTATAGTTAAATTGTATGAAGAAGGTAAACTATCTGATTTATCTAAAAAATGGTTGGGAAATAAAGACGTTTGGGAGATTGCAAAACAAACTGGTGCTTTATCAGATGTATTTAAAAAATAAACTCAACTAAAAATGCCGGGGAGTTATGGTCTCCTCTGGCAAAATTAAAGAAATATGCTCAGTAGGGGGGTATTTTGTGGAAAAACTAGAATTTATGATTAGTAAAATGCCAATTATATTAAATGCACTGCCCATTACTTTAGAAATATTATTTTTTTCAGTGGTAATAGCACTGGTAGTGGGAATGATATTAACATATGCAAAAGTAGGTAAGAATAAGGTTGTTAGATGTATTGCCAGTATATATATATCATTTATGCGCGGTACACCAATGATTGTCCAACTTTTATTGGCTTTTATCGGGATTCCACTGATTTTAGATAGTTTTGGAATATCAACTGCAAATTGGAACAACATAATTTATGCAATAATTGCTTTTAGTCTCAATGAAGCTGCATTTTTTGCTGAAATATTCCGCTCGGCCTATCTGGATATAGACAAAGGACAGATAGAAGCAGGACAAAGTATTGGAATGACTAAGTTCCAGACATTTAGAAGAATAATATTTGTACAGGTAGCAGCAAAGGCACTCCCAAATACAACCAATATGATTATTGAACTTATGAAAAATACTTCATTAGGTATAGCCATAGGAGTAACGGATTTAATGGGAATGGCCAAGCAAATTTCATACAACAATTATGGTGTTGGACAAACGGAAACTTTCATAGTGGCAGCATTTATATATTGGATAATGGGATTAATACTTACCATTGTCTCTAGCAATATAACAGCTAGACTTAATAGATATAATAATCCTGTTTTAGCTAATAGGAAAGCAAGTTAAAAATCGTTGCAAATAGAAGAAAGGCGGATTTACTATGAATTTAGATATGGAATATATGATTCAGTGTATAAAACCTATAATATCCAAGTTCCCAATTACATTATATATGGCTGTAACTGCTACAATTCTGGCATTAGTAGTTGGCTTGATATTTTCAGTTATAGTCAAGAAAAATATATTTTTATTGTCTAAAGTAATACACTTTATCAACTCATTTTTAAAAGGTATTCCAGTACTAGTGATATTATATATTTTATATTATTCAATGCCCACTATACTGGTTTCATTAGGAGATAGCTTAGGTTTTAAATATGATATAAAAAATCCACCCAAATTGATGTTTGGCATATTTGCATTTGGAATAACCTATATTCCCTATATGTGTGACATGATAATATCAGCATATGATACCATCCCAAGAGGACAAACTGAAGCATGTGATTCAATTGGATTTACAACCTTTCAAACTATGCAAAAAATAATAATTCCACAGATGGTAGTTGTATGTGTGCCTATTTTTGGCAATCATTTTGTTAATATATTGAAAGCCACCTCACTGGCATATATGGTAAGTATTATTGAAATGATGGGAGCTGCTAAAAATTATGCTACTGGTACCCAGAGATTTATGGAAACTTATATAGTAGCAGCATTAATATATTGGATTATTTGTATAGCATTTGATAAACTTTTTGCTTTGATTGAAGCAAATACTGGAAAATATAGAAGAAAGTTAGCACAGTAACTTGTATAGGGGGATAAAATAATGGAATTTACATTTAAAATGCCTACGAAAATTATTTTTGGGGTTAACTCAGCGTTAAAATTAAATAGTTTATTAAAGGAATTAAATTTTAAAAGAATATTTGTAGTTTCAGGTAAGTCTTTTGAAAAAACAGATTGTTTTAAGATATTCATATCTAATTTAATGGATAAAGATTTTGATGTAACTTTATTTACAGATATTATTCCAGAACCTACTGTAAAAGTAGTTGACAGGGCTGCGGAGGTATTAAAGAGCAGCTGCTCGGATGTTGTAATTGCAGTTGGTGGAGGAAGTACTATTGATATTTGTAAAGCAATATGTATGTTAAAAAATAATGAAGGATCTGTAAAAGAATATTTGTTCAATGGAAATAAAACTGTAGAAAACAAATCATTACCTTTAATTGTGGTTCCCACAACAGCAGGCAGCGGCAGTGAAGTGACTGCTGCAAGTGTAATATCAGATGAGGAAAATAATATAAAGTTGTCAGTAACCCATAATTATCTAATACCAGAAATTGCAGTATTGGATCCTGCCATGCAAACAAGTATGCCCCAATTGGTAACTGCAAGTACGGGAATGGATGCACTTACACATGCTATTGAGGCTTATGTTTCAAAAAATGCATCAATAATTAGCGATACATATGCAGAAAAATCAATAGAGCTTATAGGAAAGAATATTTATACTGCAGTATTTACACCTGATAATTTAGAAGCTAGAGGGAAAATGGCTGTTGCAAGTACACTTGCTGCAGTAGCTTTTGCAAATGCTGGACTTGGTGCAGTACATGGAATTTCCCAGGCTATGGGAGGCATAGTTCATATACCCCATGGTGTTGCCAATTCTATGCTGCTGCCGGCTGTAATCAAAAAGAACATGGTTGGAAATTTAGAAAAATTTTATAGAATAGCCAAACTGTTAGGTGAGAAAGTTGAGGGACTCACTGTCAGAGAAGGAGCCTTAAAGACTATTGAGAGAATAAGGGAGATGGCTTTAGATTTAAAAATACCTGGTAAATTATCCGAGGTAAATGTAAAAAAAGAGATGTTTCCTCAAATAGTCAAGGGAACAATGGAGTATAGATTATTACCTTTAAATCCAATTAAACTGGAGGAAAAGGATGTATATGAAATATTGAATGTTTTGGTATAAAAATTTGTAAATAAAGGGGAGTAAAAAATGAATTATGAAAATTATAAACAGTATTTAAGTCCGGCTTTAGCTAAAGCTACAGATTTAATTATGGAAAGCGGTAAAGGATGTTATATGACAGATATTAATGGTGATGAGTATTTGGATTTTGTACAGGGTATTGCAGTTAATGCATTAGGACACTGCCATCCGAAGGTTGTACAAGCTGTTGTAGAGCAAACCAAAAAACTGATGAATGGTTCATTTAATTTAGTTAATTTTCCAACCACTCTAAAGCTTGCTAAAAGATTATCTGAAGTAACCCCTGGAAATTTAAATTCAATATTTTTCTCAAATGGTGGTGCAGAAGCAATTGATGGAGCATTAAAATTGGCTAAAGCATATACTAAAAGACCTGCAATAATAGCCTTCAAAGGCTCATTTCATGGTAGAACTTTAGGTGCAACAACTATTACTGCATCTAACTCAAAGTATAGAAAATATTATGAACCTATGGTTGGATCAGTTTATTTTTCCACTTATCCCTCTAAAGATCTATGCCCAAAGGGCTTTGATGAAAAGCAAAGAACAGAGTATTGTTTAAATGAATTAGATAGTTTGTTTAAATATGTTGTGGCTCCGGAGATGGTGGCGGCAATTATAATGGAGCCGGTACAAGGTGAAGGGGGTTATGTGGTACCTACCAAGGAATTTGTACAGGGTGTTAGAGATATTTGCACCAAACATGGAATTTTATTGATATTCGATGAAATTCAATCTGGTTACGGCAGAACTGGCAAGATGTTTGCAGGAGAGAATTTTGATGTAGTTCCAGATATTATGACCGTGGGAAAGGCAATTGCAGGAGGGCTTCCAATGAGTGCAGTAATATCTACTCCGGAGATAATGGATGAATGGCATGCCGGTATGCATGGCACTACTTTTGGAGGAAATCCTGTATGTGCTGCAGCTGCATTAGCAGTATTGGAGGAATACAAGAACGCTAATATTTTAGAGAATGTCAATAATATGGGGGCATATTTGCGAAAGAAGCTGGAAGTTTTAAAAGAAAAGTACAGCTGCATATCTGATATTAGAGGATTAGGGTTAATGGTAGCTATAGAATTTTCCTATGAAGATGGCACTCCGGCAGGTGATTTATTTGAAAAAGTTAGAGATAAATGCTTTAAGAATAAACTATTGACTCTGGCATGTGGGGTTTATGGAAATGGACTGAGATTTGCTGCACCTTTAAATGTTACTGAAGATGAAATAGATAAAGGTATAACAATTATTGATAAAGTGTTGGGTGAAATATGGAAGAAATAGGAGGAACAATAATGGATAAGAAAAGAGTACTTTATTATAACATTGATGACAGTTTAGATTATGAAAATTCTTTATTAAAAGAATGGGGCATTGACAGTCTGGAACTTGTTGAAATTAAGGACAGAGAAGGAAAAAAGCCTTTTATTGAATATGCCTATGATTTTGATGGTGTAGTAGTAGAGTACCAGCAGATGACAAAACAAATTATAGAGAGTCTGCCTAATCTGAAAATAATTACTCTTCAAAGCATTGGCTATAATAATGTAGATATTTCTGCAGCTACTGAGAATAATGTATGTGTCACCAATATTCCAGGATTTTGTACAGAAGAAGTTGCCCTGCATACCATTGGAATGATTATTGATTTGGTAAGAAAAATAACATTTCTGGATAGGTTGGTAAGAAAAGGCGAATGGGATCCTTTATGTGGATATAAAACATACAGATTAACGGACAAAACAATAGGATTATATTTCTTTGGGAGTATTCCCAAAGCTATGATGCCAATGCTAAAGGCCATGGGATTAAATGTTTTGGTATATGCCCCTACAAAAACAAAAGAATATTTAGAAGAGTTTGGTGCAGAAAAGGTAGAAACATTTGATGAATTGTTAATAAAATCAGATTTTGTTTCATTACACTGTCCGTTAATGGCATCCACAACCCATTTAATTTCAGAGAGAGAACTAAAATTAATGAAGGAGAGTGCATATCTCATAAATACTGCCAGAGGTAAGGTTGTGGATGAAACCGCATTAATAAAAGCTTTAAAAGAAGGGTGGATTAAAGCAGCTGCAGTAGATGTTATTGAGGATGAAGATAATGAACAAAGTGAATTATTTTCATTAGAAAATACAGTTATTACTCCCCATGCAGCATTTATATCTGAAGATTCATTTTATGAAGGTAGAAGGAGAGCTTTAAAACAGCTAGTTTTGAGATTGGCGAAAAATGAAAAACCTGAAAGTTTGGTAAATAAAGAATTAGAAATTAAATTTTAAGGGGTGTTTGGTTATGAAAAGAGAAATAAGCATTGATAGTTGTGCATTAGCACAAGGACCTTATGTCCAAGGACTAGTTTATAATGGAATGATTTATGCCTCTCAAATTGGAATAGATAAAGAAGGCAATTTGGTGGAAGGAGGAATTAAGGAACAGACAAAGCAGATTATGGAGAATTTTAAGTTGATCCTGGAATCAGAAGACTCAAGCATGGACAAAATTATTCAATGCACAATATATATTGTAAATATGGAAGATGCCCCCCTTATGAATGAAGTGTATGCAAGCTATTTTACCAAACCGTATCCATCACGATGCTGTGTACAGGCAGCTGGAATGTCAGGTGGAGCTGTAGTAGAAATGTCAATTACAGCGGCAATATAAAAATTTAAAAGAGAAGGCAGGTCTTGGATGTGTGTTTAAGAGTAGAAAACCATATTGTACTTGATGTTAATGAGCCTTCAACTATGGTGGAAATAACTGTTGATGGCAAAACTATAATGGCTAGGGAGGGAGAACCTATACTTGCAGCATTACTTGCAAATAATATTTTTATTAACAGGTATACATTAAAACGCAAAGAACCAAGAGGATTGTTTTGTGGAATTGGTCAATGTACGGATTGTGCCATGATTGTAGATGGAACGCCAAATGTAAGAACATGTATTACTCCTGTAAAAACTGGCATGGTAATAGAAACCCAGTATGGTTTGGGGAGGGAGAGATTTTAATTATGATAGAAAAGGACATTGTAATAGTTGGAGCTGGTCCTGCTGGATTAGCTGCAGGAATTGAAGCGTCTTTGGCAGGGGCTGAAGTTTTAATGGTAGATTTGAATATGAAACCTGGAGGTCAGTTGTTCAAGCAAATACACAAGTTTTTTGGTTCTTCTGCTCATAGGTCTGGTGTAAGGGGTATGGATATTGGCAGAGAGCTAGTGAAAAAAGCAGAAGAGAATGGAGTGGAAATTTGGCTTGGAAGTACTGTTATAGGATTGTTTCCAGGTAATAAGGTCGGAATAGAAAAAGGTAATGATAATGAAAAAAGAAAGCTTATCACTGTTAAAGCTAAAAAAATAATAATTGCAGCTGGAGCATCTGAAAATGTAGTTAGATTCAAAGGATGGACTAAGCCTGGAGTTATGGGAGCTGGTGCGGCACAAACCATGGTAAATGTTAACCATGTAAAGCCAGGTGAGAAAGTTGTCATGCTTGGAAGCGGCAATGTTGGCTTAATAGTATCTTATCAGCTTATGCAGGCAGGCTGTGAAGTTGTGGCTTTGGTTGAAGCAGCTCCTAAAATAGGAGGATATGGTGTGCATGCTGCTAAGATCAAAAGAGCAGGGGTTCCAATATATATTAGACATACTATAATTGAAGTCAAAGGAGACAATAAAGTTTGTGAAGTGGTAATTGCAGAGGTAGATGAAAAGTATCGGCCTATTGTAGGGACGGAAAAAATAATTAAAGCTGATGTGGTTGCAATTGGAGTAGGATTAAAACCTTCAGTTGAATTGGCCAGACTATTGAAATGCCAATTTACATTTAACGCTATATTTGGCGGTGAGGTACCTCTACACAATAAAGATATGGAAACATCAAATGAAGGAATATATGTAGCGGGAGATACAACTGGTGTGGAAGAAGCTAATACAGCGCTTGAAGAAGGACGTATTGCAGGCATTTCTGCTGCTCAAAAGCTTGGATATATAGATGATGATATTGCAGAAAATAAGAAAAAGGAAATTTGGCAGCGTTTGAAAAGTTTAAGATTAGGACCTTTTGGAGAAAGACGTCTTAGGGCAAAAGAACAAATTATGAAAGAATATGAAGACAAAATAAGGATACCAATTTGTAAATAAGATTATAAGAAGGTGGATAAAATGGCATTAATTGATACAGGTTATTTGGAATATGAAGAATTAAAATCAATTCAAAAATTACCCGGTAATGAAAGGTATAGTAAAGGGCCTGTAGCTGTTATAGAGTGTGTACAGGAGATACCTTGTAATCCGTGCGAGACAGCATGTTTAAAAGGAGCTATAAAAATAGGTGAACCTATAATAAATTTGCCTACTGTTGATTTTGACAAATGTGTTGGATGTGGAATATGTGTTGCTAAATGTTCTGGTATGGCAATATTTATTGTTGATAAATCCTATTCTGAAACTACTGCAGCAGTTACTTTTCCCTATGAGTATTATCCCCTTCCCAAAGTAGGCAGTTTTGTGAAGGGAGTAAACAGGAAAGGGGAAGTTGTTTGTGGTGGAAAGATAGTTAAAACTATGAATCCTAAATTTTATGATCATACTTGTGTTGTTACTTTAGAAATACCGCAGGAGTTTGCTGATGAAGTTCGCAGCATAAAAAGGGAGGTATTGTAGTGAGTGGGAAGTTCACTGATGATATATTAGTATGCCGCTGTGAAGAAGTCACTTTAGGAGAAATTAAAGAGGCAATCAGACAAGGGGCAAAAGATGTTACTGGCGTAAAGCGGCGTGTGCGTGCTGGCATGGGGTTATGTCAGGGAAGAACTTGCGAAAAGTTGGTTCAGCAAATTTTGTGCCAGGAACTTGGAATTACACTTAAGGAAGCAGGGAGTTCAACTGCAAGGCCGCCGGTGAGACCAATTTCTTTTGGAGAACTTGCAGAGGGGGAAGTACAATGAATAATATATTTGATGTAACAGTAATTGGAGCAGGTGCAATAGGAACAAGTGTTGCATACCATCTGGCTGAAAAAGGCTTTAGTGTAGCAATAATTGATAGTGGAGATATAGCACATGGTTCGTCAAGTCATTGTGACGCAGTGGCACTTATATGTGATAAAAAACCCGGAATTGATACAAAAATGGGAGCTGCAAGTATTGCCCATTATAAGGAATTATCAGAAAAGTTCAGCTATGATTTTGAATTTGACCAAAAAGGATGTTTGTATGTTTGTGAAACTGAAGCTGAATATGAAGCTGCCTCCAGTTATGTGGCTGAGCAGCAGAGAGATGGATATGATATGTCAATGATTGACTCTAAAATGCTGCAGGATATGGAGCCCTATTTAGCAGAGGATATGGTAGGTGGAATTTGGACTCCGGGAGATGCGGCAATGAGTCCTTATAAAGTATGTTTTGCATTTATTGAAGAGGGAAAAAAGTTGGGATTAGAGGTATTTACATACTGTAATATTAAGGAGATTAAATTAGGAAGTAATAATGAAGTTGAAAAAATTATTTTTGATGAAGGAGAAATAATTACTAAGAAAATAATTAATTGTGCTGGAGTGTGGGCACCTATAATTGGAGATATGGTGGGGATTGACATTCCCATACAGCCTAGAAAGGGCATGAATTTAGTATCAGAAAAAACTAAAAAAATTGTATTTCACAAAATATTAGAATTTGGATATATGATGAGTAAATTTGATGATATTAATTTCAAAAGAAATGTGAGTGCTTTAGTTGAAGAATACAATGTAGCATTTAATATTGAATACACCCATGCTGAGAATATATTATTAGGGGGATACAGAGGATTTAGAGGATTTGATAACCGCTCAGAAATTGAAGCTATGAAAGCTATTGCTGAAAGGGGATTGAGATTTTTTCCCTGCTTAAAAGATGTCAATTGTATAAGAAGTTATGCTGGTGTCAGACCCTTTGTAGAAGATCATTTACCTATAGTATCTGAAGTGAATGAAATTCCAGGTTTTTATATAGCAGCAGGTCATGAAGGTGATGGAATTTGTCTGTCACCTATTACAGGAAAGCTAATGGCACAAATGGCGGCCGGTGAAGAAACAGACTTTGATATTAGTCAGCTGAAATTCAGCAGGTTTAAGGCTAAAACAGCTCAATTGGATGGGAGAGAATGTTGATGAATAATAGAACATATGAATATATATCTTCAGTAAATTCTTGCGGTAAAGTTAAAATGTTAAAAGGACAAAATATAGCAGGTTATTCCATCGGCATTTTATATATTGAACATGTCTGGTACCCTATGGTACCAGGCAATATTGTCAATGCCTATACATTTGATTTTCCAGTTAGATTAAAGGCAGTAGATGGACTAGATATACCCAGGTTGTTTAAAGCAGAGAAAAGTGTTTTAGACGATTTAATAAAAGCAGGAAAACAGTTGGAAAAAGAAGGAGTACGAGCTATTAGTGCAGCTTGTGGTTTTTTTGGAAGTTTTCAAAAAGAACTATCGGAAGCTCTAGATGTACCTGTAGCTATTTCAAGTTTGATACAAATACCATGGATTACTGCTATTATAAAACCAAATCAAAAGATTGGCGTTTTAACTGCAGATAAGTCATCCCTAACGGATAAACTATTACAAAATTGCGGAATTGTAAATAAAGAACAATTAATTATTGAAGATCTAAGGCATGAACCAGAATTTTCATGTATATTGGAAGGCAGGGGAGAGTTTGATAATAGTATTGTAGAACAAGAAGTAGTTGCAAAGTCCATGGAGATCATTAAAAAAGCACCAGATACAGGAGCTATTTTATTAGAATGCAGTGATATGCCTCCTTATGCAGCAGCAATTCAAAAGGCGGTTAAATTACCTGTTTTTGATTTTACCACTTTAATTAAATGGCTTCACAATAGCGTTGCTCAAAAGCCATATAACGGTTTTATTTGAGCACAATTATGAATTATGGAAGGACATATACAGTATGATAATAGGTACATTGATTGAGATTATTGGAAAAATATTTTTCATGATTTTATTTGGATTTGTGTTGAAAAAGGCAGGTATTATAACCAATGAATTTCAAAAAGGGTTATCCAATTTATTATTAAATGCTATATTGCCAGTAAGTATTCTTTCATCATCATCCAATCCATTTTCAAAAGAATTATCCAGAGGGCTTTTAATTACTGCCTTATTGTGCTTTATGTATTATATTTCCACATTAATACTCACCCATCTTATTACAGGTACATTCAAAACAGATAATTCAACCAAGAAAATATTTATCACAATGTCTGTATTTGCTAATGTTGGATTTATAGGTTTTCCAATAGCTGATGAATTATTTGGCAGTAATGGAATGCTTTATACCGTGATTTATAATATGTTTTATCAAATATTTTTCTTCACCTATGGAACTAATTTGTTAAGTAATAAAGGAAAATTTAATATAAGTTCAATATTTAAAAGTCCAGTTACATTATCATCATTTGCAGCAGTTATAATATACTTATCTCCTTATAGATTTCCTGTATTTATAAATGAATCCCTGTCCACAGTTGGAGGAATGATGGTTCCACTGTCCATGATAATAATTGGATGCACATTAGTTGATATAAGACCAAAAGAAATATTAAAGGATAAATATTCTTATCTTGTATCATTATTGAGGCTGCTGATATTCCCTTTAGCAGTGATTGGAATACTATTATTAATAGGTATTAAAGGAGAGGTGGCAGTAATAATTGCTGTTTTAACTGGATTACCATCAGGTTCTTTAAATGTTATATTAGCTGAACAATATAATTGTAATCCAGAGTATGCTGCCAGAACCGTTATACAGAGTATGATTTTAATGATAGTTACGCTTCCTGTTATTATATCATTGTCATTAAAATTATTAATATAGTGTTATCAATTCTAGTGTTATCAATTCTATGGTAGATAAATGGAATGCGAGATTTAGTTCTCGTATTTTTTTAGTGTTTAAATCTTAATATTCATACCTAGATAGCTAAAAAATGAAAAATCAAATAATTAAATGTATTGATTTTTTTCTGCTTTTGTGATGAAATATAAATAGGCATTATCTTATAAATATCTGATCTTATTTATAATTATTGTTATAAAAGGAGGTACATATTGTGAATAAAAAATTATCTAAAGGCGCCTATGGAGGCATATCTGGCAAAGATTATGTTCCTTATATTTCCAGTGGTTCTAAATCTGGTGGAAATGCTGCTGTGTTAATAATCGGTATTCTTCTAGCTGTGCTATTTGCAGCATCTACTGCTTATTCAGGTATGAAGGCAGGGCTTACAGTTGCAGCTGGCATACCTGGCTCTATATTAGGTTCCGTATTTATAGCTATATTTGCTAAACGAAAAGGTATTCTTGGTAAAAACTTGCTTCAAGGTATGTCAAGTGGTGGAGAATCCATTGCCAGTGGTATGATATTTGTTTTACCAGCAGTTCTTTTAATAGGTTCAAAAGTTTCTTTCTTGGAAGGTCTTGTTGTTGGTGTAGGTGGAGCACTATTTGGTATAGGAATAGCTTCCCTTGTGTACAACTATTTAATAGTTGAGGAACATGGTAAATTAATGTATCCTGAGTCAATGGCTATATCTGAAACACTTGTTGCTTCAGAAGGTGCTGAAGAATCAATCAAGTATATGGGAATTGGATTTGGAATAGGTGGTGTTATAACTGTTTTAACTAGTTCATTTTTAAATGTGGCTAACAATGTTATAAGTTATGTAAACGAATCCTTCTACAAATGGAAATTTGAAGTTGAAGTTAATCCACTATTACTAGGTATAGGATTTATAGTTGGTATGGAAGTAGCATTGACTATGTTTGCTGGCTCTATATTATCTAATTTTGCTGTTATGCCTTTAATAGGCTACTTTACTTCTTTAGGACAAGGTGGTCTATCTGTATGGAATAATCCGCATGTTGCTATAAACGCCATGCAGGTTAAGGATATAGCAGGTAGTTATGTAAAATATATCGGAGCAGGTATGATGCTTTCTGGCGGCTTGATAAGTGCTATAAGACTTATACCAACTATAGGGTCTTCCATAAAGGAAACTCTTAATGCCAAGTCTTCAAAGGGTACTGGTAGTTCATCTGCTGAAACCCTAATATTACTCGGTGGTATAGTAATAGCTTTTATAGGCGGCTTTCTGGTATCTGGTGGTAACATATTGATGGCAGTAATTGCTTGTATTTTATCACTATTGTTATCCTTGCTATTTGTTATAGTATCCGGTCGTTTAACTGGTACTATAGGAACTTCAAACCTTCCTGTATCTGGTATGACTATAGCTTCTATAGTTATTGTCACATTATTATTTGTAGGAATGGGATGGAAAAACATTGGAGATAACAGAACTCTGCTATTATTTGGCACATTTATAGTTACTGCCATAGCTGCAGCTGGTGGTTACAGTCAATCACAAAAAGTTACTTTTATAGTTGGCGGTGACAAGAATGAAATGCAGAAATATTTTGCCGTAGCTAGTGTAGTTGGTGTTGCAGTAGTTACTGGTGTCATATTATTACTTTCAAGTCAACTTGCAATGACTGGTGATAACGTACCGTTTGCATTACCTCAGGCTAATTTGATGTCAACATTGACTGCAGGTATAATGTCAAATCAATTACCATGGGTCATGATAATTGTTGGAGCTGTTATCGGAGCTGTTTTATTCTTGGTAAAACTTCCTGTAATGACAGTTGCTATAGGATTCTATCTACCTATATCTACCACTTCTATAATATTGATAGGTGCATTCGTACGTTTGTTTGTAGAAAAAATTTCTAAAACTGAGAAAGAGAAGGAAACTAAACTTTCTAATGGTGTAAGTTTATCCTCTGGACTTGTTGCCGGTGGATCTATAATAGGACTTATTGGTATAATACTTCAAGTATCAGGTATTGTAAAAGGAAATGGTCCAAGCGGATTTGCAGCTACTAATGGAGTGGCATTTGTAATGTTGATAGTTCTTGTAATAGCGTCCATGATACCTATACTGAAAAGTAAAGTGAAAAATAATGAATAACAATGAAGAAGTTTTAAATATAATATTTAAAATCTCGGATAATTTGGAATATGAAGTTGATAAAGACCATATTGTGACTATACTTGAAAAACAAGATCACAAGATCCAAAAGTTTTTTAGAAAGTTTAAATTCAGAATTCCGGGATATAAAAAGATTACTATGGATGAGTATGGAAGTTATGTGTTTCTACAAATAGATGGCAATAAAACTGTAAAAGATATTGGAAAAAATCTAGAAGTAAAGTATGGTGATAAAATTTATCCAATCTATGAAAGGTTGTTATTATTTTTAAATCATATTGATGTTAATTGTCACTATATAGAAAAAATAAATTTGTAATAAAGAAGATGGTAGTATATTGCAGCTGCCATCTTTTTTTATTACTTTCACTTTTAAATACATAGAAGAACTTATTCAGGTGCGCAGCAGTGCTTATCCCCCACCTTGAAGAAGTTTGGGGTGTTAGGAATGATAGCCCTCGCATTTTTTAAGTGTTTAAATCATGGATAATGTGATAAAATGTAAGAAATGAAAGGAATATAACAATAGAAAAGAAGTGGATTTGTGATTTGCAGATTAAATAAAGAAGTAATATAAAAAGAGAGGTAGGGTATATGGTGAATTATATTATAGATAAAGCTAAATATTTTATCGAAAGGATAAATAAAAAATACAAGATAAAATTTGCCTATATTTTTGGCTCACAAGCAAATGGCAGAGCTTTGAAAAATAGTGATATAGATATAGCGATATATTTTGAGGAAAAAAGTTCTCTTATAGAAGAGGCCTATATAAGGGGAGATATCATAGAAGAGGGAAAAGCCTTTTTTAAAAAAGATGTAGATATAGTTTCTCTAGACAATGCACCTTTATTATTAAAATATGAAATAATCTACAATGGAATAGTTATTAAAGATCATGATGAAATAGGTGATTTTGAATCTTTGGCCTTAAGAGAGTATTTTGATTTTAAATATTATTCTGATATATATGATAATGCTATGATTGAAAAAATAAGAAAGGGAGAATTTTTTGGAGGATAAAATTTATGGTTAAACGAGAAATAGTAATCTCAAGGATAAATCAATTAAATGAATATGTAAACATACTTAAAACTATAAAAAAATATGATAAAGAAACATATATTAAAGATCCTCTTATATATGGAGCTGCTGAAAGGTTCCTTCATTTGAGTATTGAATGTATTCTTGATATAGGAAATCATGTTATATCAGATATGGGATATAGAAAACCAGAGAATAACAGAGATATATTTTTAGTTTTATATGAAAATAATATACTTGATGAAAAAATAAAAATAAATCTGTGTAATATGGCTAGCTTTAGAAATATCTTAGTGCATGATTATATAAAGTTAGATAGGGAATTGGTGTATGGAATAATAAACAATGATTTAAAAGATATAGAAGAGTTCGTAAAAATAATAATAGAATATGTGTAATCCTCAAAATAGCAGGGATGCATTTGAATTTTTATTTCATAACAATATTATAGATGAAGAACTTGCCGGTAATTTAAAATCTATGGTTGGATTTAGAAATATAGCTGTTCATGATTATCAAACAGTAAATTTAAATATAGTGAAAGAGATAATTGAACACCATATATATGATTTGAAAAGATTTGCAAATCAAATGATTCACGTTAACTAATTATGGTTATATAGATGGTTGTAAGAAATATTTGGTAATTTAAAGTAAATATTAAAATATACGAAAACTAATATAGATTGTAAATATTAAAGGAGGGATATTATGGATATAGCGGCACTTTCTGCAGCAATGAGTGAGTATAGTGTTAAACAATCAGCAGGTATAGCCATTACTAAAATGGCTATGAATGCATCAGAGCAGAATGCTGTAAATATGACAGATATGATAAATAGCATGGCAGTTGATCCTAATTTAGGAAGCAAATTGGATGTAAAGGCATAATATTTATGGATGAGAATGAAAAATTGAAGGAAATATTAGATCAGGAACTGCAGTGGATTCAATATAGGCAAAAAATGCTGAATATTATAGAAGAAAAGCTTATAAAGATGAAGGAAATTGTAGTACAAGCACAGTATAATGATGTTTCCATGGAAAAAATTGAAGAGTTAAACCACAGCATAAATAACTTGGCTCAGCAGGTAAGAGCACTGGATGAAGAAAGCAGAATAACAAAACATGGAAAAATACTTTAACTTAAGTACATCCCCTATTAAGGTATAGTCTAATGCTTAATAGGGGATGTGCTTTAAGTTATATTAGCCTCTTCATTGAATATTTCACGGCTGCTTATGTCCTTGTAAGCTCCCGTATTTACTACACTTTCAGGATTTTGTTCTAGGGCTTCTTTTTTAGCCATAGATTCATCCAATCTATTTTTTGCCTCTGTTAGCTGATCTTTAATAGGGGACATTATTTCGAGATAAATCAGCATTAATTTCATTTTTTTCTGTTTTTGAACTTCTTCCAGTTTTTTTTCATATTTCTCATATTGTTTTTTTAACAACTCATAGTAAGCTTTATCTTTATTGATTTGATTTTGATATTCATCTGATTGAGAACTAAATGCAAAACTTTTATGATAGGCTGATATGTTTTTTAACAGGGTATTAAAAACTTTTTTTCCTGCAAAATCAGAAATTTTACCTGATTTTAGTAAGTTCTCCGTCATAGTATAGGCTTTGTTTATGGCATTTGCTGTGTCTTCTGTGGACCAATTGCCGGGAACTGGATTGTATGTGCCATCTGAGGAGTATTCTCTAACATGATCTTTGAATTTAGGTAATTCCTTTAAAAAATTATGGATTTCTTTTATGTCATTGTAGTTGATATTTTCAATATTTGTAACTGATTCATTACCGGAAAGTTTTATTTTAATATTATATTCCAGATTATTTAAGATGTCTGAATCCTTATTTTGAAAGGCTTGTCTTACTATAGAAATGGCTTTGTCAGCCAGGGAAAGTAGGTTGTCTTTAAAGGCTTCTGCATCAAATTTATTATCATTTGAAGTATTTCCATAGCTCCATTTTGTAGAAGCATAGTCAAAAAAATATTGAAAGTCATTAGTTACACTTTGAGCCGCAGTGTTAATGGCATCATTATAGGCTTTATCTAAAATAGCTATTTTTTCATCTGATTCTTCTGGAGAAAATTGTTCCATAATTTCTTTTCTTATTGTTGAATAATTTAAAGCATATTTTTCTATAAAGTCGGCATCTACAGAGTTTTCAGATATAAATGTATTTCCACTGTTGTGTATATTTTCCGTGGCTTGTGCAGTAGACTTATTTTCCGTATTATTTTCTGCTCCTGTTAATTTTTGCATGTATTCATATTGTAATTTTGCATCGTCGGATATGTAGCCTATATCATGTAGTAAATTATTATTTAATTTTGCAGATAAATCTTCAATTGGTTTTAATGATGATGTTTTATTTCTAACGTGATTATTGCTAATTATGTTAGAAAAGTTGATAACTCCATTTTTAAACGTAATCAAAGTTATAATCCCCCTTATAAAGTAATTATTAGTAATATCGTCATTATGGAAGATAACTTTAACACTGTGGTAACTGGGAATCACATGCTTCTGCTATCTTGTGGGAATATCTTCTTAATTTATATATTTAATTAATTTAAATGGCAAAATGTATAAAAATTAGGTATCTATTATAAATAATTCATGTTATGTACGGAAAATCCTTATTAATTATGATATAATATTTAGTATGATTTAAATTAGCATAAATTGTTGAAATAAGGAGATTGGATATGAAAGCTTTATGTTTTTCGAAAGTGCAGGAAGCTGTTAAATTCATGGGAGAGGCTGATGAAGATAAGGGAATTGTCTTATTTTCCTCTGTGGATAATATAAAAGAATTATCTAAAAATGTTTATAAAGATATCATACTCTGTTCAACTGCAGGAGAATATACATATAGAGGATATACAGATGGGGTGATTATCGGTTTTCAATATAATAAAAAAGAGGTAGAGATGGTAGAGATCTCATACCCACCCATATTAAGTATAAATGAGCTTAAAAAGGCCTATGAAAATGTAAGGGGTAATAAAAATGCATTTATGCTGCTGTTGTGTGATGGACTGAAGGGAATTGAAGAAAGTATTTTAAGTACTTTTTATTTTATAGAATCTAATTTTAAAATTATAGGCGGTAGTGCAGGAGATAATGAGAAATTCAAAGAGACTTATATTTATATGGGAAATAAAAGGGTTATGAATATTGCCTTGTTTTTTAACCTGAAGAGAAGGACGGATATTATCAAGGAAAATATATATGTAAAAACGGATAAAATATTGAGAGTTACTGAAGCCGATGTGGTAAAAAGAAGGGTAGTGACTTTTAATAATAATCCTGCAAGTACGGAATATGCTCGTGCAGTGGGAGTAAGTGAAAATAGACTTCCAGAATATTTTATGAGCAACCCTCTTGGAAAATTATATGAAGATGATATACTTATTGCTTCTCCCATGAAAGTAAATGAAGATAAGTCTATTACATTTTATAGTGAACTTATGATAAATACATTTGTATATCTTTTAAAACCTGTGGAGCCTATGGGTGTATTGAGAGAAACATTAAAAAATGTATCTTTTAAACCTTCTTTTGTATTTTCTATAAATTGTATATTTAGAAAATTGTTATTTATTAAAGACAGCATATGGAAAGATTTCGATAGGGAAATGACTTCATTTTGTAGAAATACTGCCGGATTTATAAGTTATGGGGAACAATATTATAAGAAACATTTAAACCAAACTATGGTAATGCTGTTGGTGGAATAGGGGTGATTAAGCATATGACAGGAAGTTTTAATAGGAAGATACATCCCAAAAATATTGATGAAGATAATACAAAGTACATATTCCCATATATAACTCAGGTATTTGAATTAAATAAAGAAATAGAAAAAGAAACTAATAGTATAATAAAAGAAGAGGAAATATCTACATCTAACATAGACATGCTTTTAAATGAATCGGGATATACGGAACGTCAGATAAAAAAAGTTGAGGAACATCTTCAGGATTTAGCCCAAAGCAGTAAAAATACTAATGATTTGATAGAAAAACTTTTTAAAAGTTCCATTAAAGAATCGGAAAAGGTCAGCAATGTAAAAGAGCAAAATGCCCTTATGGATGGAGAAATGAATATTATAGAGAAAATGTTTAATGAGTTTATAATTTTGTGTGATAAATTAAAGACACAGTATGAAAGTATTGAACAATTTACAAATGTTATTTCAAGTGTAGCAAAACAAACAAAATTACTTTCATTGAATGCATCTATAGAAGCTTCAAGGGCAGGAGAATATGGAAGAGGTTTTTCTATTGTCGCAGATGAAATAAAAAAACTATCTGTTAATTCTCAGGAAAATGTAAAAGATATAATAAACTCTTTAAAAGGTATGACAGAAATTATAGAACAGCTCAGCATAAAGTCAAAGGAAGGAATGGACAAAGTCTCCAGCGCAGTTCAGGGTATTAAAAAATCAGATGTATTGATGGATGGTATTGTATTGTCACAGGGGGAATTTTTAAAACATTTTAATGATGTAAAAAGCTCTCAGAAGAATAATTTAAGTGATGTAGAAAAGATAAACCATGAACTTACCAATATCATTAAAAAATCTAATAATGATAAAGGTCAATTTGAAGGGTTAATTATTGGTTCTCAAAAGAAGGCGGATTACATTTTAAATATTTTACATCACCTTAACCAGATTAGAATTTTGTGGGGAAAATATGTTTCAAAAAATTAATAGAATAAAAATTGGACAGAAATGTATTAAAAAATATATTTTCTGTCCAATGTGTTTTAACAATGTATATGTATGATTTTTAGAACATTCTAAATTTATACCACATCTTCAATGGATTTTAACTGTTCAGATGTAAATATATTGTGTCTGTCTAGTACTGCTATCAATAGGAAGGTGCAAAGACATACCAGCCATTCCATAAATATTACATGAGGGAATATCCTAAATGAAGGCACTATTTGCCATACAAATAAAACTATTATGCTTACTAAAGTAGTGTAAAAAGCAGAGCTTTTTCTGCATAGTTTAGGACAGAATATGGTAAATAAGAATACTATTGTAAAGGCAGTGCAGAGACTCAAACCTATAGAAATAGTTTTTAATATACCCGACATGGACGAAGCCAATACAAAAGTAAATACTCCAAGCACAATAACTGATACCTTATTTATTATAAGATATTTTTTGTCATCTACTTTTGGATTTATGGATTTTTTGTATATATCCTGTGAAAATAGTGTAGACGCTCCCAATAACAAATTACAAGCAGTAGATACATCTGCAGCCCAAAGTGCTGCAAGAGTTATGCCTGCCGCTACAGGATTTAGTGACAATATCATCTTAGGCAGTGCTAAAGTTGCACTTACATCTGGAAAAGCCACCTTGGCTGACATACCTATAAGGGCACATAAGAATCCTATGGGAATCATACATAGTCCACCTATTATAAATCCTTTTTTTGCAGTTTTAGAGTCCTTAGCTGCAAAAGCTATCTGTACAGGTCCCTGCATGGACATGACCTGAGTCAGCATAATTAAAAACCAACTTAAAATTATCCATATACCAGTACCCTGGGTGAAGCTGAAATAAGGTACATTTTGTGGCAGGTTTAATCTTATATTTTCAAATCCGCCGGTGGATATTACAGCTAATATGGTACAGAGTATAACTCCTGCATATTTTAAAGGTACATTAAATAAATTGCATAATCCTGCAGACCACATTCCGCCCATAAAAGTTATACCTATAAATACACAGGCACTAACTACCATACCAGATTTTAATGTAAATACTCCAGGTAAAAGTGAAGATAAAATGGAACCGCCGGCAATATACTGAAGTGACACAACTACTATAAGAATAATCATCTGACATATAACGCAGATAAATCTTCCTTTTTCATCATAGAACTTTCCAAAAAGCTCCGGTACCGTGGATACATTGAAATTTCTATATTTTTCAGCAGTAACAAGTCCCATAACTATAGCTGCAAATCCCCAGGCCACAGTGTACCATCCTGCAGCAAGACCTATACCATAGGCCTGTTCTGCAACACCTATGGTGGAAGCACCCCCAATGGCAAGACCTATAAGTGAGCAGGCTATAAGAGGAGTTGAAAGTTCTCTACCTGCTAGGGTATAACTTTCTCCCTCTTTGGATACTCTTCGTTTGGCAAAGGAACTTATTACAAAGAGCATTGCTATATAAAGTATAATAATTATTAATGATGCACTCATTTTTTACCCCCTGTTTATTTTAATTTACAGTTTAGAGCCGATAATTTTAGATTACTTATAGAAAAATCCATATTTAAATTTAAGTATTTACCTGGCTGTAGTTATATTTTTATCTTCCCCCCTTTAAAGCATTAAAGTAAATGCCGCAATTTATAGGATTTCTGTTTTTAAACTTAATTTGTGTGTAAATTAAGTTTAAATTCAGGAATCCTGTATCTTTTTAAATTACTATCTATATAATATATAGATATAATAATTTTTATAAGTTATACGAATATAAATATATAGATAAAAATCATATATTATACTATAATATAGTTTACATTATAGTTGAAAATTCTTATAAATACAAGTGTAAAGTGGGTATTAAAACTTTATATAGAGTTAAGAATTTCACACGTATATAATATATAATATATATTGTAATAAAAATTTTAATTTTATTTGTAAAGGGAGGCATTACAATGATAAAAATATTGGATAATGGAGAAGTAGATTTAGATTTATTAGAAGTGGAGGATGTTATAGATATAAATATATTGCAAAAGTTTCAGGATAACTTTGCTGATGGTATGAATATTGCAAGTGTAACAGTAGATAAGAATGGAAAGCCTGTAACAAAACCTAGTTCCTACACTAATTTTTGTTTGGATCTTACCCAGTCCACTTCTGCAGGAGAGGCACGCTGTGCAGAGTCTCATAAAAGAGGAGGAGAAGAGGCTACAAGACTTGGAAAGCCTTATGTTTATACCTGTCATGCAGGGTTGATTGATTTTGCTGCACCTATAATGATAAAAGGCAAAACCATAGGAACCATATTAGGTGGACAAGTTATGTATTCACATCCAGGAGAATCACGTTTTAGGGATACTGCCGCTGAAATAGGGGTGAATGCGGATAAGTACGTAGAGGCTTCAAATCATGTTTACAAGGTAGATGAAAAAAATGTAAAGGCAGCATCTGAAGTGCTGTATGTAGTTGCTAATGCTCTTTGTAAAATAGGATATGAATCTATCTTAGTGGGAACGGTTGCGTCAAATCTTTCTGAAAACTTTGAACAAATTTCAGCTACCATGGAAGAATTAGCAGCATCCTCTGTAGATGTAAGTAGTAACCAGAAAGTTTTAAATGAGGAAATTACCAGAGTTAAAAGTATTTCTTTAGAAATAAACAGTGTATTAAATGCTATAAAAAATATAGCAGAGCAGACCAAAATGCTTGGTTTAAATGCGGCTATAGAAGCAGCTAGAGCCGGGGAATTAGGGAGAGGATTTGGAGTTGTAGCCAGTGAAATAAGAAAATTATCCGAAGATTCAAAGCAGACAGCTTCTACCATAGTAGATCTCACTAAAAAAATACAAGAATCAGTGGATAACACTATTGAAACCTCTAATTCTACTCTTGAAACTACGGAACAGCAAACAGCGGCAATACAGGAGATTACATCTAGTGTTCAACAAGTTTCCGAAATGTCAGATACTTTAAGTGAAATGGCAAATTCAAAAATATAAAGCAACGATCACTGCTTACTTATTTTTCAATATATAGGATAAATATTTATAATTTATACTATCTTGAAAGTGGAATAACTGGAATATCCCTGTTAATAGAACATATATCATATATAGAACCGGCAATTACCCAATGGGTTGGAAATATAGCATTATTTTTTGTGGGTCTTTTGCTGTTGAATAAAAAATTTATGATGAGAACTGTTTTTTGGTCCTCTTGTATTACCCTTATTTATATACTACAAGAGTAAAGTTGAAGGGAAAATAAAAAATAGATGGCATATTTCTATAAAATGGGTTTAGGTACCCATTTTTTTATATTTGGGCATATTTTTTTGTTATTGAGACATACTATTTTCAGAATCATATGATCTGGAGGTGAATTATGGAAAAAAAGCATAAGGGATTATCTGTGCTGCAACTTACAATGATGGCCCTTGGAACTATAATTGGAGGTTCTTTTTTTCTGGGTTCTTCTGTGGCTATTCATGCTCTGGGTCCTTTTATAATTATTTCCTATATATTAGGAGGAATTTTAGTGTATTTTATTCTTTCCGCACTTTCAGAAATGACAGTGGCAGATCCGTCACCCGGTTCTTTTTTCACGTTTACCAGAAAGGCCTTTGGTTCAAGAGCTGGATTTACTGTGGGATGGGTATACTGGACTGGTATGGTTCTTGCTATGTCAAGTGAAGCTGCAGCTGTATCTATTTTGATTCGCAGATGGTTTCCTGCCATATCCATGTCTTTTTTAGGAAGTATAATTATCATTATAATTACACTGCTTAATTTGTTAGGTGCTGATAAGTTAAGTAAGCTGGAAAGTGGTCTTGCTGCTGTTAAATTGCTTGCAGTGGTATCTTTTATAATTATGGCCCTATTTTTAATTACAGGTCTTTTAAGGCTGAATACAGGTGCAGCGGAGATTAAAAGTGTAAAACTTTCTTTTTTGCTTCCAGGAGGAATAAAAAGTATTGCAGGAAGTATGCTTACGGTTATGTTTGCCTATGCAGGATTTGAAATAATAGGCCTGGCAGCTTCAGAGACCGATAATCCAAAAGAGACTATTCCAAGGGCCATAAAATATACTGTGTCAAGTCTTGTGATTCTTTACATAGCTTCCATCTATGCAGTTCTTTTGTTAATTCCTACTGATGTTCTTGGTGAAAATGTAAGCCCTATGGTAGCTGCACTTAATAGATGGGGAATGAACTGGGCCGGAAATGTGATAAATATAGTAATGATTATAGCAATACTCTCTACAATGCTGGCGGCTATGTTTGGCATAGGAAGGATGATTCGCTCCCTTGCAGATGAAGCTTATGCTCCTAGGTGGCTAAAGGATAACACCAATATTCCCTACAAAGGTATGGTGTTTTCTGGTGCAGCTATGTTTTTAGGATTGATGATGGGACTTTTATTTCCGAGGGTGTATTTATTTTTAGTGAGTTGTGGAGGATTTTCTCTGCTTTTTACATATGTAATGATTGTAGCTTCACAAATTCGACTGCGTAAAAATCATGTGTATATTATAGAAAAGAAACAGCACAGCTATATTTCATGGATTACTGTTATAAGTCTTATTGCTATTATTTTAAGCATGCCTTTTATTCCCGGCCAGGCATCAGGTCTCATAGCAGGTATTATAATCATTGCCTTTTATTCAGCAGCATACACAATTATGAAATATTACATAAAAATAAAAAAACACGGTGAATTGAAGGATAAATTTAATACAAAAGAACGTAAAACTGGTTTTCTTATGGAACTTTCTAAAGAATTTATTGAGAGAAGAAAAGTTTTTAAAGGGGATAAGAAAAAATATGATAAATGAAGTATTAAAAAATTTCAAGGCTAATGGCTTTAGAGCCATTAGCCTCGTTAGTTCAATTAGATATTATCTTTTTATTTATAATTGTTTCTAAATGTTTTACAGGAAGTACTATCATTATTGCAATACATATTGCACCTTCAACAGCTATGAATATGCCATTTAAAGTGAGAGAATAAATTGCAGGAGACATTCCTTTGGGTGCAAAGCTTCCGAAAAAGATTACTCCAGATATAAAGTGACATATAAATCTTCCCAAAATAGCTAAAAATGTACCTGCAATTTTTCTGTTCCTAAAATATCCTGCTATACCTAAGGCCATAAATGGCAGAGGGTAGTCAAATATAACTTGTATAGGATGAAGTATGTATGGATCTAGTATTAAGGTTATAATTCCATATAAAAATCCAGTAATAAAACCAACTTCCGGGCCATAAAGCAAAGCCATAAGAAGTATAGGTACCATGCTTCCCAAGGTTACACTTCCACCTTGAGGGAGATGATATATTCTAAATATTTTAAGTATGGTAGCCAGTGCCAGTGCTATACCTATTTGAGTGACAAGTTGCGTAGTAAATTTAACATTTTTAACTTTCGCCCAGAACAGTATAAAGATAATAACGGCGATTAATGCAAAAATAGAAGTTGGGTGAGATAAAATCTCTGTAAAATTTTTTATTAAAGACATTAAAAACCTCCTTACTCAGCTAAGGTGCTAAAAGAGCCGCATTCCATGGGAATACGACTCATTATTTTTCTAAAAATCCGCTTCCCTACGCTGGTGTTATCCAGATCAGGTAGAAGGGTTAACAACTGGTGTTTCTCAGCCACAAGGCACCCCTAGCATTAAGTATTTAATTATTATATAATCATTATAATATATAATATGCCATATTTCAATTACATAAATAGGGCAATGTAATAATTATAGTTTGAAGTAAATTTTGGAGGTGGCTTTATGGATAAAAATATTTTATGGGTAAATGACAAAAAGATAGAAAGGACTATTGAGGCATTGAAAAAGAACAACATAAATGGGTTTTATGTGAAAGATAGACAGGAATTTTTCAGTAAAATAGAGCAGTTGGTGAAAAAAGATTCTGTGGTGAGTTGTGGAGGGTCTGCTACCTTAGAGCAAACCGGTATACTGGAATATCTAAGAGGCGGCAGGTATAAGTTTTTAGACAGGGCAGCAGAGGGCGTAACTCCAGAACAAAAAAAGCAGATACACAGAGAAACTTTTTTTGCAGATGCATTTTTTACTAGTGTTAATGCCCTAACTGAAGAAGGAGAACTGTTTAACGTAGATGGTACAGGCAATAGAGTAGCAGCTATGCTCTTTGGGCCTGATAAGGTTATTGTAGTCTGTGGAGTGAATAAAATTGTAAAAAACCTGGAAGAAGCTGTAGAGAGAAATAAGAGAGTGTCTGCTCCTGCCAATGCCAGGAGACTCAATTGCAATACACCCTGTACCACCACAGGCCGTTGTATGGATTGCAGCAGCAAAAGTAGAATATGTAACGAGTATACCTTAATAAGGAACCAACTTGATGATTCCAGGATTCATGTATTTATATTTAATGAAGATTTAGGATATTAAATTTATCTGGAGGATGCAATTAGCTAATGTTCCAAGCTTCTTAAACCACCTGAAATACCGCAGTGTTCATATATATTTGAATACTGCGGTATTTCTAGTTATAGCAGCAAATCAAGTGACTCAGAGGTTCAGTGGGATAAATATTTCAATAACTTTAGGGAATTATAAATATAAATTCGATTTTAAAAGGTGATAGTTATGAATAAATTCAAGGTTGTCTTGCACATTGCTGTAGTTATAATATTTATTGTGTGTTTTTTAGGTACAAGTGGAATGCTTGTAGAAAATATGGAAATACCAGTAGGAGTAGGAGCTGATATAGAAAAGAGTTCTAATGATATATCTTATAATATACCCCTTTTGGTATATTCCTTTGAAAATGTAAATCAAGTAATGAGCACTACTATTACTGGAAGTAATGGTAATTTAGGACAGACGATTCAAAATAGACAATTAAAAGAGGGAAAAAAATCAACTTTAGGACTTAATAGAGTGTTTTTATTTAGTGAAGAAACTGCAATGTTTGGGATAAAAAATTTTTTAGATATATGGGTAAAGAATCAAGCTACAAATGACAGAGCGTTATGCGCAGTATGTAAGGGAAATGCTAAAGACATATTCAAATATAAAACTAAAGAGTACTCTAATGCTGCGGAATATATTGAAGGAATGATAAAAAATCTGCGTGAATACAACTTTTTTTCTATGCAGTACACTGCTATGGATTTAATAGTTAGAGTAGATGCTGAGGGAAGAAATGTATTATTACCCTATATAGAGCTAAAGGATGATACCATAGAAACTACAGGGCTTGCCATATTCAAAGGAGATGTTATGGTGGGAAAAGCAGATATGAATGAAACAAGGATAATTAATATTTTGAAGGAAAACAGAGTTAGGGGGATATTGACATTACAAAAAGATTCAAAACATTATATTAATTGTTATGCATATTCAAAAAGAAAAGTTAAATGTTATAGAGAAGATGGAAAATATAAATTTATAATATATTTAGATATACAAGGGAACATGGTGTCCAATGAATTATACAGTAATTTATGTTCAAATTCTCAGCTATTAAAAAGATATGAAGCAGATATGAAAAATTTTGTAGAAAAAAAAGCTAATGAAGCTATAAAAAATATTAAATGTAAGTATAAAACTGATGTTCTAGATTTGGGTAAAATTGCAATATCAAAATACGGAAGAGGTACCGGTACGGATTGGGATAAAGTGGTATGCGATTCTGAAATACAGATTAATGTGAAATTCAAGGTAAATACTGAAGGCAGGGGAGATTATTAATATATATCAGTTTAATTATAAAATACTTTTTAAATCCAGGGATTTTAATGATTATATTAGAATTTGTGTCACACGTAAATAAAATTTTACGTGTGACTAAATAATTATTAAACAGTTATTTTAATTTAAATAGATGTTAATTTTATTTTGTACAGTTAACTCCTAAATTACTAAGTGCTGAATAATCAAAGTTTCCACAATCGTAGTTTACTCCATTAACATTTATACAATTAGAAGACGTGGTACAGTTTTTAGAATCTTTGCAATTAGTAGAGTCTGTACAATTAGTAGGATCTGTACAATTATTTGATGCCGTTGAAGGGCATGAAGATTGACAGAGTAGGGATATATTTTTTGCATCGGATGCATGAACACTTGTGGCAATTCCTGTATTTAATAATAATGGTGCTGCAAGTATTAAAGCTGAAAGCAATTTGTGTTTAAATCTTAACATTTTTAATTCCTCCTAATTTCTATTATCATAATAATTTTAATTTGTTTTTCACCTTTAGATTTCATTTTCAGAAATTTAGGTTTATCTATGGTTGTTATATTAACAGTATTTTTAGGGTGTATCATTATTAAGTTAATGGATTTAAAGGTGTAAAAATGCTTTAAAACAAATTTAATCATTATATATAATAAGCTGTTAAGGAAATTTAATTATATATACACTAATTATGGTAATGTATTTTTTGGAATATATACAATACAATAGAAAATGACTATAAAAATAGCCTTATTTTATAAGTGTATGAAACATAGTAATATACAATGATAAACATGAATATATGTGGAGCCCAATTATAAAAATACAAATAATCACATATCTAAAATGAAATACAAATTTTTCCATCCGATTTAAAACATACACTTTTTTAAAAAATGTAAGAATACTATTGGTATAATTAACATATTTTATACCTAAAAGCCATTTTGCAGAAATTAAGAGAAAATTTTTTAAGAAAAGAACAACTATGAAGGGATTCATTTCATAAGATTTAAATTTTATGCTGCCTTTTTAGTAGTATGCACTGAATTTATAAATCTGCCAAAAACCCAAAATCTATATCCTAAAAAATTAACCCCTTGAGCTAATACCATAGAAATAATTTTTGCTAAAAGAGAATTGAAAGAACTATCCATTAATATACTTAATCCTATTAAGCTGATACTCAAAGAAGCAGAGTTAACTGTGATAAATTGAATAATTTCCTTTAGTGTTTTCTTTTTTACTTTTGTATCCTTAAAAGTCCAGAATTTATTTAGAATGTAGCTGTTTAAGGTACCGCCACCATAAGAAACTATCTGACTTATAATATAGTTAACACCAAACAGACTATTTAATATACAAAACAGTATAAAATCAATCATAGTGTTTAAACCGCCCACACAACTGAATTTTGTAATATGTCTAAATTTTTTACTATTCACAAAGGTATTATAGATATTTTTAACAATAGTCATATATATTTCACCTCTCCTAAATTTATATATTTAAATAATAACAGGAGAATGTAGCGAAATAATGGCATAATTATGTTAAAATAATGTGATTTTTAGATTATAAAAGTTAGGTATAAAACTTAAATTTATGCCTAACTTTAATCAATTCTATTCAGTCTTTATTTCTAATATATTTAAGACTTATACTTGGATTACTGGTCCTTATAGATCTAATTTCAAAATGTTTTAAAGAAGACACAAAAGGGGTAAGTTTTGAGTAACCATAGTTTCTGGTATCAAAGTCTGGATATCGTTTATTAAGGGTGCTGCCCACTTCACCTAAAAATGCCCAACCGTCTTCATCGGATATTTCAGTGATAATAGTTTTTATGGCTTCTATTAATTTATCCATACTTGTCATTCCAACCTTTGGTTCTTCTTGTTTTTGGGACTCTTTGTTATTTGTATTTTCAGCAGGTTTTGAAGCCATTGAAGCCAATACTTCAAGGTATTTGAATTTTTCGCAGGCAGATATAAAAGGAGTAGGGGTTTTCTTCTCTCCCATGCCAATAACAAACATACCTGCTTCTCTTAAGCGTGCTGCCAGCTTAGTAAAATCACTATCGCTGGATACGATGCAGAACCCATCAACATTATTCGAATAGAGTATATCCATAGCATCAATTATAAGAGCGGCATCTGTTGAATTTTTCCCTGTAGTATAACCATATTGTTGTATTGGACTAATAGAATAATTGAGCAGTACATTTTTCCATGAAGCCAACTGAGGCTTGGTCCAGTCACCGTAAATCCTTTTATAAGTTGGTGTCCCATGATTTGAAATTTCATCGAAAATGTACTTTATATATTTTTCAGATACATTATCAGCATCAATTAAAACAGCAATTTTTTTATCTTTATCCATAATCTATCTCCTTCACAATCTGAATATTTTTGAAACTATTTTACCATAGACCTGTATAATGAAGGGCTCTTCAATAATTATATATCTATTATAATACACATTATAAGTATATCAGTTTTTATTTATAAATTTTTAAAAAATATAAATAATATTCCCTATTCAATTGAATATTTATTAGAGGATTATATAGGAAGATTGTAATTAATGCTGGTTTGGGGATTCTTGTGAATAATCCCATGATTATTTTGATTTAAAATAGTGTTTTTTGTAGAATTATTTTTATTTATGTAGTAATATAATACATACATATATGTCACTTTGAAACACCTTGTATTTAGTTTTATATTAGTTAAACTAATATAACTATTTAAAGGTGTTTCTGATTTTTTTGTTTAAATATTTTGTACATTTTATAAGAATAAGGATTAATATGTAAATTAAGACGTTTATAATAGTTGAATATAATGTAAATATATTATAAGATATTATTATAACCACAAATTAAGAAAAAATTGTTTAATAATAAAATTTATTTTAGGAGGTAATTTTTATGGCATCTTTAAAAGGTACAAGAACTGCTGAAAATTTAATGAAAGCTTTTGCAGGAGAATCTCAGGCAAGAAACAGATATACTTATTATGCGTCTATTGCTAAGAAGGAAGGATATGTCCAAATTTCCAACATATTTTTAGAAACTGCGGAAAATGAAAAGGAACATGCAAAGAGATTTTTCAAATTTTTAAATAATGATCTGCAAGGACAATCTGTAGAAATAAATGCCTCTTATCCAGTTTCTTTAGGGGATACTAAAACTGTTTTGAAATCTGCTGCTGCAGGAGAAAATGAAGAGTGGTCCCAGCTTTATCCTGCATTTGCCGATGTAGCAGATGAAGAAGGATTTCGTGCTATAGCAGTGGTTTTTAGAAAAATAGCTGAAGTTGAAAAGCATCATGAAGAAAGATATTTAGAATTACTTAAAAATGTAGAAAATGGTACTGTATTTAAGAAAGATGAAGTAGTTAAATGGAAGTGTGCTAATTGTGGATATATTCACGAAGGAAGTTCAGCACCGGAGGTTTGCCCTGCCTGTGCACATCCTCAAGCATATTTCGAGATATTTACAGAAAAATATTAATGGTTTATGTTTAAATAAAACCTGCACTGTGGTTATAGTGCAGGTTTTTACTATATTTAGTATGATTAATATAGTCTTGCAAGTAAATGATATCATTAAAATAAATTTTATTCAATAATAAGTTTAAGAAATTTGTATTAAATCTAAAAATAAGGAATTTACATAAAATACAGTATATCAAAAATATTATTAATTCTATGTTGATGTGAAAATCAGAAGGAATATAGAGTTTTGTGTAGAAATAAGTTATTTATAGCGGAGAGATTAAAATATTAAAACATAAAAGTAAGTGGGTGGTATAATGAAGTATTTAAGGCAATTAATGATTATTTTAGCAATGTGTTTTTTAGGGCAGCTATTAGAGAGGATATGTCCTATACCTATTCCAGGTGTTGTCATAGGGCTGATTTTACTTTTTTTAGCACTATGTACAGGTATAATTAAGATTGAAATGATAGAAGATATAAGTAATGTATTATTATCACATATGTCTTTTCTATTTATTCCAGCAGGAGTAGGCCTTATGGTATCATTTAATGTATTAAAAGGTAAATGGATAATTTTTATGTTTATAGTTGTCATTTCTACCATAATAGTTTGGATTGTGACTGCCTATGTAGTTATTCTCTTAAGAAAGGTGCATTTAAATGAATAATTTAATTAACACTGGTGTATTTGGAATATTAATATCATTGATTGCTTATGAAATAGGAATGTACATAAATAAAAAGACCAATATTTCTATTTTTAATCCATTATTAATTGCAATAGCTTTAATAATATTTTTTTTAACAAGCTTTCATATAAAATATGAAAGTTTTAATATTGGAGGTGATATAATATCATTTTTCTTATATCCTGCTACAGTGGCACTGGCAGTGCCTTTGTATAAAGAGTTTTCTTTATTTAAGAAAAATGTTATACCTATTTTTACAGGTATATTGTGCGGCTGTATTATGGGGATTGTATGTATTATTGCGTTTTCAAAATTTTTCAAGTTATCTAACGTACTTATACAGTCTCTAATACCTAAATCCATAACTACTCCTATTGGAATGGCTTTGTCAAAACAGTTAGGAGGAGTGCCTTCTATTACAGTTATTGCTATTATAATGACGGGAATATTAGGTTCAGTTGTAGGACCCTTTTTATTTAAGATCTTGAAAATCAAAGATAAGGTTGCTTTTGGGGTTGCTATGGGTACTTCTTCTCATGCTATTGGTACAGCTAAAACTATGGAAATAGGAGAAACTGAAGGAGCCATGAGTGGACTAGCTATGGCTATTTCAGGAATTGTTACTGTTCTTATAGCACCTGTTTTATGGAAGATAGCTCTTATGATTTTGAAATGATGATTTTTTATATTCAGATGGAGAAAAGCACTCCAAGCAGCAAACTCCATCTGAAACTCTAAATCACTTGATAGTATGGTTTTTACTTTTGAGATAGTTTATAACGTAAGTTCTCATTTCATTCATAGCATTAGAATCTCTTACCATTTCACCATGGGTATAGGAAGTGTGTACTACACTAAATTTATTATTTACATGGTTAAATCTATCAGATTTTATCTTTAAAAAGTCAACTAAGTCTAACACATTATCTTCTGTCATATCTGGAAGCAATTCTGCTTCAGATGGATCTATCCCAAATTCTGGTGGATTTTCTTTAATCATGGATATAATTTTTGCTAATGAGGGAGTGCCTGTGGAAGGATCTCCTGTGAAATTTTTTGTATCTGCGGAAATTAGCAGTACATTTTTGTTTATATTCCAGGTTTTTGTAATATCATTATCCCAGGACATATTTATATACTGCATCTGTTCATCTTTTGATAAGCCTGATTCTGGATCATATTCTAAAACGGCACTAAGATTTTTTGTCATATTAAATTGTTCAAGATCTTTGAAATTATAGTAGGCCCTATCAAGCAGAACTATATCTTTTACTCTATCTGGATATTTTTCAGCAAACATCATGGCTGTATCTGCACCAAAAGAATGCCCTATCAGATGTACTTTTTTTATACCGTATGAATCTAAAACTTCTTTTATTGAGTCCAGTTGAGTTTTCCATGAAACAAAGGGTATATGATCACTGCTGCCATGATCTAGATAATCTAAAGTTATTGTCATATATGGGTTGCTTTTATCATACAGAAATTCCCCATGACTGTGATTACCTTCCAGGCCATGTAAGAATATAATTGCTTCTTTTTTGTTTGGAGAGTAATTATAGGCTTCAGTATATATTTTTACTTTTTTGTAGCTTATATATTTTTGCTTAATGCTGATGGCGGCTTTACAAGGCATTATTATAAAACTTAAAATTAATATACAGATAAAGGTTGGTTTAAAAAATTTTTTCATGATAAAATTCCTCCTAAAAATAAGTTATAATTACATATTATTCCATATAAATTTTTTATTTCCTCCTAATTTTTGTAAAAAAATTCATTATAAAAGCACATGAATAGTAAAATTATCCATGTGCTATAAATCATTTTTTGAGGTCTTTAATTTGATTCTGAAGGTCTTTAATCTGATTCTTTTTTTCTTCAGAAGATTTAAGATTTTCTTGTTGGGATGCAATATTAAGTATGTTAGATGAGACCGCAGTTAAAAAATTTCCCAATACATTATTCTCATCAGAAGATTTTCCTTCTGTAAGTGCAAGTGCAATTAGATTTGCTAAAATGGACAGATCTTTAGGAGTTATTGAATCAAAAAGTGACATTACAATTCACCTCAGATTTATTATATTAAAATAAATTAAGTATAGTTACCACATATTTGATTTATGTATAAAATTTAAATAATTCAGGAGTACAGTATAATTAATTTTATTCATATACCACTTCTTTATTTTTTACAACAGATAAAATTATAATTGCAACTATAATACATAGTGTTCCTAACCATTGAAATACACCAAAATGAACATGCAGCCATACCACGGATAAAAAGGCTGCAGATAAAGGTTCAACAGAGGATAATATACTTGTTTCTGTTGGCTGTATATATTTTAAGCTTTCAAGGTAACAATAGAAGGCGATGAGAGTTCCAAATAGCACTACAAACATAACAGCCAATATAGAAGCAATAGACCATTCACCTGTAAAATTCCAGGGTGGATTAATAAGACTAAAAGCTAGTCCACCAATTAGCATTCCCCAGCCAACTATAATTGAAGAATCCCATCTGGCAAGAAGAGAACGGGGCTGCAATGTATTGAAGGCTGCTGTGAAAGCTGAAGCAATTCCCCAAAATAAGGCCAGCTTGGAAATAGATAAACTGTGAGGATTGCCTTTTGTAATGATAAAAAATGTGCCTAATATTGCCAGTATAACAGATAGTGTTTCTTGCAGGATTGGAATTCTTCTGGTGGAAATGACTAGATAAAAGGTAATTATTATGGGTGATAAATATTGAAGTATGGTGGCTGTTGCTGCATTTCCATATTTGATAGCAGCGAAATAGGTATATTGTACACCTAACATACCTATAATGCCGAAAAATATAAGTTGTAGGCCATTATGTTTTAGTTTCCAGATATCCCATATATTATGATTGATTCTACAAGAAGTATATAATAATAAAAGTAATCCTGATACCAGGAGGCGAACTACAACAAGCCATTCTGGGGTAAAACCTTTCTGGTGAAATAGATATTGGGCCACAGTACCTGATATTCCCCAAAACATGGCCCCTGTAATTACAAGTAGTATTCCTTTTATTCTTGGTTGAAAGTTTACCATATTCTCACTCGCTTTCTTCGTAATTATCCAAATTAATTATCTAATTTACTATAATTATGTTGATTTATTTAAATAAATCTGTAATAATTTTATTATTATTTTTAATGCATAACAATTAATATATTGTCAATATTTAAAACTATATTAGCGAGATGATAAATATGCAGGTAGCAAAAATAGAAGTAGATGACAATTTACAGGAAACTACAAAACATGGTTCCCACAGTTTCCCAATAGCAATCTATACGGATAAATTTAACTTGTTTCAAGATGGCCATATTAGGTGGCATTGGCATAAAGAACTACAGTTTTCATATTCACTGTGTGACAGGATGTATTTTTCTGTTGAAAATCAAAAAGTAATTTTAAAGCCTGGAGAGGGAATCATGGTAAATTCCAATGTGCTCCACCAAATTAAACCTTATGACAATAATGAGTGTATGATGTTTTCCATTGTTTTTCATCCTATTTTAATAGGAGGTACTGAAGAGTCAATTATTGAAAAAAAATATGTGAATCCAATTTTACAAAGTAGTGATTTTAAATTTATCTATTTAACACCCGATATTCAATGGCAAAAAAATATTTTAAAGTGTTTAAAGAAAGTTTTCCTATTGTCAAATGAAAAACCTTATGGATATGAATTGGAAATAAGAAATTTTTTAAGTAGTCTCTGGTTAAATCTATTGAGAGAAATAAAAAGAGATATTAAAGAGTGTGCAGCTGTATTTTCCTTTGATGAAGAGCGTGTAAAATTAGCGCTTCAGTACATACATAGATATTATTCAGAGGATATTTTATTACATAACATTGCAATGGCAGCAAATATTAGCAAAAGTGAGTGCTGCCGCAGCTTTAAAAGAGTTTTAAGGGTAACACCTTTTCAATATTTAATGGAATATAGAATTTCAAAAGCATGTGAATTGCTTTTGAAAAGTAAAGATTCTATTTCTAATATTGCCTTTCAGGTAGGTTTTAATGGGACAAGCTATTTTGGTAGAGTATTTAAAAGATATATGAAGCGTACTCCTTCTGAATATAGGAGCAGATACTTAAAATATTACAAATGATTATTAATATATACTTAGTATATTAAAAGATTTAATAGGAAAAATGGTTTTAGAAAATTGAATTAGTGCGATATTGACATATATAGTATAATTATACGTGAAGATTGTTAAAGTGGGAAGGTATGCATATATGCCAATATATGATTAATTATAAAATAAAATTTGTTCATAGCACTAAATTTTACTGTGTTTTGTGCCTTGAATAAGATGAAAGGAATGATCATAAAAATGAAAGTTAATGCTGCATTTATATTTGTTGCTCCAGAAGTTGATTATAAAATTCATAGAGCAGTGATAGATACACCTGTTTTGCAGTTAACTGTAGTGGGGGTAAAGAACTATAGTGAAGCTGAAACAGCTGCAGTAGAACTGGTTTCTCAAGGTGTAAAGGCCATAGAACTTTGTGCAGGATTTGGAAATGAAGGTATAGCACTTGTGAGTAAGGCTGTAAGGGGAAAAGCATCTGTTGGCGCTGTAAAATTTGACCACCATCCTGGATTTGATTTTAAAAGCGGGGATGAACTTTTTAAGTAATTAAAGCGTTTCTAGCTTAAAAATGCACTACTTGGCAAAGGGTGCATTTTTAGTTTTTGGGATCTTTATTTTTGTTGTCATTAGAGTTAACTTCACCGACCTTTGGAGTTTATCAGTGAGAAAAGAATTTGTTAAATTATTATAGGAGTGATATCATGACAAAAAATTTTATTAAATCAGTGAGAGTTGCAGTTGTTCAAACATCACCAGTTATTATGAATCTTGATGATACTGTTGAGAAAACTCTTACATTAATTAAGAAAGCAGGGGAAATGGGAGCTAGTATTGTAGTTTTTCCTGAAGCATTTATTTCTGCGTATCCAAGGGGACTTTCTTTTGGATTTGTTGTAGGAAGTAGAACTATGGAAGGACGTAAAGATTGGCAGCGTTACTATGAAAGTTCCGTAGCAGTTCCCGGGAATATTACAGATATTCTTGGAAAAGCAGCTCAGGAAGCAGATGTCTACTTATCTATTGGAGTTGTAGAAAAAGACAGCAGAGAGATAAACAGAACACTTTATTGTACAAACTTATTTTTTGGACCTGATGGAAAACTTTTAGGAAAACATAGAAAACTTAAACCAACTGGAACAGAACGTTGTGTATGGGGTGAAGGGGATGGGAGTACTCTTACAGTAGTTGATACACCTTATGGCAGAATGGGATCATTAATATGTTGGGAAAATTATATGCCTTTAGCCCGTGCGGCTTTGTATGCAAAAGGGGTGACAATCTATGTAGCACCTACGGCAGATTCAAGAGAAGAATGGCAGTGTACAATGAGACATATTGCTTTAGAAGGAAGATGCTTTGTAATTGGATGCAACCAATATGTGGAGAAAAGTATGTATCCAACAGATCTTAATTATTATCATGAGTTGGAATCACAACCTGAAATTATGTGTCCTGGCGGAAGCTGTATAGTTGATCCTTTTGGACAATACATAATTGAACCTGTTTACAATAAGGAGGACATACTTGTTGCAGATTTGGACTTAGATAAAATTGTTCAGAGCAGAATAGATTTTGATGTATTTGGTCATTATTCCAGGCCTGATGTATTTGAACTTATTGTACATGAATAACAGAAAGAGATGAAGATATTGCAGATGTATTGAAGCCACTGGAGACTGTGATTTGGAAGTTGTAACTTAATAAATAGATGTAAAAAGGTACTTAGATTTATGTGAAATCAAATCCAAGTACCTTACCTTTAAGTTAGACTCTTATTAAATACATCTGATAAACCAAGGGCAGATATTCTATTTTTAATATCTACTGAATTTATGGTGTATAGTCCTGTTTTTTTCATTTTCTCAAAATATTCTGAACCGGCAAAAGTATACCTGTTTTTTCGTCCTTCTTTAGTGCGTATTTTATAATTTGCATAGCTTATTATATCCCCTATGACTGTGTCCTTTGGAAGGATTAAAGTAGGCATTTCAAGTGCACATCTTACAGCATTATGTCCTGCCAGAGAACCTGTACAAATGGCTTCAGTATGACCTACAAATAATCCACTTTTTTCTCCTGCACAGAATAGATTTTCTACGTTGTTTACTTTTAAGTCATCAGAAACTGGTGCCACAGATAAATATCGTATAGAATTTCCTTTACCACCGGAATAAGGATCTATAAATTTGGCATTTTCTAAACCAGGTATTTTTCTTAATTTATCTAAGGGGTAATAAGAGGTCATAAGTTTTACGTGTCCCGTATCAAGAAGTACTATATTTTCCGCAAATTCTTTTAAGGCATATTGTTGGCAAACTTTATTTTTTAGCTTATCCAAGTTTATATCTTCTTTTGGAACTTTAAGAACAACCACACCGTCTTCTTCTAATTTATTTACAAGCTCTTTAGATAAAGTTTCTTTGGCAAGTTTACATGAGCCACTAAAAGCTCCATAATTTCCATCTGTCCTTTCTCCATGGAAATCTTCAGCTCCCGCACAGTTGCTTATACTTATTCTCGGACCAAAAGTTGGACACCTTAGTATACACATGGAGCATCCATTTCCGTATTTCATACAGTTTCCCATAGGACCTGTGGAACCTGTAGTTTCGATAAATACATCACCTTCTTCATATTCTCCATTAGAGGTGTAGACACCTTTAATTTTATTTCCTTTCATCTCAACATCTACTACCCGTGATATCAAGTTCAATTTTATTCCTTTAGATAAGATATAGTTTCTTACAATTGGTTCTATTTTGTTTACATCATACAACCAGGCGTGATTGTGACTTGGGAAATTTACATTTTTATGCCTAGTGACACTATCTGTAATATTTATTAAATCTCCTGCTCCAAGGGCAATAATTTCTTCAGCAGCTGTATATCTACCATTATTTCTCATTATGCCCCCTACATTTCCAAGGCCCAGTACCATATCTGTTTTTTCATACATAACTACATCTGCCCCTGCTTTTTTAGCAGTTAGAGCTGCTGCACATCCAGACCAACCGGAACCAATTACTACTGCCTTCATTGAAAAGACCTCCTATATAATTCCTTATTTTTAAATAAATCTCTTGGATCCATTTGAATTTTACATAACCTCTTAATTCCATTATTTCCACAGCTATTGGTACAGCTTGAGCATATTCCTTCACCGCAGTTCATTTTGGCATTGTTACAGCAGGAGAAATTTATAGATTTATCTACTAATTGGATAATTTTATAAGTTAATGTATCGGAACCACCACAGTGAATTATATTTATATTTTCATCATCCATGATTTCCTTTAAAATAGATTTAAATTCCTCTGTAATATTTCCATCATCTAATATACTGCAGTGTATGGTTTTAGAACTATACTCTTCAAAGTACTCCCTGGCAAAGTTATTTTCAAATTGGGTATCCAAAATAGATATAATTTTGTTATTATTACAGTGTAGATTTTTCATAACGGAAATTGAAGGCGAAATACCTATTCCTCTTGCTATAATTAAAGATGTGCCACCCTTGGCATTATAAATATTTGATAATCCCATTATTCCATTTGAAAAAGGACCCCTAAGTAGTATTTTTCGGTTTTTATTTAACTGAAATAGTTTTTTTGTCTTTATACCAATTAATTTTATGGCAACTTTTAAAAAAATTTCATCTGTGTTAGCTTCCATTATTGATATGGGAACATCATAATAATTTATACTTTCTTCACCTCTCATAAATACAAAACTTCCAGGATAAGTTAGCTCTTTTACAAGATCTTCGGGAGCCTTTAGTGTAAATATACATAAATCATCCTGAGGTACTTCTTTTTTTAATATATATGAGGTATAAGTTTCTCTCAATTTTTTTACTTTATTTCCATTTGACATACATTGTTCATATATACATATACCATGCCAATTTTTACATTGACAGAATTTTTCACCAGAAAGCTGAGAACAAGCCACGCAGTTAAGAGTTTCTGCAAGATGACATGGACAATAAATACTTCCAGCATCAATACAATACATGCAAATAACCTCCGTCTATTATTTATTGTGAGTTTTTATTTTTGATAAAACTGTGTATAATATCAGGTTATTTTTCAATATAATGTTTTGTTACTTTAAAATATATAACACTAGGAAATTATTTGATTTATCCATATAAAACTTGTAATGCAATTTAATTTTATGTAATGCAATGAATTTAGATCATGTAAAAAATAAACACCAGTAATAAAACTGGCGTCTATTTTCTGTATTATACAAATTAAGTAGGTTATATAAAGTAAGAATTCTAAATACTAATACCAATCGTCATAACCACTATATGGCAGCATAACAGGTACGATAAATCCTATTGGCATATTATGCATTTTACGTCTGCGTCTACGTCCCCTTTTGCGTCTGCGTCTCCTTCTGCGTTTTCTCGGATCTTTCCGTCTATATCCAGGATAATACGAAAAGTCCTCATCGTCTTCAAGCTCATCATCATAAGGATCTTCCTCCATGTACTCATCATCCATTAATCGGGTATAGGGCATGGAACAGTAGGGACAATACATAGTAGATTCAAAATCGTAGGAGTTTTCAAAGTCATAGGAATTCTCAGGCGTTTCTTTACTTATAGTGTCATTAACATCATTGTTGATGCTCATGAAGTACCTCCACAAATTTATTTACAATGATATACTATGAATAAAATGGAATATTTGTGAATGAAGATTAAATATATTTATGAAGATGATAAAATACATTAACGTAGAATTCCATGCATTTTACTATAAAAAAATATATGTAAAATGCATGGAATAATTATGAGTCGTAAAAAATTGATAGATATAGTAAAAAAGCAGGATAAAAGTATCAAGGGAATTTTCCTCTAACTGGTATATTGGGTAATCCCCATACGTTCTTTTTGTTTTTTTATTCTTAAAGCTTCGCCGCCTCTTATATGTCTAATAGATTTATTATATGCTAAAACATTTTTTACTTGTTCAGCTATTTGGGGGTTTAATTGAGGTAGTATTTTCGTCATATCCCTATGTATTGTACTTTTAGAAGTTCCAAACACTTTTGCTGTATTTCTTATTGTCGCTCTGGATGCCATGATATATTTTGATACTTCAATAACTCTATTTTCAATATTATTATAATTTTTCATTATTTTCACTCCTCGTAATATTTAGTGCTTATCACACTATTTTGATTTAACTTAACTTTCTTTTGAAATAAATTATAATTAATAATTATGTGTAAAATACATTCCAACAATGTGAAATCTGTGTTATTTTAGTGAATAAAATATAGGCTTTTGATTTAAGTTTTCTTGACAATAAAATAATACTTAAAAAATATGATTGTTTAGTGATATATTAATGTGAAGCTTATGTAATTCAGGTAAGAAAAGAATAAACTTTGTGAAAGACCATTTTTGGTAAGCTTTTAACGCCACAATTGCAATAAGTTGACAAGCGTAGTAAAATAAAATTATTAGATGAGAAGGAGGCAGATAAAATGGATAAATTAGATCAAATATTACAGATATTTAATACCATAAAAGAAGGAGAACCATATTTATATGGTAATTATAAGGAATTTGGGGCAAGTATAAAAGTATATATAGGATTTAATAAGCATAAGAATAGTTTTTATCAAAGCGTAAAAGAAAATGGTGTTATTAAAAATAAAAGAGATATTGAAATTAATAAAGCATTTTTTTATTTAAAAGATGTATTTGATAAAATAGACGGAGTTGAAAAGAGTAATTGGCAAAAAAATTTTAAAGAGGAATATTAAGTTAAAAACATAGGATAGTTAGTTAAATATTTAACTAACTATCCTATATTAATTTTAAATTATATATGAAATTAATTAGTCATTCGTTTAAAACAACATTTACGTATAATCCTCAACTATATAAACAAGAATTTTGCTTGTTATGCATAATTTAACATGTTATTTCTCCATAGTATTATAATTTAATTAAATTATTAGATATGTAATGTAAAAAATATTATATTATTTAATGAAGAGTTAATTTTATGTCAACTAAAATCCAAGATAAAGATTGTCTAATGTTAATTTAGAAAAAGAAAAGGTGCTGTGGATTACTATAAAAGATAAACAATCTTATGAAGTTAATGTCCAATCTATTGAAGTTGTAGAAGCATTAAAATAAATTATGAGATGAACCTTTGAATCACTTGATCTGAAAATTACTATAGGAGTATTTTCCTATGGTAATTTTCATTTTTTGATGTTTATTTAATATTATTTGTGCATATAGAAGGATATTTAATTATTTTGTGGAATATTAAAATAATAGATAAAATAAAAATGTACAGTTAAGGAAAAATCTTAGATAATCACAATAACCTTATAACATATAAATTGTTAATAATTAAGAGGTGATTTTATGAAATATGATGATTTTCCATATTATTTAAAGTACAATAATGAAGAAATCCAATGTCATGTTTTTAGGTGGGATAATACTTTGAGAGCAAAATGTAAATATAAAAATACTTTAGTAGAATGTACTTGTTCCTATAGAAAATATTTGGAGGATATGTCTATAATTGAAACTATGATTAAGAGACATTTAAAAACAATTGATGAAAAAGGGGAAGAATTTTATCAACATTATAAATTAAAAGAGTTAATGGAAATTTTAAAAAGCTAAACATAATTATAATGTTATACTTAAAGCATATACTACGGCTACAAATAGAAATTGTTAAATAGTTATATTGGCATCCTTAATCTTGGATGCTATTTTTTATGATATAAATACTTTAAAATAAAAATTATACGATAAAATTATAGTATACAGTATAAATATTATGTAAATTAAAAGATAAAGTAAACCAAAATAAAGAAGACACCCTTTTGTTTCGTAAGAACAAAATTTAAGGGTGCTATTTTTAAATGCAGCAATATTACTAAACCTTCGAACTTTCAATAGTAGTAATGAATAAAAATTAAATGTATTTTAAAGCATTTTCAATATCTTCAAGTATATCTTCAACATCTTCTATTCCTACGGATAAACGGAGCAAATCCTCATAAACTCCCATCTGTTGTTTCTCTTCATTAGTATTATTAGCACATATGGTGGAAGAAGGGTGAATTATTATGGATTTAGTATCACCTATATTTGTGAGGTTTAAAATAAGCTTTAAATTATCTACAAATTTAAAGGCTTTTTCTTTGCTTCCAAGCCTGAAAGTCAAAATACCTCCACTTCCATTTGGATAATATTTTTTTATTAAATCATAGTATCTTGAGTTTTCAAGACCCGGATAATTTACATCAGTTATTTTACTATTTCGCATTAAATGTTCAGCTACAGTTGAGGCATTTTTGCAATGTTCCTTCATTCTAAGAGAAAGAGTTTCTATTCCTGTAAGATTTAAAAAAGCATTAAAGGGGGATAGGGCAGGACCTATATCTCTTTCTATGGTATCTTTTAACTTAGCTGTAAAGGCCATTTTTCCATATCTTTTAGTATAAGGTCTAAAATTTTCATATTTTGAATCCATATATTTGTTGCTGCCGCCATCTACTATAATGCCTCCTATGGAATTGGAAGTACCATTTATATATTTTGATGTAGAGTGAATTACAATATCTGCTCCATATTCCAGGGGTTTTATAAGGTAGGGAGTAGTTATTGTAGAATCTATCATTAAAACTATGTTATTTTCTTTGCAAATTTTAGATACAGAGTCTATATCCAAAACATCTAATTTGGGATTTCCTATAGTTTCAGCAAAAACTAACTTAGTATTTTTATTTATAGCTTCTTTTAAAGTTGCTTTATCTATATTTTCTAAAAATCTCACCTTTATACCTAATAATTTTAAATTTCTTATTAATGTATAGGTTCCTCCATATAAGCCGCTGGAAGCAATTATTTCATCTCCAGGTTCTACTATGTTCATTATTGAAATATAGATGGCACTCATACCAGAGGCAGCAGAGGTTGCTATTAAACCATTTTCTATACTGGCAATTCTTCTTTCAAAAGAAGTAACTGTGGGATTTGATATTCTTGTATAGGAATATCCCATTTCCCTGCCTTTAAATATATTTTCCAGTTTTTTTGCACTAGTATGGGCATAGGCATTTGATAAATACAAGGGAACATTGGTAGCACCTGTTGCATCTGTTTTTAAATTTCCGTGTATAAGCTTAGTATTGAATTTCATAGTTCCACCTCAATTCATTACAACTGACACAATCAAATATAATTATGTCAGTTGACTGATTGTGAATTTGATATTATTTTTCTACAACTAAAAGATTATAACCTTCATAATTCCTATCTATGGAAACTATCTTATGTCCTTCCTTTTTTATGCTCTCCGGTACATTTTTTATTGGATCACCATCGTCTATATAAAATCCTCTTTTTTGTCCTGGTTTAATTTTGGATAACTCAATTTTAGCTTTTACAAAATTCATAGGACATTTTATTCCTCTAAAATCGATGATTTCATAGTCCTTTTTTTCTTCAGGTTGTTTTCCATCATCAAATGGTGTATCTTTCTGCTCTTCCTTAGGAAGAGTTATCTCCAGCTTTCCATTTAAGGATTCATACATAGCCTCAACTTTTTTATATAAATATTCTATTTCAGAAAATTTATCAGATATATTTTCTAGATCTCCAAGCTTGTAATCTATAAGATTTTCAAATAGCTTTTTTATTGAAGATTTAACATAACTTGTATCTATAAAGGCTTTTTCAAACTCTTTGAATATTTCCCTAGGTTTATTTGTATCTATTCCTCTAAGTACCAGAAGGGTTCTTGCAGAAGATACAGCAGAGGAATATAAATCCTGTTGGCTTTCAGATTCCTTATATTTAGCAAGGGAAGATTTAGCATTGGATAAATCAAGCTTAATTACATCCATCACTCCACTGCTGCATTCTCCAGGACCTCTGTTTTTCAAGGAGAATTTTTCACAGGCTCCAAAATCAAAGAAAATATCCGATTCACCAATAAATTTTTCTATGTGGCTATATTTTTCTATTAATTCTTTTATATCAGAAGATTTATCAGCTAAAAACTCATAGAAGTCATCATAATTTGAATTAACTTTTAATTTTGATAGCTCATGGAGAAATTCAGGAACTTTTTTAGCTGGAATATCTCCAAAGGCATCTCCCATCCTGGCACATCCTGAACCGACTTTTCCTCCCAGAGAAACAGAGTACATAGGTATAAGTCCTCCTTCGGTTCTTCTAGCTCTTCCATGAAGTCCTATCTGTCCTTTTTCATGTTGGGCACAAGAGTTAGGACATCCTGATATATATAATCTTGGAAGAGAGGATTTTATTTCTGGAGAAGTATTTTTAAACTCTTCTTTTATGGCAGTTAAGAGATTTTGTGAAAGACAAAGTCCTAACTGACATGTGGAAGCTCCAACACAGGTGAGAGAATTATCTATATTATAAATAGAAGTAAAATCTTTGATCATACCAATTAATTTTTCAGCATCATTTTCTTTAAGATCTCTTATAAAAAACCCCTGAGTATTTGTAACCCTGATTGAGGTTTTGTAATTTAAGTTTTTAACAAAGCCAAGTATAGCATCTAAATTATCTGTACTTAAATGACCGCTTTGTGGATGTATATAGACAGAATAATATCCTGACTGTTTTTGAGGAAATAATATATTTTTTAATTCTTCAGATACAGCTGCTTCTTTTACTATATCTGTCGAGGTGTTTAATATAAACTCATTTTCATTTACATCTACATCTAGATTTACAGATGATTTTAATTTATCTACTTCTTCATTAAATAATTGGATGAATTTTTCCTGCCCAAGTCTTTTGACTATAAATCTTATTCTAGCTTTGTTCTTATTGGTTCTGTCTCCTTCCTTTTCAAAGAGATTTTTCATAGCCTGTATATAGTAGAGAATATCCTTTGCTTCTATAAAATCTCTTAATTTTAGGGATACTGAAGGGCTTCCTCCAAATCCACCGCCTCCATACAATTCAAATCCCTTTTTATTATTCAATATTTTGGCTATAAATCCAAGATCCGATACTGTAGCATTTGCAGTGTCTTCATTACTATTTGAGAAAGCTATTTTGTATTTTCTAGGAAGATTCATTGTAGTTGGATCTTTTATTAAATAATTAGTAGCAGCTTTTACATAAGGAGTTACGTCAAATACATCATCTAATGAAACCCCGGAAAGAGGGGAACATGCTACATTTCTTACAGTATTTCCTCCAGTACCTTTTGTAATAATTCCCACTTCTATAAGAGATTTCATTATAGGGTATACACTTTCTAAATTGACACTTTGAAATTGAATATCCTGTCTTGAAGTAAATCTGATTTTACCCTGGGAATATTTTGCACCAAGTTCACTTATGCACTTAAATTGTTCTAAGTTTATAACACCACCGGGTATTCTGGTTCTTACCATATAGGTTTCCTTTTCTCTTTGTTCATATACTCCCATGGAAACTCTAAAGGCCTTGAATCTTAAAGGGTCTATTGTAGCTAGTTTATATTGTTCCGATTTATCTTTAATGTCTTCTATAGATTTATAGTTTTCTTCATTTATAGCTATCATATAAATATCACTCCCACTAATTTACTTTTTAAAAATGTGGAACTATTTTATAGTATAGTTTAGTTTTTCCACATTTTTGTCCTTATCTATTTTAAATAGATTAAATACGTGCTCAGGTTTTTCAAGTGATAAAATTCCGTATAATATTTTAGTATCGAAAGCGAGTCTTTTATCTTCTTCAGAAGGTCTGGAGGGAGAATAAGGATGTGAATGATAGTTCCCGATGATCTTAAGTCCTGCATTCCTTATAGATTTTAAAGCATTAAACTGTTCCTTGGGATCCATAGAAAAGTGTTCACTGCTTTTATCTATATTTATTAAAGGATATATTTCTTTTATAAATATATCCTCTCCAGATATACTTCCCGACAAATATCCGCAGCATTCATGAGGAAATTCATTTTTTGCTTGTTCTACAATCTTTTCATATTCTAATTTATCTATATAAATCATATAATCACCCTTTCAACTCTCCTGTTCTTAAGTCGCAGGCTGCTTGTTCATAATCTATAAGATTTTTTATGGTAGGATGTTGTCCGCATACTCCACAGTTTTCATTTTTACCTAATTTTATTTTCCTAAATTCCATAGTAAGTGCATTGTAAGTTAAAAGATATCCAGCTAAATTATTTCCAAGATTAAGTAAATATTTAATTGCTTCTGTTGCCTGAAGAGTACCTATTACTCCTCCCATAACACCGAGTACTCCCGCTTCTCTGCAGGTAGGTACTACTCCAGCAGGTGGTGGTGATTGAAAGATACATCTATAGCAAGGTGTACCATTGTTTGGTATATATGTGGTGAGTTGTCCATTAAATCTTATTATTCCCGCATGGGAAAAAGGCTTCTCAGAAAGTACACAAGCATCGTTTATTAAAAATTTAGCTGGAAAATTATCGGTACCATCTATAATAAAATCGTAGTTTTGATCTTTTATAATGTCTAAAATATTACGAGAATCTACCAATTCATTATAGGTAATTACATTTACATCAGGATTTAAACGGTTTACAGTTTCCTTTCCAGACTGAACTTTAGGTTTTCCTACATCTTCAGTTTCATGTATTATCTGTCTTTGAAGATTGGAAAGGTCCACATTGTCTCCATCTACAAGACCCAGGGTTCCTATTCCTGCAGCTGCAAGATACATAGCCGCAGGTGCTCCAAGGCCTCCAGTTCCAATTATGAGTATTTTGGAATTAAGAAGCTTTTCTTGACCCTCTACTCCAACTTCTGATAGTATTATATGCCTTGAATATCTTTCTATTTGTTTTTCACTATAATCCAAAAGTCCCACCACCCATAAAATATAAGAAATCTATTTTGTCATTTTCTTTTACTACAGTAGTTGAAAAGTTAGCTCTGTCTACAAATTCATCATTTAATTGCACGGAAACCATATCTGGCATTTCCACATTTTCAATTTTTAAAAGTTCTGTTACTGTTAATCCATCCTTTACTTCTTTAGGATCTCCATTTATTTTTATATTCATGACGTCCTCCTTGTTATTTTAATATTAAATAGCATAAGAAAATTCACACCATTTGATGTTTTAACCGTTTTGGTAAAAAGAAAATATAAATTTATCCAAAAACTGTAATTTAGCTGATATCCTCAGCTTTTTCAAAGTGGTAAACAAGCACTACTGCCCTCTAGATAGGTTCCTCTCATGAGCAAACTCCTAAACCGTAAAAACTTGATAACCAAAATAAAAACCTCCTTGCTATGAGTTACAAGAAAGTCTTTCATTCAAGTTTCTCATCTGTCAAGCAAATACATGCCTGCTGGAATTAGCACCATTGAAAACAATCAGGTTGCCGGGTATCACAGGGCCAGTCCCTCTACCTCTCTTGATAAGAATTTAATATTTAATTATTTAAATACTAACATACTTAAATTAATCCTGTCAATAATATATTTTTCACTGTTATGCTATTGACATAGCCCTAGGTTTCAGTTTATTATAGGGGTAAGTTTTTTGTATTTGATTTTTAAAGGTATGATAATTATGGTGGACAATTATAGATTATTTAAAGATTTAAACCCGGATGAAAAAAATATATTTAATTTAATTCAGAAAGATGGAGCCATGACTAAGAATGAAATCCTGCTTAGAACAGGAATGAAATTGACTTCATTAAATCGTATTATGAGTCCTCTTGAAAAAAAACGTATTATAGTACAGAAATGTATAGGAGAATCTACAGGAGGTAGAAAACCTATTCTGTATGATATAAACGTATGTAGATTTTATATTATAGGGATAGATATATCTAAAACTCATGTACAAGTTTCCATAGTAAATTTAAGAATGGAAATTTTTTATAAAAAGAGTTTTTATGTTGATTCTTCCAATTCATATAATGAAGTTGTGGAAAAAATTGTAAGAATTATAAGTGATGCTTACATAGAATTAAGTTTGGAGCTTATTGATCTTATTGGAGTAGGACTTGGAATTGAAACAGATGTCTGGAATGATGTGAATATAGATGAAATACTTGAAAAAAAATTGGAATGTAATGTAGTTAGTGAAAATGGTGCAAATTCAGCTGCTATTGCAGAGTATTTATATGGCAGTGGAAAACAATTTAAAAATCTAGCTTATTTTAATTGTGGATTGAGAGTAAGGGAAGGGACAATTTTACAAGATAGAATTATAAAAACAGTAGATGATAATGAATATGCTTTTGAGCATATGGTTATCAATACAAATCAAGATGTTGATTTTAATAAGGTATGCCTTTCAGTTCAAAAAAACAATGAACTGTCTGAAAAGATAATTTTTGATGCTGCCTCTAAATTGGGAAAAAGTATGGAATTTTATATTGATTTATTGGATTTAAATTGTGTTATATTAAGTGGACCTTTAATTAATTCGGATTTGTTTTATGAAACGTGTGTAAGATATGTTCCTGAAAAGGTTATTTTTAAAAGAGATGGATATTTTAAAGAGGATGCAATTTCAATAGGGGCTGCGGCTTTGCTTTTGGAAAGATGCATTGACAGTAAAATATAATGAAAATAAAAAGATAAATTATAATAAATAAAAATTTTATGTTGACAAAGCATTTTAAAAGTTATATTATGTACGTAAATTAAAAATGAATTAGATAACTTCTTATCAAGAGAGGTGGAGGGACTGGCCCTATGATGCCCGGCAACCTGAATGTATTTACATTCAATGGTGCTAATTCCAGCAGGTAATATAACCTGAAAGATGAGAGACAATAGGATACAGCTTCTTATGGGTTCTCTCCATAGGAAGTTTTTTATTTGGACTGACTAGAATACTGGAGGTCAAGCTAACTTATAATAATAAGTTATGCTTGACCTTTTATTGTGTATGTATTTAGTAGAAAATAAGTAAGAATATGTGGGGTGATGGAAATGAAAAAATAGAGAAATGAAATTGTATACACTTTATACCAAAATAGTAAAAAGTATAGGCATAGTAAAATTATTGAGAAAGGAAAATTTATTATGATTAAAAAGACAAAGCATATAGCTATCTATGGTAAAGGCGGAATAGGAAAGTCTACAACTACTTCAAATATCAGTGCTGCCTTGGCTGAATCAGGATATAGGGTAATACAAATTGGATGTGATCCAAAAAGTGATTCCACTAACACTTTAAGGGGAGGAAATTATCTTACTACGGTATTAGATAGTTTGAGAGGAAGTAGTAATGTTAAATTAGAAGATATCTCCAAAGTGGGGTTTGGGGGAGTTCTATGTATTGAAGCTGGAGGACCGGTTCCAGGAGTGGGCTGTGCAGGTAGAGGAATTAATGCAGCAGTTTCACTTCTACAGGAACTAGATTTATTCGAAAAGTATAAGGCAGATTATGTACTGTATGATGTTTTAGGAGATGTTGTGTGCGGCGGATTTGCAGTACCAATAAGAGATGGTATTACAGATAGAGCATATGTTGTAACATCATCAGATTTTATGGCCATTTATGCTGCAAATAATCTTTTTAAGGCAATAAATAAATATGCACCAACTGGAGGGGCAAAGCTTGGAGGGATAATTGGTAATGGATTAAGTGCAAGTTATTCTAAGGCAATAGTGAGTGATTTTGCTGGAAAAACGGGGACTAAAGTAGTGGGATACGTTCCAAGGTCATTAGTAGTGTCTCAAAGTGAACTCTATGGGAAAACTGTAATTGAAGCTAATCCAAAATCTGAACATGCTGATATTTATAGAAAACTAGCAAAGTTTATAGCAGAAGATGAGGATTTAAGCATACCTAATCCATTAAGTGTTAATGAACTTAGAGATTGGGCTAGAAACTGGGGGGATAAAATATACAAGTTTGACCCTAAAGTTGTAGAAGGCCCCGCTTCAATTTAATTGAGTTAGAAGGGGTAGTGTCATCTGTAAATAAAATTTTAAGTAGGAGGATTTTTATATGAGTGATATAAAAAAACAATTGCACAGAGAATTGGCTATAAAAAATGCAGTGATGGTTGAAGGAATAAAGGCGGAACCTCTGATATTCAAACATTTGGATTTTGATAAAAAATATCAAAAGCAAATTCATACATTATTTGAAATGGATCATCATACGTATAATGGTATTGATTTCCCTGTAGGATTTAATACTCCAGGTGGATTGAAAGTAAATTTTAGATGGAATAATAATTCTAGATATGAAATTAAATATGATAATAGTATTTATTATCTTACAGAAGGCAATAAAGAAATATTTTCTATAGAATTTTTAAATCGCCCCAAATACTATGATTATAAGACTTCAGATGGTACGGAGATGTCACATATAGCCACCTATAATAGGGAAGGTACTATCTTTGTAGTATATAGTAATGAATGTGCGTTGAAAGACAAAGGATTGGATTGTTTGTTTTGTAACATAAATTCCACCAAAGATACCTATGCAGAAAAGGAAGAAATCTTTATAAAAAATCCAAAACAGATAGGTGAAGTGGTGGCAGCTGCGTATAAAGAAGGAGCTAAACATGTTACGGTTACAGGAGGATTTATTCCAGAGAGAAGAGAAGTGGATTATTACGTCGATGTAGCTGAATCTATTAGAGAACATGCAGGTTCAGATGATTTTAATGGAACAGGAGTTATAGGAGCCCCGGTTGATTTAGAGGTTATTGATAAATACAAGGAAGCAGGATATAGAACAATGGCAATGAATATAGAAATCTGGGACAAGAATATTTTTAAAAGTATTTGTCCTGGTAAGGTAGAACAATGTGGTGGTTGGAATAACTGGATAAAAGCTCTGGAATATGCTGTAAAAGTGTTTGGATTTGGTAAGATAAGATCCAATATAGTTGCTGGAATTGAACCTAAAAATTCTACATTGGAGGGTGTAGAATATCTTGCATCAAAGGGAGTAATATGTTTTGCAGGGGCATGGTGTCCGAATCCAGGTTCAGCTTTGGAAGGACATCGCACACCGGAACCGGAATGGCATTTGGACATGGCATATAAAGTATATAGTATATTTAAAAAAGCAGGATTTACCTATGAGCAATTATATGATTGTAATGCTGAGCCTACAACACTTTGTCATGACTTGTATAAAATAGAAGATGAATTATTACCTATATTTAAATGAGGAGTAGATATTGATGAAAATTAAAAAATTATCTTTAATTGTTTTATTTATTACTGTAATAATGGTTATAGTTACTGGATGCGGCAGTAGTTCACAAAATGAAAGTACGTCAGATTCATCTAAGAAGGAAGTAACAGTTAAAATTGGAGCTGATTCCAGTGTCTTTTCCACTGCTTTTTATGTTGCCAGAGATAAAGGTTATTTTAAAAAATATGGTATTAATGCTCAAATCAATCCATATTCCTATGGAATTGATACTATAGATGCTGTACTTACTAATCAGGTTGATGTTGGATTGGCAATGGATTTTGCAGCACTTTCCAGATTAAGCAGCGGAGATTTGAAAATTTTTAGCTTTATTCAGCAAGTTGATTCAAGTAAAGAGAAAGTGGTGGCTCGTGATGGAATAAATTCTCCTGAAGAATTAAAAGGGAAGCCTATCGGAGTCAAAAGAGGTACTGTAGATGAATATGCTATGGTGAGGTATTTGGAAAAATATAATATAAAAATAGACGAAGTGAAAAAACAGGGATTTAGCTCAGATGCAGAAATTCTATCGGCATTTGAAAAAGGAGATGTCCAAGCAACATTTTTTTCTGGAAACCTTCTAGATAAAGCTTTAACTGTAAAAGGAGCTAAAGTTATAGGAAGTAAGGCAGACATACCATTTGCAGCTCGTGGATTTTTGGCGGCTAACAGCAAATTTTTGGGGCAGAAAGATGTAGTAAAAAATATATTATTGGCATTGAATGATGCTAATGAATATATGAATCAAGACCCATCAGGGGCAGCTGAAGTAATGGCTAAAGCTTTAAAAGCTCCAAAAGATAGTTTGGAAAAAGATATTAAATCACGTTCGAATGACATAAGGTTAAATGACGACGATGTAAAACAGCTGCAAGATGTGTATGAATATTCTTCAACTAATAAATTGATTAAAGGTGGATTTAATTTAAAAGATAAAATAGATACGGATGCTTTAAAGGAAGCACTTCCAGAAAAACTTACGTATAAACCTGAAAATATAAAGTAGATTAAGGTAAAGTGTATAATTCCACAATGATAATTAAGAACAGGAGGAATTTTGGATGGGATTGTTGGACAGGAGAAAACCTCAAATAAGAGAAAAAAGGTTGAATACCTTAAGTGCATATTTTGGAGATGTTAATCAAATTCTAAATAGTATAGAAGAAGGTAAAATAGATCAGAAGATAAGAACATTTTCTCAAACCTCATTTGATGAGATTATATACATTCTTCAGGCACTTAGTGGTATTGATGATGCAGGTATAGTAATTCATGGACCACTTGGATGCAGTGCAGTTCAATTAAATATCTTATCTAAAGATAATTCTAATTCTAGAAGATGGATTGTCACCAATTTAAATGAAAAAGATTCAATTTTAGGAAGTGGTGAAAAATTAGAATTGGCAATAAAAAAATTATATAAAAGTTATAAGCCTAGTGTAGTTTTTATTGTGGCCACACCTGTAATAGCTATAAATAATGATGATATTTTATCTCCTTTAATTGAACTTGAGGACGAATTAAATATAAAAATTGTTCCCATTTTTTCTGATGGATTTAAATCTAAAGCTAGAATATATGGAAGCGATATTGTATTTCATGCCATTTGCAAATATTTAGTTACAAATAAAAAAGAAGAAACTCAATCTAATCTTATAAATTTAATATCTATATCTGAAAGTGAAAGAGAACTGGATGAAATTAAAAATTTATTAAATGAAATAGGTATTGAAGCAAATATATTACCACGATTTTCAACATTAGAAAATATCAATAAAGTATCTAAAGCAGCACTTTCTATCAGTATAAACAAGGATGAAGGAGATTATTTTGTTAAATCGCTAGAAGAAAAATATGGAATACCATTTTTATCAAATTTATATCCTATAGGTGTGCAAGGGACAAATAATTGGATTATAAGTATAGCAAAAACTTTGGGATTAGAAAAAAATGTAGAAGATATACTTTACAAACATTCTGATAATTTAAAAGAATATGTGAATAAGAATAAATTAAATGGATTAAGAGTATATATAAATTTACCTGCTTCTAAGGCATTTTCAGTTGTAAAGTTAATAAAAGAATTTGAAGGAAGCCTAGCGGGAATAACTGTAGATCATATAGATAATTTAAATAAAGAAGATTTAATCTATATTCAAAATTTAGATGAAAACATAAAATTTCATGTGGCAGATGGGCAGCCTTTTGAAGAGGAAAGTATTTTAAATAGATTGAATCCTGATTTATATATAGGATTAAGTCATCATAGTGTTTTAGCCGCAAAGCTTGGAATCTCCTCTGTTGCTGTCGATAATTTGGATATACTGGGATTTAATGGTGTTAGAAATTTTATAAAGATCATTAATAAAGCAATTAAAAATAAAAAATTTGTGGAGAAACTTGCAAAAGCAGATAAGTTACCTTATAACAAAAATTGGTATAACAGAAGTACTAATTGGTATATAAAACAGGAGGTAAAATAAGGTATGGATATAAATAATACTAGCATAGTTGATGCTTCAAGAAATAGCTGTGCATTCTCTGGAGCACTTCAGACAGTTGAAAATATAGAAAGAGCTGTACCTATTGTACATTCAACTGCAGGTTGTGCAGTTCAACAATATTTAGGAGTAAACAAAGTAAGTGGTAATAGAGGCTCTGGGTATACTGGTGGTATTCAGGTGTCTTCTAGTAATGTCATTGAAAAGCAGGTGATTTTTGGAGGAACATCTAGATTGAGAGAGCAGATAAAAAATACCATTAAAGTGCTGGATGCTGATTTATATGTAGTCTTAAGCGGATGTGCTACTGAACTGGTGGGTGACGATATACCGGCTATGACGAAAGAGGCTCAGGAACAGAAATATCCTGTTATAAATGTACAAGCTCCTGGATTTAAGGGAGATATACACTATGGATATGAAATTACAGTAAGAACTTTAATTGAACAGCTGCCTAAAATTTATGAGGTATCTTCTAAAAGGGAAAAAGAATTTGTAAATATATTTGGAATTATTCCAAATCAGGATGTGTTTTGGCAGGGCAATTTATTTGAATTAAAAAGAATTTTAGAGTCTATAGGATTAAGAGTAAATACTTTATTTGGATTTGAACAAGGTATTGAAAAATGGCAGCAGATTCCTAATGCCGGATTAAATTTGGTATTTTCATCTCGAGGAATAAGAGCAGTAGAATATTTAAAAGATAAATATAATATACCTTATTTAAATTTTAATAGTTTACCTGTGGGTTTCAATACAGGTTCTTTTATAAAAAAAATTGGCAGACAGCTTGATATAAGTGAAAATATAATAGATGAATTTATAAGGTCTGAAGAGAATAGACTCAATTATTATTTGGAAAACATAGCGGATTTTTATTATGAATATAATTTACAAAAAGAATTTGCAATTATTTCTGAATCAAATTTGGTATCGAGTATAAGTAGCTTTTTAGAAGAATTAGGACTTATACCTAAAACTATTATTATTACAGATAATCCAGAGGATATTTATAAAGAGCATTTAATAAAAGAAATGGAGAGCTCTTTATCTTCAGAGGAAGTAGATTTATATTTTGAAGAGGATCAAGGGAGAATAAATGAAATCATTGAAAATAGTGAAGTTGAATTGATACTTGGAAGTTCATTAGAAGACGAAATTGCAGGTAAAATTAATGTTCCTATTCACCATATATCCTTTCCTATATGGGACAGTGTGGTTTTAGATAAAACCTATATAGGATATAAAGGTGCAGTTACTTTACTTGAAGATATAGCTACACTGGTTAGAAATTTTAACTGATGTAATACAGCGCGTGTGGTCTGTATATTTTAGATAGGATAAAATGAGTTTTAAAGGGAAGGCTGCGATTATTGCAGGTTCATCTTAATTAAAAGGAGAAAAATAGTTATGGAAGAAAAAATTAATGCAGCATTGTTTCTAGAACATTTAGCATTAAGACAAGGAATATCAATAGATGATTACAAAATTGCTCCTATAGTTATTGGCTCGTGGGATGGTAATTTAATAAAAACTATTGCAGAGGAATTTCAGTTAGAACCCATGGCAAATTGGACAAAAAATAGTATTGTTTACAATTGGACAACTAATGGCCGAGATGTAACTTTTGTCGCCCTACCAGTGGGTGCGCCATCTGCGGTTAGCACACTTGAACAACTTATTGTTTGTGGTGCAAAAGTTTTTATAGGAATTGGTTTTGCTGGAAGTCTACAGCCCTCCATACCTGTGGGAAGTATAGTAATTGCAAATAATTGTATTCGTGAAGAAGGGACCTCTTATCATTATTTAAAAGATAATTCCGAGGGTCTGCCGAGTAAAAGACTATTGGAACAATTACAAAAAGCTTTTTGCAATGAAGCTATCCATTCAACCACTGGAGCCATTTGGACAACAGATGCAATTTATAGAGAGCTAAAAAGTAAAGTCGAGGATTACAAGAAAAAAGGTATTGCTGCTGTGGAAATGGAAACTTCAGCACTATATGTTGTAGGAAAATATAGGGGAATAGATGTATGTAATATTTTGGCGATCAGTGATGAATTGTGGACTGATTGGAATCCGCAATTCGGTTCTGAAAAATTACAAAATACTATACAAACTATTAAAAATGTATTGCTTAATAATTTAGAACTTTTTACAGAATTAGTCCATAAGGATATATATGGTTAGTAAATTTAAGAAAACCATCTTTAGAATTGCTCGAAAATAGAATGAAAATAATATATATTTGGATTATTAGAATTATTATAATTTAAAATACTAATTTTTCGAAATTATAATTAAATTTGGTATTGACAAAACATTTTAAAGATTATATAATTTAAATCAAAAGATGAATAATTAAATATAGAACTTCTTATCAAGAGAGGTGGAGGGACTGGCCCTATGATGCCCGGCAACCTGAATGTATTCATATTCAATGGTGCTAATTCCAGCAGGTAATATAACCTGAAAGATGAGAGACAATAGGATACAGCTTCTTATGGGTTCTCTCCATAGGAAGTTTTTTATTTGGACTGACTAGAATACTGGAGGTCGAGTTAACTTATCCATTAGGTTATACTTGGCCTTTTATTGTACATTTTTTAGTAGAAAATAAATAAAAGTTGGGAGGTGAAATATGAAAGGACTACATGAGTTATATGAATTTTTAACTATGAACAAGTATAGGATTAAAAAGATATAAATGCAAATAGACTTTTTACTAAAATGGTAACAAGAAAAGATAAAACATAGAAAAAAGGAGATTGATAAAAATGGGTAGATTATTTACATCGGAATCTGTTACAGAGGGACATCCAGATAAGATATGTGATCAAATATCGGATGCAGTACTGGATGCAATTACTGAACAGGATAAAAACGGAAGAGTGGCTTGCGAGACGGTTGTAAATACTGGACTTGTGCTTTTAGTGGGAGAGATATCAACTAAAGCCTATGTAGATATACCAAAGATAGTGAGAAAAACCATAAGTGACATAGGGTATAATAATTCAAAGTTTGGATTTGATGCAGCTAACTGTGCAGTAATAACCTCAATAGACGAACAGTCTTCAGATATTGCACTTGGAGTGGATGAATCACTGGAATCTAAAGAGGGTGAAAAGGATGATATTGAAGCAATTGGAGCTGGAGATCAGGGAATGGTATTTGGATTTGCAACAAATGAAACTCCAGAATATATTCCTCTTCCCATATCACTGGCACATAAACTCTCAAGAAAACTTGCAGAAGTAAGAAAAAAAGGCATAATTCCATATTTAGGACCTGATGGGAAAACACAAGTTACAGTAGAATATGAGGGAGATAAACCTATAAGGGTGGATACCATACTTATATCTTCCCAGCATGAGAAAGACATAAGCCATGACAAAATTCAGAAAGACTTAATAGATGAAGTTATTAAAGTGACAATACCGGAAGAATTGATAGATTTAAATACAAAATATCTTGTAAATCCAACAGGAAGATTTGTAAAAGGGGGACCAGAGGCTGATTCTGGACTTACAGGCAGAAAGATAATAGTTGATACCTATGGAGGATATGGAAGACACGGCGGTGGTGCATTTTCAGGGAAGGATCCAACCAAAGTTGACAGATCTGGAGCTTATGCTGCAAGATGGGTAGCAAAGAATTTAGTGGCGGCAGGAATATCCGATAAAATAGAAATAGAAATAGCCTATGCCATAGGTGTTGCAAAGCCAGTATCTATAAGTGTAGACACTTTTGGTACAGGAAAGATAAGCGATGGCAGAATAGTGGAAATCATAGATAAGTTGTTTGATTTAAGACCAGCCGCAATTATAAGGGATCTTGACTTGAGAAGACCTATATATAAAAGTACAGCTGCTTATGGACATTTTGGGAGAACAGATATAGATTTGCCTTGGGAAAAACTTGATAAGGTTAATGAAATTAAAAAGGAATTAGAGAGCAGTATTATTTATTCTTAAACAAAATTAAGTAGGAGGATTTTTTCATATGAGTAATATAAAAGAACAGCTTCACAGAGAATTGGCCATAAAAAATGCATCTATGGTCGAAGGAATAAAAGTAAGTCCTGAGATATTCAAACACTTGGATTTCAATAGAAAATATCAAAAGCAAATTCATACATTATTTGAATATGACCATGAGCCACATGTAGGAATTGAATTTCCCACCGGGTTCAGTACACCAGGAGGATTAAAGGTAGGTTTTAGATGGGATAATAATTCCAGATATGAGATTAAGTATGAAAATGATAAATACTATCTCACAGAAAATCAAAATGAGATATTTCCAATAGAATTTTTAAGCCATCCTAAATATTATGATTATAAAACTTCCGATGGTATGGATATGTCTAATGTAGCTACCTACAATAGAGAAGGTGCTATTTTTGTAGCCTATAGTAATGAGTGTGCATTAAAAGATAAGGGATTAGATTGCCTATTTTGTAATATAAATGCCACAAAAGATACTTATGCAGAAAAGGAGGGAATAGAGTGGAAATATCCCAATCAAATAGGAGAAACTGCAGCGGAAGCTTATAAAAATGGTGCAAAACATATTACTATAAGTGGGGGCTTTGTAGCAGAGAGAAGAGAGGTAGAGTATTACATTGATGTAGCTGAAGCTATTAAAGAATATACTGGTCTGGAGGACTTTAATGGAACGGGAGTTATAGGAGCTCCACTTGATCTTGAAGTGATTGACAAATATAAGGAAGCGGGATATAGGACAATTGCAATGAATATAGAAATTTGGGATAAGAATATTTTTAAAAGTATCTGTCCGGGTAAAGTAGAACAATGCGGCGGTTGGGAGAACTGGATAAAAGCTCTAGAACGTGCAGTAAAGGTGTTTGGATATGGTAGGGTAAGATCAAATATAGTTGCTGGAATTGAGCCTAAAAAATCTACTTTGGAAGGAGTGGAATACCTTGCATCAAAGGGAGTAATATGCTTGGCAGGGGCATGGTGCCCAAATCCAGGATCAGAACTTGAGGGACATCGTACTCCAGAACCTGAATGGCATCTGGATATGGCATATAAAGTTTATAATATATTTAGAAAAGCAGGATTTACTTATGATCAATTGTATGATTGTAATGCAGCACCTACCACACTTTGTCATGATTTATATAAAATAGGAGATGAATTATTGCCTGTATTTAAAAAAGAAGCAGTTTAAAATTAACTATGCTTATATTGTGATGGTCAAAGTGGAATTATGGAATATAGATTTTGCTTTTGTTACTTGAGTGAGTCAGAGGCAGAATCTTTAAAACAAAATAGGAGGTTAAAATGAGTTTTAAAGGGAAAGTTGTAGTTGTTACAGGTTCATCTAAAGGTATAGGCAGAGAAATAGCTTTAGAATTTTCTAGTAGAGAAGCTGTGGTCATTGTAAATGGAAGAAATCAAGCTGAAGTACAAAAAGTATTGGATGAGATAAATGATAATGGTGGTACTGGCTATGGAATAACAGCTGATGTGACTAAAAAGTCAGAGGTTGAAAATTTATTCAGATCCGTAATTGAAAAGTATGGCAAAGTAGATGTACTAGTCAATAATGCAGGTGGTGACAGCGGCTCAAAAACAGTGGAAGATTTAACAGAAGAAGAATGGGATGCTGTTATTGACAGAAATTTAAAAAGTGTTTTTCTTTGCTCTAAGGCCGTTATTGAAAATTTTAAAAGGCAAAAGCAAGGTAGGATAATAAATATCGCATCTCAAGCAGGAAGGGCAATATCAATTCTTGGAGGACCTCATTATGCAGCTGCAAAAGCTGGGGTAGTAGGTTTTACAAAGCACTTGGCAAGAGAACTGGTGCATTATGGTGTTACAGTGAATTCAATTGCACCGGGTATAATTATCAGTGGTGAAAAGTCTAAAAGTGAATGGAATTCCCGTAAAGAAAAAGAACGAGAGAAGATTCTTGAAGATATACCATTGAAACGATTAGGTACCACTGGCGAGATTGCAAAAGCAGTTTTATTTTTAGCATCAGAAGATGCCAGTTATATTCTGGGAGCTTGCTTAGATGTAAATGGCGGCAGGTGGATGTTGTAATAAAATAGTTTTATTTAAATATGTAAATTGAATATTATTTGGAGGTATATACAAATGTCAATTGATAAGAATTTTATAAAGAAATATTTAAATAGTACAAAATATATAATATTAGCTACAGTAAATGGTGAAAATGCTCCTGCATTAAGGGTTTTAGGTGCTTTTGGCGTAGATGGCTATACAACTTATTTTTCAACTATTGGAGGAAGTGCTAAAGTTGAACAAATTAAACATAATGCAAATGTTTCAGTATTTTTCCAGCATGAAAATCAAGAATTAGCATCCTTTGTTAATATTACAATAAAAGGCAAAGCTGTAAAAATAACAGATGAAGCGGAACTTAAAAAAGCTATTGAGATAATAGGCAATAAAAATTCTAATTTTAAAGAAAGAATCAAAAAAAATGGATTAGGTGACAATATAATAATACGAGTGGATCCATCAGAGTTAAAAATATTGGACTTTAAGAAATCCCCTGGAGAAAATCGTGTTGAAGTTATTCCTCTATTAGATGAAAATTATTGATAATATGATGATGTATTTTAATTGCGTTGTCGGATAAATTTCAATAGTGGCTAGAAACTCCAGTTTAATTAACTAGCTAAACTAGAAGCTTTTTTCTGATTTAGAAGGGGACTTTAATGGATACAACATATTCAAGAAAAGAAATACGTCACGATATTATAAAACTAGCATGGCCAACTATAATGGAACAGATGTTGATTATGATGGTTGGCATAGTTTCAACTATATTAGTTTCAAAGCTTGGAAAAGAATCTATTGCAGCAGTTGGAATGGTCAACAATTTGGTCAATTTTTTTCAAACTATTTTCACTGGACTTGCCATGGGCTCATCAGTAATAATTGCTAGAGTTACTGGAGAAAAAGGCATTAAAGATGCAAGATATGTTTTGGTACAATCACTATTTATGAGTATATTAATTGGAGTTTCTATTGCTTTTTTAGGATTTGTATTTTCTAATCAAATAATAATTACCTTTTTTGGAGCTGCTGATTTTAAAGTAATGAGTTTAGCTAGAACCTATTACAAAATTGTATGTTTAGGGATGCCATTTTTTGTAATAGAGATGGTTACAGGGGGATGTTTGAGAGGAATTGGAGATACAAAGACACCTTTGTATGTAGTTATATTTGAAAATACAATAAATGTGATATTGAGTTTATTATTGATTTATGGGCTAGAGTATAAAGGAGTAATTTATTTGAACTCCCTAGGTGTGAAAGGTGCCTCAATAGCTGTTACTATTTCACGAATCGTTGGGGGGATAGTAATAGTTTGTATTTTATTTAGGAAAAAGTCTAAAGTAAGTCTTATTGATTTTGGTAAATTTAAAGTAGATTTTAAAGTAATAAAGAGAATAATAAGAATTGGGATTCCTGCATGTGTGGAGAACCTAATTATGAATGGAGGATTTTTAATGCAGCAAATACTTGTTGTATCTATGGGGACTGTTGAAGCAGCTGCATTTCAAATTGGAGGAAGTATACACTCTATGGCATTTTTACCGTTATTGGGACTTTCTTTGACCACAACTACTACTATTGGACAAAGTTTAGGAAAAAAGGATTTCAAAAAGGCGGAAGCTTATGCTTATGAAAACATTAGGATAGCAATGTTTACTGGCTTATTTTCAACAACCATAGAATTTTCTGGAGCCTTTCTATTTGCAAGGTTATTTTCTCAAGATTTACAAGTTGTAACTGCAAGTATTGTTGTAATTAGAGGATTTTCTTTAGTTTCACCATTTTTAGGTATTGAAAAAACGGGCTCAAGTGTGTTAAGAAGTTCAGGAGATATTAAATATATAATATTTTCATCGATTGCAGGGTTATGGATATTTAGGCTTATAATGGCCGATGGCTTAATTAAGTTTTTAAATGCAGGTCTTTATGGGTTGATGATAGGTATTTTTTTGGATTACAGTATTAGAGCGATTATGTATATTTTCAGAATAAAAGCTGGCAGGTGGAAATATCTGAAGGTTTAATAGTAACATCAATTTAAATAAAAGTAGACTTAAATATAAAACTTCTTATCAAGAGTGATGGAGGGACTGGCCCTATGATATCCGGCAACCTGAATATGTTTATTATTCAATGGTGCTAATTCCAGCAGGTATATATTTAGCCTGAAAGATGAGAAACAGGAGAATGTAACTTCCCGTAGTTTCTCTACAGGGAGTTTTTTATTGGACCGACTGGAAAGACTGGAGGTCAAGTTAACTTATAGTAGAGATTAAATTATGTATAAATCTTTATTCATAGGTTATGCTTGGCTTTTTATTATGTATTTTTTAATAGAAAACAAATAAAAATTGAGAGGTGATGAAGATGACAAGATGAGTGGAAAAGAGTATTTAAAATAAATGTGAGGGAGTAGATGTTAGTGAAAAGTAAAAAACTATCTTTAATCATTTTATTTATTGTGGGAATGATGATTGTAGCTGCCGGATGCGGCGGTGGTTCGCAAACTCAAAGTACGTCGGATTCATCCAGGAAGGAAGTAACAGTTAAAATTGGAGCTGACTCTAGTGCTTTTTCAACTATCTTTTATGTTGCCAGAGATAAAGGTTATTTTAAGAAATATGGTATTAATGCTCAGGTCATTCCATATGCTTATGGAATTGACACCATAGATGCTGTATTGACTAATCAAATAGATGTAGGACAGGCAGCAGATTATGCGGCACTTTCCAGATTGAGCAGTGGGGATTTAAAAATTTTTAGTTTTTTTCAGCAACTTGATGCAAGTAGGATTAAAATGGTAACCCGTGACGGAATAAATTCTCCAGGTGAGTTAAAGGGGCAGCCAATTGGAGTTCAAAGAGGAACTGTATATGAATATATTATAGCTAGGTATGTAGAAAAGTATAACATAAAAATAGATGAAGTAAAAAAACAACAATTTGGTGCAAATGCAGAAATTCTTTCAGCATTTCAGCAAGGCGACGTTAAAGCAGCATTTTTTTCAGGAGATTTATTAAATAAGGCTTTAAAAGTACAGGGTTCTAAGATTATAGGGAGTTCGGCAGATATACCCTTTGCATTCCGCGGATTTTTGATGGCTAATAGTAAATTTTTAGAACAAAAAGATGTGGGAAAAAATATATTACTGGCGTTGAATGATGCTACTAAATATATAAGTGAAAATCCAGGAGAAGCAGCTGAAATTATGGCCAAAGCTTTGAAGGTTCCAAAGGATAGTTTAGAAGAAGATATTAAAACACGTTCAAATGATATAAGGTTGAATGATGATGATGTAAAACAATTACAGGAAGTATATGAATATGCATCCGCCAATAAATTAATTAAGGGTGGTTTTAATTTAAAAGACAAGATAGATACGGAGCCTTTAGAAGAGGCACTTCCACAAAGACTTACTTATAAACCTGAAAATATAAAATAAAACCATATATTAAAATTATTCATGGAATAGGGGGAAAATTAAAATGTCAAAAATAAATTCAATAACAATTAAAAATTTAAGTAAGAGCTACGGTGATTCTAATTATATTCTTAAAAATATAGATCTCAATCTACAAGGGGGAGAGTTTTTTATTCTATTGGGACCCAGCGGGTGCGGAAAATCTACTTTACTCAATATAATTGCAGGCTTTATTGAAAAGACTGAAGGTGAAGTATTAATAAATGACAAGGGAGTGGTAAAACCTGGGAGAGAAAGGGCAGTTGTATTTCAGCATCCTGATGCGTCCCTTTTCCCATGGCTTAATGTAAAAGAAAATGTAGAATTTGGATTAAGAATGAAAAAAGTAGCAAAAGAAGAAAGAGCGTCTATATCTGATAAATATATAAAGTTAGTTGGACTATCCGGGCATGAAAAAAAATTTCCCAGTGAGCTATCCGGCGGTATGAAGCAGAGAGTTCAAATTGCACGAGTACTTGCAAATAATCCAGAAATATTATTAATGGATGAACCTTTTGGAGCATTGGATGCTCAGACTAGGAGAATAATGCAGAAGGAGCTGGTGAGAATATGGCTTGAAACTAAGAAAACTATTATTTTCGTTACCCATGATATTCAAGAAGCCCTTATACTTGGGCAGAAAATAGGTATTATGTCCAGGTCGCCTGATTCTAAAATATATAAAACTTATGATGTGAATTTTCAATATCCGAGGGATGTAACCAGTAGTGTATTTAATAAAGAATATAAAAGCCTTTTGAATGAATTTGAAGGGAAAATGTACGTTCAGGAAAAAGAGAGTGCGTTAGCATAAGGGAGGAAAATTGATGCGAGGTTTTAATAAACTATTAAAATGGGGTGTTATATCTTGGGTTTGTATAATTATAATCTGGGGCATAGGATCCAAATTTTCAAATCCAGATTTCTTTCCGGACCCATTGAGAGTAATATCTGGGGGAGAGGATTTAATTAAAGATGGAAGTCTCTTTCAATTTATTGGCATAAGTTTGAGCAGAATTCTTTCAGGATGGATTTTGGGAAATCTCATAGGTATTCCCATAGGTGTATTGATGGGAAGAATCAAAGCAATAAAAATGTTTGTAGATCCTATTTTGAATTTTTTTAGATTTGTACCTGCACTTGCGTTTTTAACATTATTTTTACTGTGGTTTGGTGTAGGTGAAGAAGGGAAAATTATCTTAATTATGTATGCTACTACTTTTACTGTTATGTTAAATACAGAAGCTGGGGTGTCTAGTGTACAGAAAGAAAAAATAAGAGCAGCTAGATGTCTTGGAGCTTCTGAATCTCAAATAATGTTTAATGTAATAATTCCAGCAGCCATACCTTATATATTTACAGGAGTAAGACTGGCTATGAGTGGTTCATTTGGTGCCATTGTGGGTGCGGAAATGCTTGCTGCAAATAAAGGTATAGGATATTTGATATGGACTTCAAGATTATATTTTAAGACAGAATGGATATTTATAGGATTGATATGCTTAGGGCTTATGGGATATTTTACGGACAAAATATTAGTGACTATAGCAAGTTTAACTATGAAAAAATATGGGATAGTTAATAATAAAGATGCTATAAAAAGGGTGGCTTAAGATAATAATTTATTTTCATAAGGTTGTATACAAATAAAAATTTAATAAAATAATCTAGATTTGAATGGAGGAAATTACTATGGGATACCCGAGTGTTTATCCTACCGGGGTAACAATTTATAATCCTGAAAAGGCATGGAGTGGTTACACTATTTTTCAGGCAGCAGATGAAGGCGCATTGTTGATAGATATGAATGGGCAGGAACTGCAGTTGTGGAAAAATTTACATGGATTTCCCAATAAGCTGCTGCCAGGTGGATATGTTATAGGCAGCACAGGGGAGAGAAATCCCAAATATGGATTTCAGGATATGATTGATTTAGTACAAGTAGATTGGAATGGAAATATTGTTTGGAAATTCAATAAAAATGAATTCATAGAAGATCCAGAAGAAGAACCTCAGTGGATGGCAAGACAGCATCATGATTATCAGAGGGAGGGCAATCCAGTTGGATATTACGCACCTGGATTAACACCAAAAATTGATAGGGGTAATACACTTATTCTTACACATGAAAATGTTAAAAATTCTAGAATATCTGATAAAGTACTTTTAGATGATAAAATTATTGAAGTTACATGGGATGGAAAAATTATTTGGGAGTGGAGAGCAAATGAACATTTTGATGAATTAGGATTTAATGAGATATCTAGAAATATTCTTTATCGTAATCCTAATATGAGGACAGCTGACGGTGGTATAGGAGATTGGCTGCATATTAACTCTATATCTTTACTTGGACCTAATAAATGGTTTGATAATGGAGATAAAAGATTTTCACCAGAAAACATCATTCTTGACAGTAGGGAATCCAATATTATAGCTATTGTAGATAAGGAGACAGGAAAAATTGTGTGGAAGATAGGGCCTTATTATGATACAAGTGATGAGCTTATAAAATTGGGATGGATAATAGGACAACATAATGTGCATTTAATACCTAAGGGTTTGCCAGGGGAAGGTAATATTCTTATATTTGATAATGGAGGTTGGGCTGGTTACGGATTACCTAATCCAGGTTCCCCAACAGGAAATAGGAATGCAATTAGAGATTATTCCAGAGTATTGGAAATTGATCCTATCACTTTAAAAATAATATGGCAGTACACTCCAGAAGAAGCTGGTTTTATACAACCATTAGATGCCGCTAGATTTTATAGCCCATTTATAAGTAATGCCCAGAGACTTCCTAATGGAAACACTTTAATAACGGAAGGATCAGATGGCCGTATATTTGAGGTTACCAAAGATCATGAAATAGTTTGGGAATATATAAGTCCTTATGAGGGTAAGGGAAAATCAAAACTAAATATGGTATACAGGGCTTATAGAGTTCCTTATGAATGGGTTCCTCAGCTGAATAAATGGTTAGAAATACCTATAGAAAAAATTGACAAAAGAAAATTTAGAGTGCCAGGAGCAGCTGGTTTAGAGCGTAAAATAGAAACAGAAGTGAAAGGTACTCAGGAATATAGAGACAGGGAAGAATCCAACTTTTGTATTATAACCAGTGAAGAATTGGATAATTTCAAATTTAAAAATATTGTTGACAAGTCATTTTAAAAGTTATATTATAATGGTGCTATTCCAGCAGGTAATATAACCTGAAATATGAGAGACGAAAGGACATAACTTCCTGTGGTTTCTCCACACAGGAAGCTTTTTATTGAACTGACTAGAAAAACTAGAGGTCAAGTTAGTTTATGTATAGATGTGAATTTTATAATCTATAAAATAGGCTAATTTGACCTTTTCCTGTATACTTATTTAATTGAGTGATTCTAATAATCATGAAATAAAAGAGAAGCATATATACTTTATGCCAAAATGGTAAAAAGTATATAACAAAATCATTTTGACTTAATAGGAAATTAACTATTGCCAATTATGAAAGGGGACAAAAAATGTTATTTTTAAGAAAAATAAAAATTGGACAAAAAATGTTGTTAGCTTTTTTAATTATAGTAATAATAATTGCTTTAATAGGAAGTGTAGGAATATTTTCATTAGACAAAGTAAATTTAAATTCTAGAAATATGTATAGTGATAATCTTCAAAGTGTATATAGTCTGACAGATATAAAACAGCAGTTGGTTAGAAGACAAAACGATATTGTTCAGATAGTTTATTTAAGAGATGAAAATAAATTATCAGCTTTACTTGAGGATATCCAAAAAAGTATGGATGAAAACAGTCAGGATATTAAAACATATAATACTCTTCCTATGAGCCAAGATGAGAAAAAGTACTTTGATAAATTTATGGAGAAATTTCAAAACTATAAATCTTTAGAAGAAAAATTATTAACTGCAATAAAAAATGACAAATATGATGAAGCAAATAAGTATTATAGGGATATGGATGAAAGCTGGCAGCCAATGTCTGATAATATTAATGCACTTGTTGACAGAAGTCTTAATGAAGCAAAGAAATCGAATACAGACAATGCAGAAGTTTTTAATTCTGCTAGCATTGGCATACTTATATATATTTTATTAGGAATTATATTTTCCATAATTTTAGGTATAATTATTACAAGACAGTGTACTATTCCTTTAAAAAAGATAAAGCAATTTGCAAGTAGAATTGCAAATTATGATTTTTGTACATATATAGATATATTAGGCAAAGATGAATTTTCAGCAGTGAGTCGTGATTTAAACAAAGCTCAGAAAAATATTAAGGATTTAATTAAAATTGTGATTGAAAATTCCAAGAACATGAGAAATTCCAGTCAACAGGTAGTTTTATCAGTACATGAATTGGATGCTAGTTTTGAAAATATAGATTTGGCTGCTAATGAAATAAATAATGCTGTTCAAGATACAAGTACATCTTCAGAAGAAATAAATGCATCTGTAGAAGAAGTGAATGCCAGCATAAATCAATTGTCAGAAAGGACTATGGAAGCTAGTAATAATGCCAGTAATGCTAAAGAAAGAGCTAAAGATGTACAAATGAAATATAAAGAGACTGAAAAAGGTATAGTAGTGATTCACAATGAAATAAGAGAAAAAATACTAAAAGCTATTGAAGAGGGTAAAGTAGTTAAAAATATAAATGTTATGTCAGATACAATAGCTGATATAGCAGTGCAAATAAATTTACTTTCTTTAAATGCAGCTATTGAAGCAGCAAGGGCGGGAGAACATGGGAAAGGTTTTGCTGTAGTTTCAGAAGAAATTAGAAAGCTTGCAGAGCAGTCTAAAGATGCAGTAGATGGAATAAAAAAAACTATTAACAAAGTTCAAACCGCATTTAAAAATCTTTCTAATAATAGTAATCAAGCATTGGAGTTCATTAGTAAAGATATGAATACACAACTTAAAAATTTCGGTGATATGGGAAAACAGTATTATGAAGATTCTAATTTCGTAAGTTATGTGTCAGAAGAAATAGCCACCATGACAGAAGAAATAACAGCTGCAGTTGGACAGGTAAGTGAAGTAATTGAAAATATGAGTACAAATGCTAAAAATTCTTCACAGAATGCTGATAAAATAAAGAGTAAAATACTTCAAGTTATTGGTGTTATAAAAAAAGTTTCAAATATGTCTGATAATCAGGCAAAGTTATCTGAAGAACTTATGAGAACAGTTTCAAATTTTAAGATAGATGTAAATAATTAAGTAATGAGTATACTTAATAAGCTTGATATTATGTTTGTATTCTAAAACATAAAGAAAATGTCATTAAAAGAATTCGTTAATTTTCTATTGATAAAATGATTTGGATGTTATATAATGTACTTAAAATTTAATTACGGATTTCTTATCAAGAGAGACGGAGGGACTGGCCCTATGATGTCCGGCAACCTGAATAAGTTTTATATTCAATGGTGCCAATTCCAGCAGGTGTACCCTGAAAGATGAGAAACAAGAGGATATAGCTTCCTGTGTTTTCTCCACAGGAAGTTTTTTATTGGGCTGACTAGAAAAAGGAGGTTAAGTTAGCATAAAATTTTAATCATGAAATGAAAAAGCCCATATACTTTTTACCAAAACAGCAAAAAGTATATACTGATAAAATTATTTTGACTTGAAAAATAACGAGAAAATTGTGAATAAATTATGTATTAAGTTAAAATACTTGGATTTTTATGAGTGTTTTGATAAAATAAAACTTTTTTTAAATTAAAGGGGGATTTTTTGTGAAAAAATTTAAGTTTAGCATTTTAATTTCATTGATTGGTATTTTTATACTGGCATCTTTTACAGGATGCGGAAGCCAAAGTGCCACTGATACTGAAGGATCATCAAAAAGTGAAAAATCAGTTGAACTTCTGAATGTTTCTTATGATCCTACAAGAGAATTATATCAGGAGTACAATAAAGCCTTTGCAAAATATTGGAAAGAAAAGACTGGACAGGATGTTACAATAAAACAATCTCATGGTGGATCAGGTAAACAGGGAAGATCAATTATAGAAGGACAGGAAGCAGATGTTGCTACTTTAGCCTTGGCTTACGATATAGATGCAATTCAAGAGGCGGGCCTAATTAATGAAGGATGGCAGAAGAAGTTTGAAGATAACAGTTCTCCTTATACCTCCACTATAGTATTTCTTGTTAGAAAAGGTAATCCTAAACAGATAAAGGACTGGGATGACCTTGTAAATGAAGGAATTTCCATAGTAACGCCAAATCCCAAAACATCTGGTGGTGCCAGGTGGAACTATCTTGCAGCATGGGGATATGCTTTAAAGAAGAACAATAATGATCAAGACAAGGCAAAAGAGTTTGTGAAGAAGTTATATGAAAATGTGGCAGTATTGGATTCAGGTGCAAGAGGTGCTACAACTACTTTTGTTGAAAGAGGAGTAGGAGATGTTCTTATAGCTTGGGAAAATGAAGCTTTCCTATCTGTAAAAGAATTGGGAAAAGATAAGTTTGATATAGTTGTGCCTTCTATGAGCATACTTGCAGAACCACCGGTAGCTGTGGTAGATAAAGTAGTAGATAAGAAAGGTACTAGAAAAGTGGCTGAAGAGTATTTGAAATACCTGTATTCGAAAGAAGGACAGGAAATAGCTGCAAAGAATTACTATCGTCCTAGAGATGAGGAAATTGCAAAGAAATATGAAAATCAATTTCCGAAAATTAACTTATTTACAATAGATGATTTATTTGGTGGATGGACCAAGGCTCAAAAAACTCATTTTGAAGATGGAGGAACATTTGATCAGATATATCAGCCTAAACAGTAATACTATATATGGTAAAATAACTTCTAAGATTTTTAAATCTTAGAAGTTATTATATAATGCTATTGCTATAGTATCTGCATATAATGTATACATTATATGCAGATACTATAGCAATACAGGAAGGAGGCGTAAAATGACTAAAAAGACAAGAGTTATCCCGGGTTTTAATGTATCCATGGGATTGGCTATTTTATATTTGAGTTTAATAGTTTTAATTCCGCTCAGTACAATATTGATTCAAACATCTAAAATGGGATTTGATGATTTCATAAGAACTGTAACAAATCCAAGGGTGATAGCATCATATAAGATAAGTTTTGGATGCGCATTTATAGCAGCCGGCATAAATGCTGTTTTCGGATTGATTATTTCCTGGGTACTTGTACGATATGATTTTCGTTTTAAAAGATTTCTGGATGGATGTATAGATTTGCCCTTTGCTCTTCCTACAGCTGTTGCAGGCATTTCACTTACAACACTTTATTCAAAAAATGGATGGATTGGTTCTATATTGGCTAAATTTGGCATACAGGGATCCTTTTCTACATTTGGAATTACTGTGGCATTGATATTTATAGGAATACCCTTTGTTGTACGTACAGTGCAGCCGGTTTTAGAAGATTTAAATGTTAGCATAGAGGAGGCAGCTTCTATTTTAGGTGCATCTAGAATACAAATTTTTTTCAAGGTAATATTTCCACAGCTCGTCGCTCCTCTTTTAACTGGATTTTCACTTGCTTTTGCAAGAGGAATAGGTGAATATGGATCTGTGGTATTTATAGCTGGAAATAAACCTATGAAAACTGAAATAGCTCCTCTTTTGATAATGACCAAACTTGAACAGTTTGATTATTCGGGAGCAACAGCCATAGCTTTGGTTATGCTTGTATTTTCATTTTTTATGTTGTTTATTATAAATTTAATTCAATGGAGAGCCAACAAATATGCATAGGGGTGAGAAAATTGGAAAAGAGATACTATACTAAATCTAGTGTAATTAAGTATTTACTCATAGCAGCAACTATAATATTTTTATTTATAATGCTGGGAATGCCACTGATACTTATATTTATAGAAGCCTTTAAAAAAGGTAAAGATGCATATATGATGGCTATTACAGAGGAAAATACTATTTCGGCTGTGAAACTTACTTTAATAGCTTCCGGCCTGGCGGTTATTTTAAATACTATATTCGGCGCAATAATGGCCTTTGCTGCAACAAAATTTAAATTTCGAGGTAGAAATTTCTTAATTACGCTCATAGATCTTCCATTTGCTATTTCGCCGGTTATAGCTGGATTGATATATGTACTGACTTTTGGAAGAGGCGGTTTATTTTATAATTTTCTATTTCAACATGATATAAAAATAGTTTTTGCACTGCCCGGCATAGTACTGGCTACCATATTTGTAACTTTTCCTTTTGTGGCTAGGGAAATAATACCTCTGATGATTACTCAGGGAACTGATGAGGAAGAAGCGGCAGCCTCCATGGGGGCAAATTTATGGACAATATTCACAAAAATAACACTGCCCAATATAAAATGGGGACTTCTGTATGGAATAGTATTGTGCAGTGCCCGTGCCATAGGTGAATTTGGAGCTGTTTCTGTAGTTTCTGGACACATAAGAGGAGAAACTAACACTTTGCCACTGCATGTAGAAATATTATATAATGAATATCAATTTTCTGCATCTTTTGCAGTATCATCAATTTTAGTATTTATAGCTATTGTGATTTTAATTTTGAGGAATATTATTGAGTGGAAAGTGAAAAAAGAGGTGAAATAATATGTATGTTGAAGTCAGAAACCTTAATAAAAATTTTGGAAGTTATAAAGCGTCGAAGAATATATCCTTTGGGATAGAACGAGGAAAGCTGATAGGACTGCTTGGGCCAAGTGGAAGCGGAAAAACTACAATACTTCGTATAATTGCAGGGCTTGAGACTGCTGATAGCGGAGAAATTTATATTGATGGGAAGTTAGTTAATGATATATCCCCAGGAAAAAGGGGAATAGGGTTCGTCTTTCAAAATTATGCTCTTTTTAGAAATATGACGGTATATCAAAATATAGCATTTGGACTTTCTATTAAGAAGGAAGATAAGAAATATATAAAAGAAAGAGTTACAGAATTAATAGAACTTATTGGACTTAAAGGTTTGGAAAAAAGATATCCAAGTCAATTGTCAGGAGGTCAGAAACAAAGAGTTGCTTTTGCAAGGGCTATTGCTCCAAAACCACAGCTGCTCCTTCTTGATGAACCTTTTGCTGCTATTGATGCAAAAGTAAGAAAAGAACTTAGAACCTGGCTCAAACAGATGATACATAAATTGGGAATAACTAGTATATTTGTAACCCATGACCAAGAAGAAGCGGTGGAAGTGGCAGATGAAATTATAATAACTAATTTGGGAAGTATTGAGCAAATAGGAAGTTCGGTTGAAATATATAAAAATCCCAAAACTGCTTTTGTAGCAACATTTGTTGGTGAATCAACTATTATTAAGGATTTTAGTGAATTTAAAGCATTTAAGCGGCTTCCATCGGGAGCAAAAGCTATTATAAGACCTGAATTTGTTGAAATTGGAAGAAAGGGGGAAATACAATCTGAGCTTGCCTGTGACAAAGGTACTATTACAGATATTTCTTTTGCAGGTTCCAACTGGGTAGTAACTGCTAAAATAGGAAATACTGAAATTTCAGGAGTTTATTCGCTAGAAAAGGATAATCTCAATTTAGGCGAAGAAGTAATTGTTCTTGTGCACAGATTATATTTATTTAATGATGATAATAAAGTAGAAATTATTGAAAACAATTTGAAATCTGATACTACATCTGCATATATATAAAATATTTTTTTGCAAGACAGGGGTATGAATAAATAAACTATAAAGATAACTTAATTCATCAATGGTGAAAAGTTTGAGAATAATGGAGGGATTTTTATTGAGTGTGAAATCAACTAACATATCATGGCACAGAGCATTGGTAAATAGGGAGATGAGAGAAAAACTGCTTGGGCAAAATGGAATTCTTATATGGTTTACTGGTCTTTCTGGATCTGGAAAATCTACCATAGCTTCTGAACTTGAAATGAGATTATATAATATGGGAAGGCTCACTTATCTTTTGGATGGTGATAATGTAAGGCATGGTTTAAATTCCAATCTTGGGTTTACCAAAGAAGACAGAATTGAAAATATAAGAAGGATAGCAGAGGTATGTAAACTGTTTGTGGATTCTGGGATTATTACAATTTCAACTTTTATATCTCCATTTAAAGAGGATAGAGACAATGTCAGGAAATTGCTTGGGAAAGATTTTGTAGAGGTATATGTTGATTGCCCTATTGAAGTTTGCGAAAGCAGAGATCCAAAGGGAATATACAAAAAGGCTAGAAATGGTGAAATAAAGGATTTTACAGGTGTGGATTCTCCCTATGAGGTACCTGATAATCCTGAGATTGTTGTATCTACCAATTTGGATACTGTTCAGCAATGTGTAAATAAAATATTGGACTTTTTGTCTTGTAAGGTACAGGAGTGATTAAATGGAATTTGTGGTTAAAGAACTGCATACTGATGTATTAATAATAGGTGGAGGTACGGCAGGCTGTTTTGCAGCGTTTAGAATAGCTAAAAAGTCTCCAGAAACAAGTGTACTTATTGTGGAGAAGGCAAATATAAAAAGAAGTGGATGCCTTGCAGGTGGGATTAACGCTTTAAATGCCTATATAAATGAAGGTGAGACCCCTGAGTCTTTTGTAGATTATGTGAAAGAAGAATTTAATGGAGTCGTAAGAGAGGATTTGGTATATACCATAGCAAAAAAACTCAATAGTGTGACCCGTGAGATGGAGGATATGGGACTTCCTATTTTAAAGGATTCAAAAGGAGAATATGTAAAGAGAGGCAGGAGAAGTATAAAGATAAATGGAGAAAATATTAAACCCATACTTTCAAATGCAGTGGAGAGTCAAAACAGCATACATGTGCTGAATGGAGTAAATATTATAGATTATATACAGAAAGAGCAAAAAATTATAGGCGCCTATGGATTTTCCATCCACCACAAGGAACTTTATGTAATACATGCAAAAGCAGTAATATGTGCAACAGGAGGAGCATCAGGCATATATAAACCTAATAACCCCGGATTTTCAAAACATAAGATGTGGTATTCACCTTTCAATACTGGAGCTGGGTACGCAATGGGAATAAGAGCAGGGGCTGAAATGACAACTTTTGAGATGAGATTTGTTGCATTGAGGTGCAAAGATACTATAGCACCTACAGGAACTATAGCTCAGGGAATAGGAGCTTATCAGGTGAATGGCAAAGGTGAAAAATATGTGGGAGATTACGGGAAGCCCACAACTATAAATAGACTTTATGCTACTGTAATGGAAAACAAAAAAGGTAATGGGCCATGTTCTTTAAAGATTAATCATATTACCAAGATTCAGAAAGATGATTTGATAAAAGCTTATCTGAATATGGCACCGTCCCAGGCACTAAAATGGATAAGTAAAGATGGAATTTCACGAGTGGAAGATGTGGAAATCGAGGGAACTGAACCATATTTGGTGGGAGGTCATGGTGCTAGTGGATACTGGGTAGATACAAAAAGAGCCACAACTTTGACAGGACTTTATTGTGCAGGTGATGTAAGTGGAGGAAGTCCCAAAAAATATGCAACAGGGTGTTTTGCGGAAGGTGAGATTGCAGCAGATTCAGTGCTGAATTATATTAAAAACGTAAATATTGAGTATATAGATAAAGAAAGTATAAAGAACAAACTTAGTGAAGTAAATAGATTCTTTGAAAACAAACAAAATTTTTATAGTGTTTATGAGTTGGAAGAAGCTATGCAGAAAACTATGGATGAATATGCGGGAGGCATATCACAAAATTATAGCTATAATATGGAAAAATTATGCAGAGCTGAAAACAGGATAGAGGAGCTGCTTGAAATGAGCAGAGGACTAAAAGCCGGGAATTTACATGAGCTATTATTTATATATGAATTAATTGACAGATTGTATATATGCAAGGTCGTTATAGCCCATTTAAAGGCAAGACGTGAAACAAGGTGGAAATGTTATCAGCAAAATAACAATTTTCCTCTTAGAGATGACAAAAATTGGGTAAAATATGTTAATTCCGTGTATAAGAAAGGAAAGGTGCATATTATATTTAGAAATATAGTAGAAAGGGATAAAATATATGAGCATAAAAATTGATAGGGAAAGTTGTATTGGATGCCTTAAATGTAAAAATGTCTGTCCTGGAAATCTTATATATGCAGATGATCATGGGAAAGCATATTTAAAATATGAAAGTGACTGCTGGGGATGTACAGCTTGTGTTAAAGAATGTGCAAATGGTTCAATTAAGTATTATTTAGGAGCAGACATAGGCGGCAATGGTTCCTATTTGTATGTTAGCAAAGATGGAGATGAATTAAAATGGCATTTAATAAATGATGATAATAATGTTGGAATCGCAATAATGACCAATAGAAAAGAGTCAAATAGATATTAGAAAGAGGGAAATGATAAATGAATCATTTAGATAGATTAGAAGCACAAAGTATTTATATTTTTAGAGAAGCCTATAAAAAGCTTGGAAAGCTTGGAATGTTATGGTCTATAGGCAAGGACTCCACAGTAATGTTGTGGTTGGCACAAAAAGCATTTTTCGGAAATTGTCCATTTCCGCTTATACATGTGGATACTACACTAAAAATTCCAGAAATGATAGAATTTAGAGATAGGGTGGCAAAACAGTATAATTTAAATTTAATAGTACACACAAATACTAAAGCATTAGAAGAAGGTATGGGACCGGAAAAGGGAAGACTTGTTTGCTGCAGGGCACTAAAGACAGATGGACTTCAACAGGTAATAGATAAGCACAAATTTGAAGGTCTTATTGTAGGCATTAGAAGAGATGAGGAGGGTTCCCGCTCAAAGGAGAGGGTATTTAGTGAGAGAAATGCAGAATCTAAATGGGATTATACAGATCAACCACCTGAACTCTGGGATCAATTTAAGACTGATTTTAAAAAGGGTAACCATATAAGAGTACATCCTATTATAAACTGGACTGAATTAGATATATGGGAATATGTAAAGAGAGAGAATATTCCAGTAGTGGATCTTTATTTTGCGAAGAATGGTAAAAGATATAGAAGCCTTGGATGTGCACCTTGTACAAATCCTATTGATTCCAATGCGTCAAGTTTAGATGAAATAATAGAAGAGCTTAAAAACACCAATGAGACAGAAAGATCTGGAAGAGCTCAGGATAAAGCAGATGCCCATGCACTTGAAAAATTGAGGAAAGAAGGATATATGTAATAATTCACGATGCACAATTGATGGTTCACGATTCAGAATGTGTAATTTGTGCGGCTTTAATAAATTAGGAGGTATTTAAATGGCAAGAGACAGAGAAAATTTAAATATAGTAGTGGTTGGACATGTAGATCATGGAAAGTCCACTTTAATAGGCAGACTGCTTTATGATACTAATTCACTGCCTGAAGGTGAAATTGAAAAAGTAAAGAGAATATCTGAAGATAATGGAAAAAAGTTTGAGTATGCCTATTTGTTGGATGCTTTTGAAGAGGAGCAAAAACAGGGTATAACCATAGATATAACTATGCTTCAGTTTTTTACAAAAAAAAGAGATTATGTAATTATAGATGCACCAGGACATAAGGAATTTTTAAAGAATATGATATCAGGAGCTGCCAGTGCAGAGGCGGCTATTTTAGTTATAGACGCTAAAGAAGGTGTTCAAGAGCAGTCAAAGAGACATGGATATATTCTTTCGCTTATCGGTATCAAAAAGATATTTGTAGTTATAAATAAAATGGATTTAGTAGATTATTCGGAAAAGAGATTTAATGAAGTCCAAGTAGAATTTAATGAGTTTTTAAATAACATAAATATATATCCAGAAAAATATATACCTATTTCTGCTTCAAATGGCGAAAATATAGCCAGTAAATCAGATAAGATGCCTTGGTACAATGGGCAAAATGTTTTAGAAAGTATGGATAGTATAGAAAAAGATAAGGGAATTGAAGAAAAAGAGCTTAGATTTCCTATCCAGGATGTATATAAATTTGACAGCAGAAGAATTATAGCAGGTAGAATTCAATCAGGTACTTTAAAAAAGGGTGATGAAATTATAATTTATCCTTCAGGGAAATCCACAAAAGTAAGGAGTATTGAAGTATGGCAGCAAAAGGATAAGACAGATGTAGTAACTGCAGGAATGTCCGTGGGAATTACCTTAGAGGATGAATTTTACAATAAAAGAGGAGAAGTTATATGCCATAAGGATTCTCCAATTACTGTAGGAAATGTATTTAATGCTAATGTATTCTGGCTTGGAGATAATAAATTGGTAAAGGATAAAATCTATAAACTGAAGATTGAAACTCAGGAAGTAGAGTTTAAAATAATATCTGTAAATAAGATAATTGATGCAGCCACATTGGCCAGCAGTGAAAATCTGGCTTTTTTAAAGAAAAATGATGTAGCTGAAGTTACTATAAAAACCCAGGAGCCTATTTGTTTTGATAAATTTAATGAGTTTCAATCTACGGGAAGATTTGTAATAGTAGAAGACTATGATATAAGTGGAGGCGGAATTATTTCCAATATAGAAGATTCATTAAAAAGGGAAATAAAAGATGTGAAAAGTAAAAATATATCCATAAGAAAGAGGCTTGTATCAAGAAAGGATAGAGAATTAAGATTGGGCCAAAGAGGAAAAGTTATATGGCTTACAGGACTTCCAGGATGCGGAAAAAATGAAATAGCAGTTAAACTTGAGAAAAAACTCATGGATTTAGGAAAAAAAGTGTATTATCTTGACTCATCTCATTTAAGGTTTGGACTTAGCTCTGATCTTACATTCAATTCTAAGGACGCCCATGAACAGACCAGAAGAATTGCTGAGGTGGCTAATTTGTTTGCAGATAGTGGTACCATAACCATAGTTACATCTGTAAGCAGGTTTAAAGAAGATAGAGAGTATGCTAAAAATATAATTGGAGCAGAAAATTATGTGGAAATATTTATAGATGCAGATAGTGAAGTGTGTAAAAAAAGGAATCCTACTGTTTTCAGTGAGGATAGTGATAATATATTTAAGTATGAAAGATCTGATTATCCTGTGATAATGCTCTATATAGATGATGCAGAATTTAATTCAGATGTAAAAGTTAAAGATATTATAAATACAATTAGTTATTGATAAAAATATAGTGTTAAAAATCAATTTTGAATCCTATAAAGTTGTTGACAAATTATAGCCATAATGTATATAATTTATTGTAATAAAAAATGAATACATATTATTATATACGCTCTTATCACGAGAGGTGGAGGGACTGGCCCTGTGAAGCCCGGCAACAGCTAGATATTCTAGAAATGTGCTAAATCCTGAAGGATGTTTCCTTAAAGATGAGAGGATGCTGTGGTTTTTTGGCCTCTTCTTAATTATAAGAAGAGGTTTTTGTATTTCAATTTTGTTTTTGGGAGGTTTTAAATATGAAAGGTAAAAGGATAGGCCTTATATTTGGAGTAAGTTCGATATTTTTAACACTATTAGTTTTTATTGTTTCTAGTATTATTGGAGGAAAGGGCATTATATTAAATAATATTGTATGGGTTTTATTAATTATAATTTTAGTCACATCTGTTCTTATAATATTAAATTTGACTCTTAAATCCTTGGAAGATATTAATAAGTCTATAGAAGAGATATCCCAGGGAGATTTAACAAAAAAAATAAAAACACATGATAAAAGCATTTTTAGTGATCTGTGTTCAAGTATAAATATATTGATTTTAAGTATACGGGGATTTATAAATGAAACCAATATAATGACTGATAAAGTTGTAAATTACTGCGAAGATTTAAGTTCAAATACATTATTGGTAGAGAGATCAGGTGAAGAAACCAGTTCTGCTATAAATAATATATCCCAGGATATGATAGAACAGATGAATGATGTAATTAAAACGGAGACACTTATTAAAGAATTTGTGGAAGGACATAAATCTATATCACAAAATGGAGAGTCGGTTGCAAATAATGCTCATTCCATGATGGAAGTAGTAAAACACAGTAGTGAAACTTACGAAGAATTGATTGAAAAGATGAATCAGTCTTCAGAGCTAAATATAAAATTAGTATCAAAAGTAAAAAATTTATATGAAAAAGCTTTTAAAATTCAAAATATAGCAGATGCAGTAAATGATATAAGTAAAAATACTAATTTACTTTCTTTAAATGCTTCTATAGAAGCTGCAAAGGCAAAAGAAAGTGGTTCAGGTTTTGCAGTAGTGGCAAATGAAATAAGAAAACTGGCTGCTATATCCTCCAATCAGGCCAAAGAAATTCAGTATATAATAGATGAGATTAAATCAGAAATAACGGACATATCTGCTAACATGGATAATGAAGCTAAAATATTTAGTGAAACCATAACATTTTCCAATGCTACAAAAGAAAATTTAGATAATATATATATAGAAAGTAAAAAATCTATAGATTCCATAGAAGATATAAATAAAGTTATAAATATACAAAATAAAAAAGTAATTGATATAAGAGATCTTATGAGAAAGGTATGTGAAATATCAGAAAATACTTCTGCAGCTACCCAGCAAGTGGCATCAGCTTCCCAAGAACAGTTATCTGCTATGAAAAATGCCTTTGATTCTATATCGAATTTATCAGATATGAATAAGAGTTTAAAGGAGGGCATATCCTCTTTTGCCAAAGATTATAATGTAAATGAGGAAGTACGTAGAAACATAGAAACAGGATTAGAGGTACTCAGGCAGGTAGCACAAATTGAAGGATTAAGTACCATGGAATATAATATTTGTACTGAAATATTAACAAAAAATATAGATAAATACCCTTATTTTGAATTGTTTGGACTAGTACAGAGGGATGGACTTAGAAAAGCTATAACATTGGACTATAGCGAAGAAGAGGTATATACTAGTTTTTCTCACAGACCCTATTTTAAAGAGTCAATAAAAGGAAAGGAATATCAGTCTGAGCCCTATATATCTGTAGATACCAATAATTATTGTATAGCTCTTTCAGTTCCAGTTAGAAATAAAGAAAGTGAAATTACAGGAGTATTAATGGGAGATTTGATATTAGGATAAATAAGTAATTCTAAAATTCAGATAAAAAAACTTCCCCTGAATATAGAATCACTTATTTAGGGATATAGCAAAAATTTGCAACTAATTAAAATATTTATGAACTATTTTTTCTACCGTCCGTGTTGCCAGAGCCTGTGTTGTAAGAGTAGGATTAGCTCCTCCTAAGCTGTTATATAGTACACTGTTGTCTGCAATGAATAGTCTTTTTACCTGTTTTGCTTCGCAGTTTGTATCAGTAACGTGCCCCATACGCATAGTGCTTTGCATATGAACTAATAGGCCAGAGGTACAGTCTGTGCGTATAATTTTACTAGCACCTGCTTTCTTTAGTATATCTGCTGCAATTGCTGCAAGTTTATCTCTTTTTTGTATATCATTTTTGGAAGGTATATATTTAATTACAGGTACAAAACCATTTTCATCCTTTATGAGATTATCCAGTGTAACAGTATTTCTATCATTTGGAGTATCGTCAGTAAATAGTAAAATACTTAAAGTCTGTGGATATGACATCATAATTTCTTTAAGTTCCTGGCCTACTACCCTTCCTCTGATATCCCAGGGTTCTTCAGGGGCAGGCTTATGTAAAAAATTGTAGCCATATCTGCTTAGGGAATATGATAGTGTAGAGTATATTCCAGGACTTACACCTAGTCCCTGGAGTGCGCCAAGGCCTGGATAGTCAAATCTGGCTGCCGAATTTTGACCTACATAGGGTCGTACATCAGGGGTACCTAATATATTCATTAAAACTTTTTCCTTAAATATTCCAGATATACAGTCAAACCAATGATTTGTCAATCCCTTTCCTATCCAGGGGTTATTTGGGAGTTTCGAATTTAACCACAATCTGGGAGATTCTATAGGACCTGCAGACATTACTATAACTTTTGCTTTAAGTTCCCCATTTTCTCCTGTCCATGTGTCCTTATATTTAATGCCTACAGATTTTAAGTTTCCCGTATTATCCTTTCTCGTTAAAATTTTTGTAACAAATGTATTAGGTCTGACTTCTACGTTATTGGTTTTTAAGGCTAAAGGAATATAACTCACTAGTGTAGAGCGTTTTGCCACTCTTTCTACTGAAGGGCCTATGCTGCACCCATTGATGCAATGGCCGCAAAGAGTGCAGCCTTCTGTACTATATTCAAATTTAAAATCTAAATTGTTTATATCAAGATCAGGAGGTAAGATTGCATTAGGCTGAGTTCTATATCCTGGATTTGTTATATCAAGAGTTTTTAAAATTGGCCATCCAGCTTTCTTAGCACCATAAAAAAATAACTCCTCCTTATCTGTCATTGGAGCCTGAGAAACGGGAAGTGTGGATTCAACTTTTTCATAGTATGGAATTAACTCCTTATATGAAATTGGCCATGTATTATTTACAGATGAAGGAAAAGCTCTAGGAGAATTTCCAAAGTAAAGCAGTGTAGTGCCACCTACACTGGAACTTTGCCAGGCAAAGCCTCCTTGAGGAAGTCTTCTAAACCAAGCAGGTTTTCGCCTATCTGCAGTTCCCCAGCGAAATCTGCCAATTACATTGTCGTTTGTATCTCCTTCATAATCTGTAAAACATCTATGTAAAATTTCATCGCTTAAGTCTTCAGTAGTATTAGAACTTTTGGCCCCTTGTTCTTGGAGTGGATTGGGCCATTTTTTGTTTCCATACCATGTTCCTGCTTCAAGTAATAAAACTTTTATGCCTTTTTCACCAAGTTCTTTGGCAACCACCGGACCTCCTCCTCCTGCACCTATAACTATTACATCAGTATCTTTTTCCATAAAATACACCTCCTATTTTACGAACTTATATGATTAAGTGATTTTAGGTTCAGGTAGAATTTTACTCATAAATATCCTCTGAAAGCATGGTATCCTTTAGAAGGGCCTGGATATTCTACCTGCTCCCATCCTATAGGAAATTGCTTTAATTTTCGTTTATTAGGTGTTTCCATACTTGTTGAACCATAGGCTGACCATTCAGTGTAGTAACCTATTGTAATAAACATAACTATTCCGGCAGTCAGAGAAACTATAAGACCAGGATTATTATAAAAAGGCAGTGGCAAATTTGCAGGATTAATTTTTAATTCCTCTAAAAGACTTATGGCACGAAAGCGATCTTCTGGTTCAAGGGATGCAAATATATATTTTTCCCTGAATAATTTAGAATCTATAGATTTTTTATTTTCTTTGGAATCAATCAATTGTCTGGCAGCCATATCCAACATTTTTGCAGTTGAGTTAGCCAGATGAATATTCACATCTAATGGAGGTATATGTAAAGAAACAAAGTGATTTAATATCCATATTTCATATCCATGGATATTACAGTCCAATGCTCCGAATAATTGAATAGGCCCATGATTTTCTGCTAACTTAGGAGTTTTAGGTATAGCAGCATCAACCAATGCCTTAAAGGTCATATTTGTGTGAGGGAAAGGATATTTATTTTGATCTTTTATCATTTCAGGAAATAGTTTAAAAATATTTAGATTCATGATTTACTCCATATATCCTTAGAATTTTTGTTAAAAAAATAGATTATATAATAGATATAGTTTATCATCAGTATGAAGTTTTTATTCATATACGATAGAATTCATGATAAGGTTTCTTTCATTTACTTCTTTCTTATAATGGTGTACCATATTTTAAGTAAATGTATGTAATTCTAATTTCTAAGAGAGGATTGATAATAATGATAAAAATAGTTGCAAAAAATATGTTAAAAAAAGGTCAGAAAGAAAAATTTATTGAATTGGCAGAAGAATTAATTGAAAAAAGCAGACAGGAAGCAGGCTGTATTTCTTATGGCTTGTTTGAAGATATAAATGATGATTCCATACTTACATTTATAGAAGAATGGGAAGATGGAAAAGCTATTGAAAAACATAATAATACTGAGCATTTTAAAAGAATAATTCCTTTACTTGCAGAACTTCGTGTTGGTAAGGAAAGTAACCTTTATAAAGAAATATAGAATTATTTTCAGTTGACTAAATGCACTTTGTAAAAGAGTGTGTTTAGTTTTACTATATTTATAACTTATTCTTCCTAATACAATAATTAGCTTATCACCTAATAGAAAATTAAAATTCACAAGATCAACAGGATATGAAAAAGAAGATAAATGTAAATATTTTGTAAAGTTAATATAATTGGAGAAATTTTTAACAAATTTTATGTATAATATATAAATAGCTTTCTAAGAAGAAATGATAACAATAAAAAAAGCCTTTTCATACATCTATTCTATTTTTTTTCAAAAATAGAATAGCGTATAACAAAGGCATTACTTTAGATGAGTCTTATTTTTTTTACGTGATAGAGTATTTTTTTCTGTAATATCAAAAGATTCGCAAAGACACTCTTCAATAACCTCCGAAGTTATTAGAACCGATTTTTTATCGTTTATCTTACTCAATGTATTCACCGTCCTTTTACTTTTTTCTATTATATCTCTATAGTATGTGTATGTCAATTAAAATTATACTAAAAATTAAAAAAAATATATTTCCTTCTTTTAAAAGTCAGAATTAATGAACTTTTCTCATAAATATTCATAAACTATTAATATTAATTATAGTATAGATTTTGTGGGATAAACTATATATGTTAATTTAGATTTAATAGATTAAATTTGTATAATTTTAATTTTATATATGTATATTTAAGAATATTTAAAATATTCATATAATTCTTTAAAACGTTTACTTTTTTAAAAAAATATAGGGGGATTTTTAATTTTATATAGAAAAGTTTAATTGTTATGGTAAATAATTTATAATGTTAATAAGTATTTAGACATTATATTTAGAGGGGGAATTAAAATGATTAAATTAATAATTTTTGATTACGATGGTGTATTAGTGGATTCTTTTCCTAACATTTATGACATATATAAAGTTATAGGTAGTGAGTTAGATGTGAAAATACCATCTACAATTGAGGAATTTAGAAATATATATGGTTATGATTTTCATGAGTGTTATAACAATCTTGGCATGGACTCTGATAAACAAAAAAAAGCAGTGGAGATATTTAGAAAAGAGATTATTACCAAAAAACCAGGTATTTTTCAAGGTATAAAAGATGTCTTATCATGGGCATGCAGTCGTTACAAATTGGTATTAGTATCTTCAAATTACAAGGAAGAAGTAATGCAAAAGCTTTCAAGTTATAATATAGATAAATATTTTTCAGATGTCATAGGACATAAGTACGGACATCAGGAGCTGGATAAGTCGGAAGAATTTGAAACTGTAATTAATGAATATAATGTTAGAAAGGATGAAGTTATAGCAATTGGTGATAGATTATCTGATTATGATTCTGCTAAAAAAGCAGGGATAAAAAATGTGATTTTAGTGGAATATGGCTGGGGATATGATAAAAATAAGTTCGAAAATAATAATAAACTTATTATAAGCAAACCAGAACAATTAATCGATGCTATTAAAGTAATTGATACTTCTTATAAAAAATGAAAATACAATAGTTAATGACACCAGCAGGTGTATTATTATATTTAATGTATTAGATTATAATATAGAATTATCTTCTAATACATTTATTTTTATATAAAAAACATGAAATAAACATAAAAAAAAGTATTATAAAGTAGAAAAAGGGTTGTTTATGGGATATAATCTTTTATTATAAAGTATTAATTTTCTTAAAATATAGTTTTTGATTTATTTAATTAAAATATAATTTGAAAATATTAGTAAAATAGTTGTCGTCCTATAAAAATATACAATAAGGATAGTTTTACTCGATTGGCGGTGAATCTATGAATAGAACAGATGAATTAATCATTAATTTAAAAAAATTATGTAATCTAGATGATTTATTTATTTTGCAAGAAAATATTAATAATTGTAAATATATAAAAATTGAACTTAATTATTCAAATTATTACTTATATATTTCGAAAAATACTGATTGCAACACTTTAAGATATATAAAAAATATTGTAGAACTCTTTATGAAAGAACATTATGAAAATAAACTTTATTTAAGAGAATTAAAAAGTATAAACTTTAAATTAGAAAAGGCAGTAAAATATAGGACTAGAGAAATTGAGAATAAAAATAAATTATTGGAACAGGAAAAGTGTAAGCTAAATAAAGCAAATTTTAAATTGACTAGATTAAATATGTATTTAGATAATATGTCTAGAATTGATCCTCTTACTAAATTATCCAACAGAAGAGATTTAAGGCAGAAATTTGAATGTGAAATAAAAAAAATTAGTACAAGGCCTACGTCATTTTCATTGGCTATTGGAGATGTGGATTTTTTTAAAAATATTAATGATACATATGGACATGGATGCGGAGATGAAGTTTTAAAAAAAATAGCATGTATATTTAAAGATAATTTACGTAAAGAGGATGTGATTTCCAGGTATGGAGGAGAAGAATTTGTAATTTTTCTTCCTGAAACAGATTTAAAGTATGCATTATCTGTAATTGAAAATATCAGAGCTATAATTGAGAATGAAATTTTTGAATATAATGACAAAATATTTCACATGACCATGAGTTTTGGACTAGTTAACTTTAATCATAGTATAAGTTTTATAGAGTGCATTGAAAGGGCAGATTCAGCACTTTATGAGGCAAAAGTTAGAGGTAGAAATAGAGTTGTTCTAATATAAGTTTAATTACATTTGAATTACTTGATTAGATAATTTTCTTTAAATATACCAATATTTATACTGGGTTTTAAAACTATAGATAGAGAATTTGGAATTTTTAGTTTTATGGTAATTTTTATAAGAGGTTTACCAAAGGCACTCTATACTTTAATATTCATGTATATGTGCTCTGTAGTAGTGGAAAAAGTAATCTGTGGATTTAATGTGAATAGTATTAAATTGAAGAATAAGTGTGAAAAACAATTAAATGAGTTATTTTATTGAGTTAAACTGGATAATTTCATTGAAAATGAGCTTTAAATATGGTAAATAAAGCTATTATAAAATTGAATAATAATATATAATCGTCTCATACTAAAGTTAAAAGAAAATTTGCTTTTAGAGGTGTAAAAATGTTATCTAAATTAGGAAGATTATTAATAGGTAGGAGTCTTAAAACTACAGAACTTAAATCTGAAAAGTTTAATGTGCTTTGGGGACTACCTGTATTATCCAGTGATGCAATATCCTCTGTAGCCTATGCAGGGGAGGAAATACTATGGGTACTTATACCGGTTTTGGGTATAATGTCCTATAAATATATGTTTTATTCAGCACTGTGTGTTGTATTTTTAATGATCTTGGTTACATTGTCTTATAGACAAACTATAGATGCCTATCCCCAAGGAGGAGGTTCTTATATTGTTGCAAAAGATAATCTAGGAACGGTTTCCGGACTTGTGGCAGGGGCATCTTTAACCATTGGATACATACTAACTGTGGCGGTAAGCACATCGGCAGGTACTGCTGCTATAATTTCTGCAATACCCTTCTTATCACCTCATAGGGTTACTATAACTCTATTTTTTATAGTTATTATAACCATAGGAAACCTTAGAGGTATAAGGGAATCATCTAAAGTATTTGGTACTCCAACTTACATATTTATGGCTGTTATTTTGTGCATGATTATAGTTGGAATATTTAAAGTAAAGGTATTTGGCTATGTACCTAAACCGGTATACAAAATACCAGAAGTTGTATCCAATATAACCCTATTATTATTTATAAGGGCCTTTTCGTCAGGATGTACGGCACTTACTGGTATAGAAGCCGTAAGTAATGGCATCCCCAGTTTTAAAGAGCCTTCACAAAAAAATGCCCGTATAGTTCTGGAGCTTTTGGCAATTGTTGTACTTATAATATTTGGAGGGGTATCTTATCTATCCACACTTTATCATACAGTACCTAACACTGAAGTAACAGTAGTTGCCCAACTTGCTTCTCAGATATTTGGCCACAATATTATGTTTTATCTGGTTCAGATAACTACTACTATCATACTTATAATGGCCAGCAACACTGCTTTTACAGGACTGCCATTATTACTGGCTTTTATAGCAAAAGATGGATTTGCACCTAGACAATTTGCCAAAAGAGGAAAGAGACTTGGGTATTCTAATGGAATTATGATGTTATGTATAATATCTTCTATACTTGTTGTTATATTTAATGGGGAAACCCACAGTTTGCTGCCTTTATATGCAGTGGGAGTATTTATATCTTTTACTTTGTCACAGGCAGGAATGTTTAAAAGATGGGTAAAATTAAAAAATACAGGCTGGAGGCATAAAGCGATTATAAATGGTATAGGGGCAGTAGTTACTTTTGCTACAGCTGTCATATTAGGTATAACTAAATTTTTGCAGGGAGCCTGGATTGTTTTTATATTAATACCTGCAGTTGTTTATATTATGGTAGAAATAAATAGACATTACAAAAAGGTAGCTCAGCAGTTAAAGCTTGCGGTAAATGAAAGACCTAAGGAAATAGATTTTACAAAGCAAAAAAGATATGTTATTGTTCCCATAGACACTTTAAATAGGTCGTTTCTGAAGGCTTTAAACTATGCCAGAACAATATCCAATAATATAATAGTTTTCCATGTTTCAATAGATGATGAGGCTACAGCCAGACTTTTATCAAAATGGCATGAATATGATATAGGTATACCTATAGTGGTAAAGAAATCTGCTTATAGAAGTGTAGTGGGACCTTTAGTTAAATTTATAGAATCTGAAGAATATGCAGCAGGTTCTAAAGATACGGTAACAGTGGTACTTCCTCAATTTGTGGTTACTAGGTGGTGGGGAAATATACTACACAATCAGACTGCATTATTTATTAAAACCATGCTGCTTAGAAGAAGAAATATAGCAATAGTTACAGTACCTTATATAATTTTTGAAGATAATGAAGAATGTTTAAAGAAATAATTTTGTAATAAATCTTTTCTACAGGTTTCCCTTAGGACAACTATTTGGGAAACCTGTTTTTATTATACAAAATTAATAGATTACATACATAGTAATTTTTATCTATATCTGTGGGGAGTCAGTTTGTATTTTACGTTCAGAATTACCTGAAATAACTTTGAATGTAAAAGGGGAGGCTTTCTTATATTAAATGTATTAAAAGCCCCTAAGAATATTATAATTCCAGAAAATATTATTATAGAATTTAAAATTTTATTTATAAATTTTGTATTTTTGGAATTTAGCTTATTACTGAATTTACCAGTCATAAAAATTAATATAAACCACCAAAACATACTCCCTATAAACACTCCCACTATCAAAAGTATTCTACTAGACATGTCTCTTCCTATATGTATTAAATGCAATCCCGTAAATACAGCTATAAAAGAAAAAATTGTAAGTGGATTTGCAAATGCCATTAGGAAAGTTGATATGAAAGCTTTAAATAAAGAAGTATTATTTAATGATTCTGTTTTAGCTGATTTGCAGGTATTATTATCTGATTTTTCTTTTATAAAAGTGTAGATACCAAAACAAATTAATATAATCCCACCTATGATACGAAAATATAATCCGTGCAGGAGAATAAATTTTTCCACTATTATGAAACTTAAGGAAGCCAGTGCTGCATAGATACTATCTGCCAGTGCTGAACCTAATCCTGATACCAAGCCATAGGTATTTCCAAAGGCTATAGTATTTTTAAGACATATGGCACCAATAGGACCTGTAGGCATTCCTGTTATTAAGCCTATAAGTATTCCTCTAAACAAGTTAAGTAACATATAAATTTCCTGCTTTCATTATTAATTGATTAGTATATAATTATTTTATATTTAATATGACACATCTTCAATAACTATATGTATTTTAAAAGTGTTGACTTTAAAAAATATAAGTAGTAAAATGATTCATAAATAAAATATTCGGATAGAAAATATTCGGATAGAAAATATTTTTTAAATTTAAGGTAGGTGAATCCATGACAGAAGAGAATAAAGGTATTTTAATAGTGACCAAAATGAAAGTAATTCTATTTTCTTTTAAAAAAAGTATGGCAAATAGGTTTAATCCCTTTAATCTTACAGGAACACAGGGGATGCTTGTTGGCATATTACATAGACATGGACAGATGAAAATAAGTGATTTAAGTAAAAAGATAGGATTGTCTAATAGTACTGTGTCAGGAATTGTAGATAGACTAGAAACACAGGGATTGGTTAAGAGAATTAGAAGCAAGACAGATAGGAGGGTAGTATATATAAGTGTAACTGAAAAATTTAAAAGAAGTTTTCACGATAATTTTTGTGAAATTGAGAAGAAATTTGAAGATATTATAGATGGAGTTCCATCTAATGAAATTGATAAAATACTTGAGGGGTTGGATTTGTTAGAAAAATTGATAAATAAAAAGAAATAATTTTAAACCTATATTATTGAATGAGGAGAGTAAATCTAATAATGATAAAATTAATAAAATACTTAAAACCATTTGTTGCAATGATTATTATGGCCGTAGTACTTTTGTTTGTGCAGGCTATGTGTGATTTGGCTCTTCCAGATTACACTTCTAATATTGTGAATAAGGGTATACAACAAGGGGGTATTTTAGATGCAGTTCCCCAGGCAATAAGACAAAGTGAAATGAATAAGACACAATTACTCATGAATGAAGAAGATAAAGAAGAGGTTTTTAAGAGCTATAAATTTATTGATAAGTCCAGTAAAGATTATGAAGAGTATTTAAAGGAGTATCCTAATCTTAAAAATGAGCCTATTTTTGTAGTTGAAGATATAAAAAAGAGTGAAAGAGAAAAACTGAATAATATAATGGGCAGGGCAATACTTAGAGTTTCTAGTATTGAAAAGATTAAATCCAATAGTGAAAATGGAATAATATCCTTTAATGGATTTAAAGTACCTGTGAATACAGATCTGTTTGCAGTAATTTCCTCCATGCCATATAATCAGCGTGAAGAGATAATTAAAGGCATAGATAATAAAATCTCAAATTTAGATGACAGCATGATAACTCAATCTGCTGTTTCAGAAGTTAAGGCTGAGTATAAGGCTCTGGGGATGAATACGGATAAGATGCAGAATAGATATATCATAAATACGGGAATGATTATGCTTCTTATATCATTATTAGGTGGTATATGCACCATAATAGTGGGATTTTTAGCGTCTAAAACAGCTGCAGGACTTGCAAGGAATCTCCGTAAAAATATATTTGAAAAAGTGGAGAAATTCTCAAATAAAGAGTTTGATGATTTTTCAACAGCTTCCCTTATAACAAGAAGTACTAATGATATAACACAAATACAAATGCTTATGGTAATTATGATAAGAATGGTATTTTATGCACCTATTATGGGAATTGGAGGTGTAATAAGAGCTGTCCAAAAAAGTAGTTCTATGTCATGGATTATTGCAGTGGCAGTTATAGTACTTTTAGGGTTGATTTTTATAATATTTGCAGTGGCTTTTCCTAAATTTAAGATTATACAAAAACTTATTGACAGACTTAACCTTGTAACCCGTGAAAGTCTTTCAGGAATGATGGTAATAAGAGCTTTTAATACTCAAGATTTTGAAGAAAAACGCTTTGACAGGGCAAATAAGGATGTTACCAATACAAATCTATTTGTAAATCGTGTAATGGCCTGTATGATGCCCGTTATGATGCTTATTATGAACGGGGTAACGTTGATTATCGTGTGGATAGGTTCCCATGAGGTGGCAAATGCAAGTATGCAGGTGGGAGATATGATGGCCTTTATGCAATATGCAATGCAGATAATCATGGCTTTTTTAATGCTTGCAGTAATGTTTATTCTCATACCTAGAGCATCTGTTTCAGCACAACGTATTGATGAGGTTTTTAGAAAGGAAATTTTAATTTCAGATCCCAAAACACCTAAACATTTTGATGATAGCATAAAAGGTGTGGTGGAATTTAAGAATGTGTCTTTTAGATATCCGGGAGCCGAAGAGGACATACTTAAAAATATTAGTTTCAAGGCACTGCCAGGCAAAACTACTGCATTTATAGGTTCTACAGGTTCGGGTAAAACTACTCTTATAAATCTGATTATGCGTTTTTATGATGTAACGAAGGGAGAAATTTTTGTAAATGGTGTAAATGTAAAAGATGTATCACAGCAAGAGCTTCGTGACAAAATAGGATATGTACCTCAAAAGAGTTATTTATTTAGTGGTACAATTGAATCCAATCTTAAATATGCAAACAAGAATGCAGCGGAAAAAGATATTAAAAATGCCGCAGAGATTGCTCAAGCCATGGAATTTATAAACACTAAACCAGAAGGATTCAAAACTGAAATTTCCCAGGGAGGATCAAATGTATCTGGAGGGCAGAAACAGAGATTATCTATTGCCCGTGCACTACTTAAAAAACCTGAAATTTATTTGTTTGATGACAGTTTCTCAGCTCTTGATTTTAAAACAGATGCTGCACTTAGGAAAACACTAAAAAAAGAAACTGCAGGCTGTACATTCCTTATTGTGGCACAGCGTATTTCCACAATTATAGATGCAGATGAAATAATAGTTCTTGACAATGGCAGTATAGTAGGGACAGGTACTCATAAAGAACTTATGGAGAATTGTGATGTATATAAGGAAATTGCATTGTCACAGTTTTCAAAGGAGGAGTTGGCATGAGTGAGAAGAGAAAAATAGAAAAGACCTCAAGAGGACCTGGAGGAATGATCCAGGGAGGGGAGAAAGCAAATAATTTTAAAGATACAATGAAAAATCTCATAAGGTATATGAATGAATATAAAGTTTCTGTGGTTGTTGTGGTTATATTTGCAGCAGTTAGTGCATCTTTTTCTATAATAGGTCCTAAGATGCTGGGCAATGCTACAACAAAGTTATTTGAAGGGATTATGAATAAGCTTTCAGGTAGTGGAACAGGAGTGGATTTTAATTATATAGGGAAAATAATAGTTATACTTGGGGCATTATATTTAATAAGTTCACTATTTGCTTATATGCAGGGATGGATAATGTCTGGAGTTTCTATGAAGGTAAGTTATAAAATGAGAAAGGAAATTTCTCAAAAAATAAATAAATTACCCCTTAAATATTTTGATGGTACAAATCAAGGTGAAGTATTATCTCGTGTCACCAATGATGTTGATACCTTAAGCCAAACACTTAACCAGAGTCTTACACAGATTATCACATCCGTTACCACTGTAATTGGTATATTTATTATGATGCTTAGTATAAGTGTTCTCATGACTATGGTAGCCCTTTGTATAATTCCACTGTCTATGATAATTATGATGTTTATAATAAAGTATTCTCAAAAATACTTTAAGGAGCAGCAGGATTATCTGGGACATGTAAATGGTCATGTAGAGGAAATGTATGGCGGACATATAGTTATGAAAGCTTTTAATGGAGAAAAAGACAGTATTGAAAAATTTGATAAGCTTAATAATACTCTTTATAAATCTGCCTGGAAATCTCAATTTTTAACTAGCATAGTAATGCCTGTAATGAATTTTGTGAGCAATCTGGGGTATGTAGGCGTATGTGTTTTAGGAGGATGGCTTGCAATAAAGAAGACCATTGAGGTAGGTGATATTCAGGCTTTTATACAGTATGTAAGATCATTTACCCAGCCTATTACTCAGATTGCCAATATATCCAATATACTTCAACAGACAGCTGCTTCAGCAGAGCGTGTATTTGAATTTTTGGAAGAGGAAGAAGAAGTTCCTGAAGTTCAAAATCCTGTGAAAATTGAAAATGCTGTAGGCAGCGTTGAATTTAAGAATGTTCAATTTGCATATAATTCCGATAAAATCGTGATTAATGATTTTTCCGCTAGAATAAATCCAGGACAAAAAGTAGCAATTGTAGGGCCTACAGGGGCTGGAAAAACTACCGTAGTAAAACTTTTGATGCGCTTTTATGATGTAAATAAGGGTGTTATTCTGGTGGATGGATATGATATAAGAAATTATACTAAAGGGGATCTTAGATCTATGTTTGGCATGGTTCTTCAGGATACCTGGCTTTACAATGGAAGCATAATGGAAAATATAAGATATGGAAAACTTCAAGCTGAGGATGAAGAAGTAAAAGCTGCAGCAAAGGCAGCATATGTGGATGGATTTGTACGTACTCTTCCAGGTGGATATGATATGATTCTTAATGAAGAAGCTTCAAATATATCTCAGGGACAAAAACAACTTTTAACTATCGCAAGGGCAATACTTTCAAATCCTAAGGTTCTTATTTTAGATGAAGCAACCAGTTCTGTAGATACACGTACAGAAGTAAGAATAAAGAAAGCCATGAACAATCTTATGAAAAATCGAACCAGCTTTATTATTGCACATAGATTGTCTACAATTCGTGATGCTGATTTGATCCTGGTAATGGATAATGGAGACATTGTGGAGCAGGGAAATCACCATGAACTTCTTAAAAAGGGAGGAGCGTATTCAAAACTTTATAATAGTCAATTTAACTATTCTTTACAAAATGAATAGTTAATAAGTTAAAAAGTGAGAGTTATGGGTGATTTGTCCCATGACTCTTAACTTTTAACTTGAATTATGATATTTTTTAGTCTACCACAGTACCGGGGTTAAGAATTTTATTTGGGTCAAAAGCCATTTTAATTCCACTCATAATGTCAATTTCCCTTTGGGTAAACTGAAGAGGCATATATTTTTTTCGTGATTTTCCAGTACCATGTTCTGCAGTTATTGTACCACCGTATTTTAATGCAATTTTATACATTTCCTGTTTGAATTCTTCATAATAAGAAGGTAATTTGCCATTTTCGCTCATAATGAAATTGTGAATATTTCCATCTGCTATGTGGCCCACAGCTGGAATTATAGTATTGTATTTTTCAGCAAGGGTTGTTATATCATCAAAAAAGTCAGGTACTGAGGACGGAGGAACTGCCATATCAAGACCGTCTGCTACATGTTCCTTAAAAGGAGTGTAGGCGTTGCTGCGTATGTCCAAAAGATTTTTTTGCTCTTTTGCGGTTTCTGCTATAATACTATCCACTGCATTATGTTTTTCGCATATCTCTACAATTTTTTCACTGGTTGAGTATAATTCGTCCTCTGTAGCTCCATCCAGCATGAACATCAAGTCTACAGAGCCTTCAGTGGCAGGCCAGATAGTTCCAAGGTGTTCTGCAGCTTTTTCTGAGATAAATCTATCCATGTATTCAACAGCTAAAGGGGTAATCCCTTCCTGGAGTATTTTTGGTACTGCATCACAAGCTTCCCGCCTTGTATCAAAGGAAATTAAAAGTGTACCCGTATAATTATTTTTTGCATAAAGTCTTAAAGTAGCTTTTGTAACTATACCAAGAGTTCCCTCGCTTCCTATCATCATATGGAGCAAGTCATAACCCATATTGTTTTTTAAGAGTTTTCCACCAAAATTAACTATCTCTCCCGTAGGGAGGACTACTTCCAATGCTTTTACATGATTTCTCATGATTCCATGCTTTACAGCTTTTGTACCTCCCGCATTTTCCATAACCATGCCGCCAATTTGTGCACCTTCATCTCCAGGATGTATAGGAAAAAATAATTTATCCTGTTTACCTAATGATTGGAGTAAATCTGCTAAAGTAGCTCCTGACTCCACAGTAATCATCAAATTTTTTTCATCCAGTTCAATGATTTTATTCAATCTTTCAAGAGAAAGAATTATACTGGGTTTTATAGGTACTGCGGCACCACATACACCGGTGCCGCCTCCTCTTGGAACCACAGGTGTTAATGTTTCATTGGCATATTTTAATATTTTGGATATTTCCTCTGGTGAACCAGGCTTAACTACTATACAATCCTCTGAGGGTTTAATACGAATTAAAGATTCAGTCTCGTCATATAGATAACTTTTCATTTGGGATAAATCATTGATGACCCAATCTTCTCCTGTAATTTTTCTCAAATTTTCAACGATTTCTTCTTTCAATATTTTTGCCTCCTTGTGATAATTAAGATTTATTATTCTTTGCTAATTCTCTTAAAATCTATATTTAAATTTACTATATTAATTATATGAAAAAAAGTTCTTAAAATAAAGCGAGTTTCAACAAAATAAATAAGGTGCTGTTGCATTAACGATTTTTAAAATTGCTAATACAACAGCACCTTTTCTATCTTTTTCAATCAATAGTATAAAAGTACTGATTCTGTGTTAATATTTTCCTTTGTTTTCATGTATAATAAAGCTTATCATACATATAATAAGAAAGTAAATATTATATAGTGTAAAAATATAATATTATCACAGTTATTACAATTTATGCATGTAAAAAATATTTAATATTAAATTGGATATTTATAATAAAGTTTTAAATTTGTCTTCTATAAAAATAGAAAAAGGAGATGTTAAGATAGTGAGTAGAGATTGCCCCAAAGTTGCTTATTTTTGTATGGAATTTGGATTAAACTCTGATTTTAAAATATATGCTGGGGGACTTGGAATACTGGCGGGAGATTACCTTAAAGCGGCTAAAGAAAATAATCTTCCTGTAACTGGCATAGGAATAAGATGGAAACAAGGTTATGTAGAACAGCATATAGATGACAAGCAGAGAATAGTGGATTCTTTCTATAATTATGAGTATGATTTTCTTCAAGATACGGGAATAAAGGTAAATGTGAAAATAAGAGGAAGAGTTGTACATTGTAAAGTGTGGAAAGTGGATTGCTTTGGCAATTCAGAACTTTATCTGCTGGATACAGATCTTCCTGAAAATTCGGATAGATGGATAACAGGCCAATTATATGGATGGTTTGAAGAAGAAAGAATAGCTCAGGAAATGGTACTTGGAATAGGAGGAGTAAGAGCTTTAAGGGCATTGAAAAAGGATATAGATATATATCATTTCAACGAAGGACACGCTGTTTTTGCTGGGTTTGAACTTATAAGAGAGAGAATTGGCAGAGGGGAAGATGCTCATGAGGCCTGGAGAAACTGCAGGAATAATATTGTATTTACCACGCATACTCCTATTATAGAGGGAAACGAATCCCATGGACTGGATATATTGCAGTATATGGATGCCTATGATGGACTGGATAGAAATTTTATAGCAGAGATAGGAGGAAATCCTTTCAATATGACTGCAGCAGGACTTAGACTTTCTAAAAAGTCCAATGCAGTTTCAGCTATGCATGGAAGAACGGCAAATGAAATGTGGAAGAATGTCCATAATAGAAGTGATATTATAAGTATAACCAATGGGATAAATATAAATACCTGGGGAGATAAGTCTATTATAGAAGCTGCTAGAAAGAAAGAAAATCTGTTAGAACTCCATATGAAGAATAAAATTAGGATGATACAGTATGTATATGAAGAAAAAGGAGTAGAACTAGATAAGGATAGTTTGATTATAGGTTTTGCAAGGAGAGCAGCACCATATAAAAGAGGGGATTTAATATTTAGTAATGAAGAAAAGATTGCACCTCTTCTGAAAAGCAAAAAGGTACAGATAATAATATCTTTAAAGGCACATCCTTTGGATTTTACCGGGAAAGAGATAATAAAGCATATTTTAAGTATACAAGAAAAATATGCTCAATCTGTAGTTTTTCTCAATAATTACAATATGGAAAAAGGAGCACTACTCACAAGGGGAGTAGATGTATGGCTTAACAATCCAAGGGTTACTAAGGAAGCTTGCGGTACCTCGGGTATGAAGGCTGCTGTAAATGGAGTATTGAATTTAAGTACATTGGATGGATGGTGGCCAGAGGCTTGTTGGGATGAAGTTACAGGATGGCAGATAGGAAATGGATTTATAGGTAGAACTGAAAGCGAACAGGATATTCATGATGGAAAAAGTCTCTATGATGTATTAATTAACAAAGTTTTGGAAACTTATTATAACGATAAAAATAAATGGAATGAAATGATGATAGCCAGTGTAAATGCTATGGTGGAAAGATATTCAGCAGATAGAATGATTATGGAATATTATGATAAAGTGTATAAGTAAGTGGAAAAGTAATTATAATAAATATGAACTTAAAATTTCTTATTTTTATAAGTAGGTAAAATCATAAGAAACAAAACTATATCAGTAAATTTTTACAATTTTACTGATGATTTTAAAGATAAAATTTATAAAGAAAAGAGTGATATAATGAAAATTTTAATGATTTCTTGGGAATACCCTCCTAAAACTATAGGAGGATTATCAAATCATGTATATTATTTATCCCATTCTCTTTGTGAGAAGGGAAATGAAGTTCATGTTATTACCTGTGAAGAAGGCAGGGCGCCTGTGGATGAAAATGATAAGGGAGTTTTTGTTCACAGGGTTACACCTTATGCTATAGATACACAGGATTTTACAAAGTGGGTAATGCAGCTTAATTTTGCCATGGTAGAAAGAGCTATTAGATTGATAAATGAATGTGAAAAATTTGATTTAATACATGTTCATGATTGGCTTACTGCATTTTGTGCAAAGACTTTAAAATGGTCTTTTAAGATACCTGTTGTATGTACTATGCATGCTACAGAATACGGAAGAAATGGGGGAATAAATACTGTAACTCAAAGATATATATCTGCCACAGAATGGATGCTTACCTATGAGTCATGGAAAGTGGTTGCCTGCAGTAATTATATGAAAAGCCAGATAAATAAGCTGTTTTCAACTCCTGAAGAAAAGATATGGGTTATTCCAAATGGAATTAATGTGGATAAATTTGAATTTGAATTTGATTGGCTTTCATTCAGAAGAAAATATGCCATGGACAATGAAAAGATAATCTTTTGTATAGGAAGGCATGTTTTTGAGAAGGGAATACATCTTCTTATAGAAGCAGCTCCTAGTATAATAAGTAGATACAATGATTCTAAATTTATAATAGCAGGTACAGGTCCTATGACAGAGGAATTGAAGGATAAAGTCAAATATTTTGGATTGGAAGATAAATTTTTATTTACAGGATATATGGATGAATCAGAAAAGGATAAATTATACAGAGTATCTAGTGCAGCGGTATTTCCATCTCTTTATGAGCCTTTTGGTATTGTGGCTCTGGAGGCTATGGCAGCAGGATGTCCTGTAGTTGTTTCAGATACAGGGGGATTAAGTGAGATTGTGGATCATGGAGATAACGGACTTAAATGTATAAATGGAAATTCCAATAGTATAGCAGATAATGTAGTCCAGCTATTACACGATGAGGCCTTTGCTAAGTATATAAGTGATAATGGTAAAAGTACTGTAAAAGATAAATTTACATGGGATAAAGTAGCAGCTCTTACTATGAAAATGTATGATGAAGTTTTAGAAGAAGCCGGTGGTACGGAATGGAGGAAATTAGAGATGGGAAATAATAATGAATCTTTTAGAGAAGATTACAGATTGTATAAAAGTTTAAATGAGGAAAATAAGGATTTAGCGGAAGTTGCAAGAACTAATCACAATGAACCTGCAAGAGATAATTTTAAAAAGGAAGAGATCTTAGAATATTATGAAGATCTTAGGGAAAGTAGAGAGGAAGATAGAAAAGAAAATAAAGATAAAAAGGTAAAAGTAGGGGCTGGTGTTAAAAGTAAAAGTCAGACTTCAGGAAGAAAAAGAACCAGTACCAAAAGTAAAGAAAAAAGCAAGGCGTAAATATTAAAAATGGATAGAGGGTGTGATGGTTGTGAAAGCTGTAATAATGGCCGGAGGAGAGGGAACCAGGTTAAGGCCCTTAACCTGTAACATACCTAAACCCATGATGCCCATTATGGGTAAACCTATAATGGAATATGCATTAGAATTACTTAAGAATACTGGAATAGAAGATATTGGAGCCACCCTACAATATCTTCCGGATGAAATAATAAATTATTTTGGGGATGGCAGGGATTTTGGGGTTAATATAAGTTACTTTATAGAAGAAACTCCATTAGGTACTGCAGGAAGTGTTAAAAATGCAGAAGCATTTCTAAATGATACTTTTATTGTTATAAGCGGAGATGCCCTTACGGACATAGATTTATCCAGAGCTATTTCTTATCATAAAAGCAAAGGTGCTGTGGCAACTTTGGTACTTAAAGAAGAACCGGTACCCTTAGAATTTGGGGTGGTGGTTACAGATGACAGAGGGAAAGTAACTGGTTTTTTGGAGAAGCCAGGATGGGGTGAAGTATTTAGCGACAAGGTAAATACAGGAATATATATTTTAGAACCAGAAATATTTAAGTACTATGAAAAAAATAAGAAATTCGATTTTAGCAGTGAACTTTTTCCCCTTCTGCTTAAGGAAAAGGCAGCTGTGTTTGGATATGTGGCAGAAGGTTACTGGTGTGATATAGGAAATATCGATCAGTATATGAAATGTCATTTTGATATATTAAAGGGGTTTGCAAATATAAATATAAAAGCACAAAAATATAGTGAAGACATATGGATAGGGGAAGATTGTGAAATAAGTCCTCAGGCTAAAATTTCAACACCTGTATATATAGGAAAAGGAAGCAAAATATATAAAAATGCACAGATAGGCCCTTATACTGTACTGGGAGAGAATAATATTATATGTTCTGATGCCACCATAAAAAGAAGTGTACTTTTTAATAATTGCTATATAGGAGACAAAGCCCAAATAAGAGGGGCGGTACTTTGTAAGAAAGTACAAGTTAAATCAAAGTGTTCTGTATTTGAAGAAGCTGCCCTTGGAAGTGATACCATTATAAAGGATAAGGCCATAATAAAACCTGGAGTTAAGATATGGCCAAATAAAATAATAGAAAGCGGTACTCTGGTAAATTCCAATATAATATGGAAGGAAAAGGCTTCAAAATCTATTTTTGGGAAAAATGGTATTAGTGGAGAGATAAATGTAGATATAACTCCAGAGTGTGTGTCAAAACTTGGTTCTGCCTATGGTTCTGTTTTAAAGGCAGATTCCAGGGTTGCCATAGCCTGCAGTGATAATGGGGCGGCACAGATGTTTAAATATTCCCTGGCTACAGGGCTTTTATCTATGGGTTTGGAGGTTATGGATTTGAAAAAGATGCCCATGGCCTTTATAAGACAGTCAATTCTTTTTTTTGGAGCTCAGGCAGGAATATATGTATGTGTAAATAGGAATGCCCCTGAAAAGGTTACTATAATATTTATGGATAAAAATGGACTCAATATAGATAGGGCCATGGAGAGAAAGATAGAAAGCAGCTTCACAAGAGAGGATTTTAGAAGAGTTAAACCAGATAAGTTCAAGCATATGGAACATATATACAATTGTCTAGAATATTATGAAAGACAGCTTGTAAATGGATTTTCTCTTGAAAATATAAAAAATCAAAAGTATAGGGCAGTGTTAAGTATTGAAGATCCCATGGTATTTGAAGTAATTACTGCAATTTTAAAGGAGCTTAAAGTGGAGGTAAAACTTTATGATAAGTTTGGAGATACGGAAGGACTGGCTCGAAAAGTTATAGAGGACAGTGCCAATCTGGGAATTGAAATAGATGAAGAATGTGAAAGACCGATTATTATAGATGAAAAAGGAGGTATAATAAAAGATAATCTATATGATGCCCTAAATGCATTGGTTATGCTTAAAACCCATGACATAAGAACTTTAGTAGTTCCAGTTACAGCATCTTCCACCATGGAAAAGTTGGCTAAGATATGCGGGTGTAAATTTATAAGAACCAAAACTGCCCATAAAGTTATATTGGAAACCTACTTAAAAAATACAACGGGTATAAATAAAAGAGATATGGTAAGTGCATATCTTATGACATTGGATGCAGTAAGTGTGTGTTCCATGATTATTAATTTTATGGCAAACTGCAACAGAACTCTTTCACAGATAACCTCTATTATACCCAAATATTATACTATGAAAAAGGAAATAAAGTGTCCCTGGAATATGAAAGGGAGATTGATGAGAAATTTAATAGAAGAGAATACTTCAAAATCCGTGGATCTAATTGAAGGGGTAAAACTTAATTTTGAAGATGGATGGACACTGGTAATGCCAGATGCAGAAGAGCCTTTATGTAAGATATATACAGAGTGCAGCGATTATAAAAAACTCAATAAACTTACAGAGGACATTTTAGCCCAAATTACTACTATAACCAGTGAATGTTGAAGTAGAGAATTCTAAGAAGAGTTTTTCTAAGGTGCAGATGAGAAAGGTATTCTTTATCCGAACGTTACCATTGCTAATGCTCCCATCTTCTTCAAAGTGGGAGATAAGCACTGCTACGCGCCTGGATAAGTTCTTCTAAGGTTCAGATGGAGATAAGTATTTTTCTATAGCAAACTCCACCTGAACCTAAGAATCACTTGATAAGTAAACTCCATCTGGACCTTAGAATCACTTCATAGGAGGATTCATAATATGAATGTAAATGAAAAATACATAGAAGCAGAAGAAAAATATTTAAAGTTAAGAGAAATTTTAAAAAAGTGTAGAGAAGAGAATAAAAGAACTTTTGCAGATTTGTCAAGTATTTCTGGTTTTGAGGAAGAGGAATTGAAAAATCTAGAAAAAGGTTTAGATAAAGATATAATTCATTTTTTAATATATGCAAAAGTACTGGGGATCAATATAAATTTAAGTTATAAGGAAAATTATAAACTTCGCTAAAATATTTGGCGAAGTTATTTGATGTTGATTTTTAATTTGTAGAATTATGTCATATCCAAAATGTATATTTTCGTAAAATATACATTTAACTAATGATAAAGTTATATAAATATGTGTCGATATATATAAAAAATCATTATTTTATATATAATTATAGGGAATGCTTTTGCAAAATATGTATAGCAATAATGGTTTAACTTAGGTAGTGTAAAAAGTTTATGAAAAACTATAAAATAATAAATTTTTAGGGCACCCATAAATGTAAGTTTGTTACAAATAACCGCAGTTGCCCTTGACAAACATTATCCAAATTTTGTTTTACCTTGAAGAGGGCGAAGGGAAAAGATATAAAGACATGACAAAAAGCCCTCTGAAAACCAATTTTAAAATTTGTCTAATTCGGTTTGTCAAGGGTTCGCTGACGGCAACAGCTGCTTTAGGGCTCAGCTAAATAGATATAAAATCTTAGGAGGTAGCCTGTGATATACAATAGTCTTGAGCTAGTTCAACAAGCTTACACCAACGAGCTGGCATGGTTTGAAGACTTTGAAGTACAGGTATTTGAACTGGAACCTTATGATTAAGTGTTGAATGAGTTCTTAGAAAATTAAAATATGCAGCAAATAATGTTACAAATGCTATAGAACCATCTGAACTATTAAAACCACAGGTTGTCCTATAACTGCCTTTAAAGGTTCTATTAAGACGTTCAATTATCTGTTTTAAAGGTCTGTATTCCTTTGAAACGTCATCATTGTTTGTAAGACCTATGACTTGAGTAATATCGAAGTTAATGTCTTCGCTTGCGAAAAAATGTTGTGCCAACAAGTAGATTGGATTACCATCAACAATGAAATTTAGTTTTTTAGGTATATCCTTAAGCTTTGATAAAACGTCGTCTAAAGCTTTAACTGCTGAAAGAGTATCTCTATTTGGTGAAACTCTATAAGAAAGAATAATTTTCTTAACAGAGTCAAAGAAAAAGAAGATATACTGCCATTTACCGTTAACTTTTATGTATGTTTCATCACCACAAAAAGAATTAGATAACTCATAATTGTAGTTATCAACAAAGGGCTTTACCACATGGGATACAGCATCAGCGTAGTTTAAAACTGTTTGATGAGATATTTTAATACCGTGAATATCCCTCATTATTGAAGCCGTCTGTCTTGAAGACATATGGTAGTTTACGTAGTAAGACATAATTAATCCTAAAGTATGAGACGAAACCATTATTTTAGGCAGACTAATTTTAGATTTAACAGGGCTTTTACTGCTAAAAGGCTTATAGTCAAAAGTAAATTCCCTAGTTATATATCTAACTTTATAGTTGTGAGGGTTATTTTTAAAGTCTTCTCTTTCTTTTTTAGTCATTGAAGCTAAATTGGTTTTATAAAAATCACACTCATCATTCTTACATTTATGCACATAAAAGTCCTTGCGAGTTTTGATTTTTTCAAGTGTTTTACCACAGTAAGGACATTTTAAAATAACGGACTTTTGAAAATAATTTTTAGGGTTAAATACTGTGTTGCATACCTTACAAAGGTATTGACCTCTGCCACCATTATTATCGTAAAGATACTGGTGGGGAGCACCACATTTAGGACACTTAACTTCTTTAGGAATGATAGTTTTATTCTTACGTGGCTTAACAGGTGTAAGTTCTTTCTTGTGACTTTCAAAATAGTTATGTAGAAGAACTTTATAATCAAGCTTTTCAGGTATTTCAAATATAGGTATTTTGTCTACCTGAAGCTTTCTATATTCCTTTTTTACTGGTTCGTCAGAGGCAGGGGTAAACATGGGTTTGCCAACTAAAAGAATAAATAATAGGTTAATCATATTGTGTAGGTAAATAATGTATTTAACAAGAAACTCGTTAATCATGCTTGTAGCTTGCTCCTTTCTTCTTTGCTGGAAATTATGACTTTGCAAATCACTAATTTACCCTAAAAGTTTGGGGGGAGCAAGTTATTTATATAAAATTGTTGAAAATAAAAGGGTTACGTCAGAAATTATATTAAAATTTTTGACAATACCTTAACTTAAAAGGGGGGATTTTTATGAATTTTAACAAAATAAAACTTTCTAATAAGCTGAGAATTGGATTTTCATTAATGACTGTATTAACAGTAGGAGTGTGCTTATTGTCGATATATGGATTAAATCAAATCAACCAGAGTATTGACCAGCTTGTGAATATAGAAAATAAAAAATTGAGTTTGACATATGATATGAGAGAGTGTATGAATAAAATGGCTGTCAGTGTAAGAAATATAGCTGTTACCAGCGACATGAAATATATGGAGGAACAAGAGAAAATAATAGATAAAAATAGAGTTCTTTATAAAGAAAAAGAAAAACAACTTGAAGCATTAATTTATACTGAAAAAGGTAAGGAGATTTATAAAAATATACGAAATAATGACGACAGTGCATTTTTACAATTTGATAATTCAGTTAAACGAGGTATGAAAATTGATGTAACAAATGAGGAGCTTCAAGATATACTTAATGAATTAAATAAGACGGAAAATAAACTATTATCAAGTATACAAGATATGGTGGATTTTCAAGAACAATTAGAACAATCAAGAGCTGAGATTTCACAAAAAACAGTAAATGATTCTTTAAAAGAGATAATTATTTTTTTAATAGTAAGTATTTTAATGGGTATGTTATTTACACATTTTATAAGAAAGAGTATCTTAACTCAGATTAAAGAAGTAGTAGATGGTGCATCTAAATTGGCAGAAGGCAATTTAAATTTTAAAATGAAGGTAGTTTCTAATGATGAAATAGGACAAACTATTAGAGGTTTAAATAGTGCAATTGAAAAGCTTAATAAGAGCATGATTTTGATAAGGAGTGAAAGCGATAGTATTCTCGGAAGCAGTGAATTAACAAATAAAATGTTTTCAGAGATAAGTTCTGAAATTGAACAAATATCAGCTTCTACAGAAGAAATATCTGCAGGAATGGAAGAATCCTCTGCTGCAGTTGAAGAAGTAACATCCATGGCCACTACAGTGAAGGAAGAAGTGAATATTAGTGAGCAAAAATCACAGGAAGGATTAGAAATAGCCTTAAATATACAGGAAAAAGCAGTTACTATCAACAATGATTCTATCCAATCAAAAAAAATTGCAGAAGAAATATATATAAAGACAAGAACAAGTTTAGAAAGGGCATTAAAAGAGGTCACTGTTGTTAATCGAATATCAGAAATGGCATTAAGTATAGATGAAATATCAAAACAAACTAATCTTCTAGCATTAAATGCAGCAATAGAAGCTGCAAGAGCTGGTGAACAAGGAAAGGGTTTTGCAGTTGTTGCAGAAGAGGTGAGAACACTTGCAGAAGAATCATCAGATGCAGTAGCACAAATACAAAGTGAAGTTCATATAGTTTTAGCTGCAGTTGAAAAGCTTTCCAGTTCATCTAGAGATATTTTGGAGTTTATAGAGAAGGACGTTTTAAAAGATTATGACAAACTAATTTCCACTAGCAATGAATACAAAAAAGATGGGGATACTTTAAAAAATATAGTTGCTAAATCTGCAGAATCTTCTAAAAATATTTCTGATTCTGTGGATCAAATTACAGCAAGTATGGAAGACATAGCAATTTCGGTATCAGAAGTGGCTAAGACCACCGCAGATATTGCTTCAAGTGTGAATCAGGTTAATAATAGAAATGAATCTGTATTAGCAGAAACTAATAATAACGAGGAAAGTGCCATAAAATTAGGAAAGCTTATTAAAGGATTTAATTTAAATTGAAATATATTTTTTACTTGATTACTAATAAATCCTATGATACCATTATGTAATAAGAAAATTGAATATTATGTACAGGGGGGCTGGTGTTTCCGGCTGAGATTAAGAAGTAAATTCTTTGACCCTAAACCTGATCTGGATAATGCCAGCGTAGGAAGTTGCTTGTGTAAGCATTTAAGTAATTAAAGCATAATTCTACGGAATCATGCTTTTTATTATGGTTTCTATCCCAACGCTGCCAGTTCTAATACCTGTTAACATAATCGGTCAGTGTATAGAGAACCAACAATAAAAGGAGGATAAAGTATGAATTTTACTACTCAAATGGATGTTGCTAAAAAGGGAATTATAACAAAAGAGATGAAAGTAGTATCTCAAAAAGAAGGTATGGATGTAGAAATTTTAAGGGAGCTTGTAGCTGAAGGCAAAATAGTAATACCTGCAAATAAAAACCATAAATCCTTAGATGCTCAGGGTGTTGGACAAGGATTAAAGACTAAAATAAATGTTAATTTAGGTATATCAAAAGATTGTGCTAACATAGATATGGAGCTTGAGAAAGTTAAAACTGCAATTGAAATGAAAGCAGAAGCTATAATGGATTTAAGTTCCTATGGTAAAACTGAAGAGTTTAGAAAAAGAATTGTAGAGATGTGTTCTGCTATGATAGGTACCGTACCCATATACGATGCAGTAGGATTTTATGATAAGGAATTGAGTGATATATCACCGGAAGAATTCTTAGCTGTAGTAGAAAAGCATGCCCAGGATGGGGTAGATTTTATGACTATACATGCGGGAATAAATAGAGAAACTGCAAAAGTATTTAAGAGAAATAAAAGGCTCACTAATATAGTGTCGAGAGGAGGCTCTCTTTTATATGCATGGATGGAACTAAACAATAAAGAAAATCCATTTTATGAATATTACGATAAAGTTTTAGATATATGTGCAAGGTATGATGTTACTATAAGTCTCGGAGATGCCTGCCGTCCAGGAAGTATTAATGATTCTACAGATGCAAGTCAGATAAAGGAACTTATAACTCTCGGAGAGCTTACCAAAAGAGCCTGGCAAAAGAATGTACAGGTTATAGTTGAAGGACCGGGACATATGTCCTTAAATGAAATAGCTGCTAATATGCAGCTGGAAAAAAAGCTGTGTCATGGGGCGCCTTTTTATGTACTTGGACCTTTGGTTACAGATATTGCACCAGGATATGATCACATAACAAGTGCCATTGGGGGAGCAATAGCAGCTGCAAATGGTGCAGATTTTCTATGCTATGTTACTCCGGCAGAACATTTAAGGCTTCCGAATCTGGAAGATATGAAAGAGGGAATCATAGCTTCTAAGATAGCGGCACATGCGGCAGATGTAAGCAATAATATAAAAGGTGCTAAAGAATGGGATTATAAAATGAGTGAGGCAAGAAAAGAACTCAATTGGAAAAAAATGTTTGAGTTGGCAATTGATCCGGAAAAAGCAAGGAGATATAGAAGAGAATCTACTCCAGAACATGAGGATACCTGCACCATGTGTGGAAAAATGTGTGCTGTTAGAAATATGAATAAAATAATGAAAGGAAAAAATATAAATATTTTGAGAGAAGAAGATTAGAGTATATTTTAAAATGTTAAGAGCATTTTAACGACTGGAAACCCAAATTGAACTTAATTATGTAGTTGAATTTGGTGCTCATTTGGTTCAGGGATATTTTTTTTCAGAGCCCTATATATCCTATGCTACAGGAGAAATTTGTATAACATTATCTAGAATTTTTATGCATAATAATTATAAAAAATACATATTATGTATAGATATTGCTAAAGGTTAAAAATTATATGAATTTCATAATAATTTTATACATTAATCTTTTTATTGCAAATAATAAGGGGTAAAATTTAAGAAATTAATACAAGCTTTAGTGTTTTTGTTGACACTGTAAAAAGGCTATGCTAATATTTTATTAATAAAAATTAATACTCGAATGATAAATTTAGGAGAGACTGCCAGAAATATGGCGGCACCGAAGGGGAAGTTGCAGTAAACTCTCAGGTAAAAGGACTGGATTTTGACGAAACTCTGGAAAGTAGCAATACACCGAAGAAGCTAAAATCTTTCAGGTATAAAAGACAGAGCGCATAAATAAATAGGTTGTTTATTTATGTGCTTTTTTATTATTGAAAAGGGGATGGAGCAATGGAAAAGAAGACACCACTTTATGAAAAACATCTAAAGTATAAAGGGAAAATGGTTCCTTTTGCAGGTTATCTGCTTCCAGTTCAATATGCAGGGGGAGTAATAACAGAGCATATGGCAGTGCGGAAAGCCTGTGGGTTATTTGATGTATCTCATATGGGAGAAATTACTTGCAGAGGAGAAGATGCCTTAAAAAATCTTAATTATTTGCTTACCAATAATTTTGAAGGAATGTATGATGGCCAGGCAAGATATAGTCCCATGTGCAATGAAAAAGGCGGCGTAGTGGATGATATGATTGTATATAAAGTAAAATACAATGATTATTTGATTGTGGTCAATGCCGCAAATAAAGATAAGGATTATAGCTGGATGAAATCTCATGGTGAGGGAAATGTGGTATTTAAGGATATTTCAGAGGATGTGGCACAGATTGCACTACAGGGTCCGGGATCATTTTCAGTTATAAGCAAGGTGGCAAAGTTAGATGAAATACCTAAGAAATATTACAGCGGCATATTTAACTGTACTTTAAAAGGGGTAAAGTGCATGATTTCAAAAACAGGATATACCGGAGAAGATGGCTATGAAATATATATGGAATCTGAAGAAGCACCTAGGATATGGGAGACTCTTTTAGATGCAGGTAAGGAAGAGGGATTGATTCCCTGTGGTTTAGGTGCCAGAGATACACTTAGACTGGAAGCTGCCATGCCTTTGTATGGACATGAGATGAATGATGAAATAACCCCCATGGAAGCAGGTCTTGGCATGTTTGTTAAAATGGATAAAAAGGACTTTATAGGTAAAAAGGCACTGGAGCAGAAGGGAAAGGGAGCAGTACAAAAAAAGAGGGTAGGACTAAAAGTTACGGGGAGAGGTATTATAAGAGAGAATATGGAGGTTTATTCAGGAGATTATAATATTGGAATCACCACATCTGGAACTCACTGCCCATATATTGGTTATCCCGCAGCTATGGCACTGCTTTCCTCGGATTACAGCAAGCTGGGAACCAGTGTAACAGTAATTGCAAGAAGAAAAAAAATAGAAGCAGAGGTAGTAGAGCTGCCATTTTATAAAAAAGCAAATAGGAGGAATAAAACATGAATTTTCCAAAAGAACTTATGTACACCAAATCGCATGAATGGGTAAAAATAGAAGGAGATAAGGCTTTGGTGGGACTAACTGACTATGCTCAAAGTGAACTTGGGGATCTGGTATTTGTAAATCTTCCAGAGGAAGGTGATGAAGTTACCGCAGGGGAAGTATTTTTAGATGTGGAATCTGTTAAGGCGGCATCGGATGTATATGCACCATTAAGCGGTGTGATAGAAGAAGTTAATGAAGAGCTTTTAGACAGACCGGGATGGATCAATGAGGCTCCTTATGAAGCATGGCTTGTAAAAATAGGAGAAATCAGTGATAGGGAAAACTTATTGACAGCTGAAGAATATGAGGCAGTTGTAAATAGCGAAAAGGAATAACAAAATGGAGGTAATTTCATGGGAACTTATGTGCCAAATACCAGAGAAGAACAGTTACAGATGCTAAATGAAATAGGATATAAAAGTTTTGATGACTTATTTCATGATATTCCTAAAGAGGTAAGACTAAAAAAAGCATTAAATCTGCCTGAGGGAATATCTGAAATAGAAGCATTAGTAAAAATGGAAGAAATAGCCCAAAAGAATAAAGTTTTTAAATATATTTTTAGGGGGGGAGGAGCATATAATCATTATATACCTGCTGTTGTAAAGAATGTGCTTTCAAAAGAAACATTTCAAACTGCATATACGCCCTATCAATCAGAAATCAGTCAGGGAATTTTACAGTCTATTTTTGAATATCAGACTATGATTTGTGAACTCACAGGTATGGATGTTTCCAATGCATCTGTTTATGATGGTGCCAGTGCAGCGGCAGAAGCGGTGGCTATGTGTAGAAATAAAAAGAGAAAAGATATATATGTATCTGAAACCATAAATCCTGAAGTCATGAATACCATTAAAACTTATTGCTTTGGCAGCGGCGGGGAACTTTTTATTGTACCTGAAAAAGATGGTGTTACAGATTACGAAAAGCTCAAGGAGATGCTTGATGATAAATCAGCATGTTTTTATATGCAGCAGCCAAATTATTATGGAATTATAGAGGATGGCGATAAAATCTCAGAGGTGGTGCATGAAAAGGGAGCCAGCTTTATAATGGGCTGTAATCCTATTTCTCTTGGGATTTTAAAGACACCAGGAGAGTGTGGTGCAGATATTGCAGTTGGGGAAGGACAGCCCCTTGGAATGCCACTATCTTTTGGAGGACCTTACCTTGGATTTATGGCATCCACTTCTAAAATGATGAGAAAACTTCCCGGACGTATTGTAGGGGAAACTGTAGATATGGATGGAAAAAGAGCCTTTGTGCTGACGCTGCAGGCAAGAGAACAGCATATTAAAAGAGAGAGGGCAAGTTCCAATATTTGTTCCAATCAGGCACTATGCGCAATGACAGCATCAGTTTACATGGCAGTTATGGGAAGTGAAGGCATAAGAGAAACGGCCACTCAATGTACCTCAAAGGCCCATTATTTGCAAAAGGAACTGGAAAATGTGGGACTGAAATTAAAGTATTCACAGGAATTTTTTCATGAATTTGTAACAGTTTCAGATAATAATGCAGATGAAATACTTAAAAAATTGGAGAAGGAAAACATTTTGGGAGGACTTCCTATAGGAGAAAAAGAAATACTATGGTGTACCACAGAATTAAATACCAGGGTTCATATGGATAAATTGGTTGGTATTGTAAAGGAGATGCAGAAAAAATGAAATTGTTATTTGAAAAAGGAAATACGGGAAGAAAATCCAGTATATTACCTGAAAATGATGTACCTTCTGTAATTCCAAACTGCGCACTTAGGCAAAACGAAATGCGTCTTCCGGGGTTGTCAGAGAGTGAAATCAGCAGACATTATAGCAGCCTGGCAAAAAGAGCACATGGAGTTAATGATGGATTTTATCCACTTGGGTCCTGTACTATGAAATATAACCCCAAAATCAATGAAGAAACAGCATCTCTTTCAGGCTTTACAAAAATTCATCCTCTGCAGCCTGAAAATACAGTGCAGGGTTGTCTTAAACTGCTTTACATGGCAGAAAAGTATTTATGTGAAATAACAGGAATGGATGCCATGACCATGCAGCCTGCGGCAGGTGCTCATGGAGAATTTACAGGATTACTTTTGATTAAAGCTTATCATGAAAGTAGAAATGACGAAAAAAGAGATAAAATTATAGTACCGGATTCAGCACATGGAACCAATCCTGCCAGTGCTGCTATGGCAGGGTTTAAGGTAATTAGTATTCCTTCAGGGAAAGACGGATGTGTAGATATAGTTAAATTAAAAGAGGTACTTGGAGAAGATACTGCAGGACTTATGTTGACTAATCCTAACACTTTGGGCTTATTTGATAAAAATATTCTGGAAATAACTAAAATGGTTCATGAAGCAGGAGGATTAAATTATTACGATGGTGCCAATTTAAATGCAGTTATGGGAATTGTAAGACCCGGAGATATGGGGTTTGATGTTATACACATTAATCTACATAAAACATTTTCTGCACCTCATGGAGGAGGAGGACCGGGAAGTGGTCCTGTAGGCTGCAAGGATTTTTTAAAAAAATTTCTTCCAGGAAAAATAGTTGTAAAACAAGAAGATGATACTTATATGTTACATAAGACAGAAGAAAGTATTGGTGATGTAAAATCATTTTACGGTAATTTTCAAGTAGTTGTAAAAGCTCTTACCTATATTATCATGTTAGGGAAGGACGGTATTTTGGAAACAGCTGAAAATGCAGTATTAAATGCTAATTATATGAGAGTAAAACTATCTGATCGTTATGATGTGGCCTACGATAGAACCTGTATGCATGAATTTGTAGTAACTATGAAAAATATGAAAAAAGAACATGGAGTTTTAGCGCTGGATATAGCAAAAGCTCTCCTTGATTATGGTGTACATCCACCTACCATATATTTTCCATTAATCGTCCATGAGGCATTGATGATTGAACCTACGGAAACTGAGACAAAAGAAACATTAGATGAGGCAATTTCTGTTTTTAAAGAGATATACAAAAAGGCAGAAGAAGCACCAGAAAAGGTTCATGAGTATCCGTATAATACAGTAGTCCGAAGACCTGATGAAGTTCTAGCAGCTACAAAACCTAAACTTCAGTATTACATGGAAAGTAAAAATAATACAAGAAAGGGCGTCTTGTAAATGGTAGAGAAGTTATTATTTATAAAGGGAAAGGGAACTTATCCTTATGAAAATCTGGCCCTTGAAGAATATTTAACCTTTCATGTAGGAGATAATGAATGCATTTTATATCTGTGGCAAAATTGTCATACGGTAGTTATAGGAAGAAATCAGAATTGCTGGAAGGAATGTAAGGTAGGAGAACTTGAAGATGATGGAGGATATTTGGTACGTAGATTGTCTGGGGGAGGAGCCGTATATCACGACTTGGGTAATTTAAACTTTACATTTGCAGTTAAAAAAGATAACTATAATGTAGATATGCAGCTTCAAGTAATTATAGAAGCTGTGAAAAAACTGGGAATCAATGCAGAAAAAACAGGAAGAAATGATATTACAGTAGATGGGAGAAAGTTCTCGGGGAATGCATTTTATAAGTCAGGTGATTTTTGTTATCATCATGGAACACTTTTGATTGATGTAAATACTGAAGATATGTCTAAGTATCTTAATGTTTCAAAAGAAAAATTGCAATCTAAAAGTGTAAGTTCTGTAAAATCAAGAGTGATAAATTTAAGAAAGCTTTGTCCATCACTTACAACAGATGTTATGTGTGAGAAGCTTATAGAATCTTTTGGAGAAGTGTATGGATTAAATCCTGAAAAAATTAGTGAGTCCCAAATTGAAAAAGAAGAGTTTGAAATTTTAAAGGAGAAGTTTGAATCCTGGGAATGGAAATATGGAAGAAAAATTGAATTTCAGCATGAAATGTGTGCACGTTTTAATTGGGGAGATATACAACTGCAGTTTCAAGTTCAGGGGGGCAAGATAAAATCGTTAAATGCATTTTCTGATGCCATGGATGAGGAATTGATTTTGAGAATTCCCAAAGTACTCATTGGATGCACTTATGAGGAAAATCAGTTAAAAGATATACTGGCTAAAAATTTTGCAAAGGGATGGGAACAGGTTGTTGCAAGAGATATAGGAATGTTGATTCATGACAATATGTAAAGGAGAAAAACATGGCTTATAAATATGATCTGATTGTAATAGGGGCAGGACCCGGAGGTAGTGCAGCAGCTCTTGAAGCAGCAAAATCCGGAATGAAAACTGCAGTTATTGAAAAAGATAAATTAGGTGGTACTTGTTTAAATAGGGGATGTATTCCAATGAAAGCTTTATTACATTTAGCAGGTATTTATCAGGAAATAAAGGAAAGCAAAAAGTTTGGAATACAGGTGGAAAAAGCTGTGCTTAATGTACCTGCTTTGCTTCAATATAAGCAAGAAGTGATAAATAAGCTTTCTAGTGGCATGAAAATGTTACTTCAAAAAAATAAAGTAGATGTTTTTTATGCTTCAGGAAAGATTGTTAATGCACATCAAGTAGCTGTCAGTGAAAATGGAGAAAAGAAGATTATTGAGGCAGAACGAATTATTATAGCTTCGGGATCTAGTGCCGCAATTCCTCCTATTCCTGGCATCCAATTGAAAAATGTTGTTACAAGCTATGAACTTTTAAACAAAGAGGATTTGTTTCACCACCTTGTTATTATTGGCGGCGGTGTTATTGGAATGGAATTTGCATCCCTGTACAGTGCTTTTGGGTGCAGAGTAACGGTTATTGAAGCAATGAACCGGGTTCTTCCTGATATGGATAGGGAAATTGGTACCAATCTGAAGCAGATTTTAAAAAAGCAGGAAGTAGATATTCATACATCTGCCAGTGTGGAAAAACTAGAACAAACACAAGAAGGAAAAATTCTGTGTACCTACAGAGAAAAGGAAAAATTACAGCATATTGAAATAGATGGTGTGCTTGTGGCAATTGGAAGAAAGCCTAGTACAGAAGGACTTTTTGATGAAAATTTTGCTGTTAAAACAGAAAAAGGAAAGATTTCGGTGGATAAATATTATAAAACCAGTTGTCCTTCCATATATGCTATTGGTGATGTTATTGGGGGCATACAGCTTGCTCATGCAGCTTCCTCTGAAGCACTTTGTGCAGTTAGGCATATTATGGGAAAAGAAGAATCTTTAGATGTAAAAGTAATTCCAGGTTGTGTCTATACCAATCCTGAAATTGCTGTAGTAGGTATTACGGCTAATAAAGCAAAAGAGGCAGGTATTGATGTAATCGCTAAAAAATATCCAATGATGGCAAATGGAAAATCAGTTTTGACAATGCAAGAGAGAGGTTTTATGAAGGTGATTGCGGAAAAGGAAACGGAAAAAATTATTGGGGCACAACTTATGTGTGCCAGAGCAACGGATATAATAAGTCAATTTACATTGGCTATTGTAAATGGTATGACTCTTTCACAAATGGCCCATGTAATTCACCCTCATCCTACTTTTTCTGAAGGAGTAGGGGAATTGGTGAGGGAGTGATTTTAAGGTTCGGATGGAGATAGAAAACTCCATCTGAACCTTATTATTTCCACGGCCTTAAATTCAACTTTGTTTAAATAGTTTTGAAAATAAACCCGATTTTTTCTTGCTTTCCACAACATCTTTTGTATTATTCTCTTCATTATTCTTTAATGTTTCTCGTATTAAATCTCTTTGATCTATTGCCAAATTTTTTATCTTCCTATTTGCACTTTTGGAAGTTATTACCTCTCCTAGATACCTTAACGCTTCATCATAATTACTTGAACGTCTATTTAATTCACCTATTAAATACAAGATTGTAAAACCATTCATACCATATACAGGAAGTTGTTCGTTTAAGTACGCATCCTTAAGTCCTATAAGAGCTTGTTTCCTGAATAATTCCTCATTTTTTATATCTCCAAGCTCTCTATATAGCCATGAAATTTTCAAGCAATTTATAGCCTTTTTACTGGAATTGGAATCAATAATTACATAATTAAGTAATGATAGCTTATACCTTTCTAATGATATATTAATATCGTATATTGTGGGATATTTTCTGCCGCGCCATTTAGGAGTAATGTTTTTCTGTATGCTTTCTATCTCAAATGATCTTAATTTATAAAAATCAG